>NZ_CP126741.1:2264488-2587987 GCF_030246905.1 Microbacterium sp. zg-Y818 | reverse complement strand
CGCGAGGCGAAGCTCCTGCGGGTCGCCGACCGCGATCCGCAGGAGGTCTCCGCGCCCGGCGGCGGGTCGCGCCTGCTGCGCACGCTTCCCAACGCCGACACGCTGGAGTCGCTCGCCTACCGCTTCGCGATCATCGGGTTCATCTTCTGGACCTTCACCCTCATCGCCGGATCCATCTGGGCCAACGACGCGTGGGGCCGCTACTGGGGCTTCGACACGAAGGAAGTCTGGACCTTCGTGATCTGGGTGCTCTACGCCGGCTACATCCACGCCCGGGCCACGCGCGGGTGGCGCGGCGTGCGCTCGGCGTGGCTGTCGATCATCGGCTTCGCCACGGTCATCTTCAACTTCACGATCGTGAACCAGTTCTTCAAGGGCCTGCACGCCTACAGCGGCCTGAACTGACGCGCAGGCCCGCACCGCTGCGACGGCGCGCGGGCCTTACGCCGCGGCGGCTCCCAGCACGGCCTTGGCTGAGGTCGACCGACGGCGGGTGACCGCGAGCGTCGAGGCGACGAGGGCCAGGACTCCCCAGATCACCAGGCCCGCAGCGCCCGCTCCCACGCCGCCGGCGTCGGTGAGCACGCCGAGCATGGCCTGGTAGGCGGGGGTCGTGGGCATGAGGCCTGCGATCGAGGCGAGCACGCCGGGCACGGTCGACACGACGCCGGTGGCGACCGCCAGCACGCCGACCAGCGCGGACACCCAGCGGCCGGCGCCGCCGAGCACGGCCACCAGCGCCTGGTTCACCGCGGCGAACGCGACACCGGCGAGCATGCACAGCAGGGCGAACAGCGACCAGGTGCCGCCGTCGTAGGCTGCGGCCAGCTGCACCACCCCGGCGACCAGCAGACCCTGCAGGGCGCCGATCGCCGCTGCCGGCGCGAGCGAGCGCAGCGCGAGCAGCGCCGAGGGCCGACGCGACGTGAGGGCCCGGCCCGAGACCGCACGCAGCGCCACGAACGAGCCCAGCCCGCCGAACCACAGCGCGATCGTCACGAGGAGGGGAACGGCGGATGCCCCGAACAGGTTCGTGCCCAGCCCTTCGGCGGCCACCGGGTCGGCCACGACCGAGGCGAGGTCGGCGGCCTCCTGGTCGGTGTACGACGGGAGCGCCTCGGTGGCGGTGGTGAGGCCGTCCGACAGGGTGTCCGCTCCACCGGCGAGTTCGCCGACACCGTCGGCCAGGGCATCGGCGCCGTTGGCGGCGTCCGTAGCCCCGGAGGTCAGCTGATCGGCGCCGGTCGCGAGCTGTGAGGCGCCGGATGCCAGAGCGTCGGCGCCGACGGCGAGCTCACGGACCCCGCCCGCCGCCTGCTGCGCGCCGCCGGCGAGCCCCGCGACGCCGTCGGCGATCTGGTTGGCCTGTGCGGCGATCTCGGTGAGGCCGGCGCCGAGCGCCGGCATCTGCCCCATGCCCTCGAGGGCCGACCCGATGGCACCGGCCTGACCCACGAGGGTCGCGGCGGTGGGCAGCACCTGCTGCGCGCGCTGGGCCGCGTCGTTCAGCTGCGTGCACAGCGCCGGGGTGGCGGTCGGATCGCACGAGGCGGCGAGCTCTGCCAGTCGCTGCGCCGATGCCGTCAGCTGCTCGTTGATCGCGGTGCTGTTGGCGGCGATGCCGGCGATGGCGTCGGTGAGCTGCTGCGGCATCTGGGGCATGTCCGCGGGGATCTGCGATGCGATCCCGCCGATCGCGCCCGCGAGCTGCCGCTGACCGTCGGCGAGGGCCGTCGCGCCGTCGGCGAGCGAGTCGAGTCCATCGGCGGCCTCGGTCGCTCCGCCGGCGAGCGCTCCCGCGCCCGAGGACAGCTCCCGTGCGCCGTCGGCGATCGCGCCGGCGCCGGTGCCCAGTGCCCGCACGCCGTCGGCGAGGCTCGTCACGCCGTCGCCGATGGTGCGGGCGCCGTCGCCGAGCTCCGCGGCACCGTCGGCCGCCGTACCCAGCTGGTCGCCGAGCGTGGTGAATCCGAGGAAGACGTTCTCGAGGTACACCTGCGAGAGCTGGCTTCCCAGCAACCCCGCTGCGGCCTGCGTGACCTGCGCGGTGATGGCTTCGTCGACGACGAGGCTGTCGGGGGCGGTCTCCACGACGATGGTGGCCTGCTCCGGGATGCTGCCGGGAGCGGTGGAGGTGGCGGCGGCGGAGAAGTTCTCCGGAATGGTCACGATGGCGTCGTAGCCGCCGTCGGCCAGTCCGTCACGGGCATCCTCGTCGTTGGAGATCGTCCAGGTGAGGTTGCTCGGCAGGTCGTCGGAGCCTTCGACGAGGCCTGCTGTCAGCTGCCGGCCCAGCGGCACCAGCTGGTCGTCGATCGTGACGGGCTCGTCGTCGTTGACGACGGCGACGTTCATGGCGTCGAGGCGCTCCGTGGGGTTGTACAGCGCGGCGACGAGCACCCCGCCGATGATCACCGGGAGCAGCAGCACCCCGATGAGGGTGAGCCACGTGACGGGGCGGCGCGAGCGCGCGCGCTCGAGGAGGAGGGTCATGCGAAGGCCTTGCTTTCCGCGGTTCGGTCAGACGCGGCATCCGTGTCGGGCGTGGGGGATGCCGGTCGGTCGTTGAGGATCAGGAGGGTGGGCTCGGGCCGCCCGGCCGCCGTGAGCACCGCACGGGCACCGCCGTCGGAGTGGCCGGATGCGACGACTGTGAGGGCAGACCGCGGGTCGCCGGAGCGCTCGCGCAGGCTCGCGGCGGCCGTGCGCAGCATCCGCGCGGCTTCGTCCCGGTGCTCCGACGGCAGAGCGTCGAGGCCGTCGACGACGACGAGGCGCGGCGAGCCCGACAGGGCGTGCCGGAGTGCCCGAACGGGGTCGTCGGCGGCGTCGAGGAGCGCGACGGAGACGTGTGCCCTCACCCAGGCCGCGCGTCCGGGCAGCAGGTGGCCGGCCACGCGCAGCAGCCCGTCGTCGGGGGTGAGGCGCCCGGCGACCATGAGCGCGAAGGCGCGTGCGGCGCGCCGCTCGCCGTCGACGAGCAGCGTGCCGCCGTCGTCGACGCGGAAGGTGCAGTCCCGGAACAGGGTGACCTCGCCGCGGCGACCGGCATCGGCCGTCAGCGTCACGCCCTCGCCGGCGACGGCCGCGGGCCGCTCGGGCCAGTGCGCGGTGCTGAGCTCGCGCTCCACCGCCTCGCCTTCGATGTCGAAGTGCGGCAGCCGGCGCTCGAGCCAGCGCGGCATCCACCAGGCCTTCTCTCCCAGCAGGGCCATGACGGCAGGCACGAGCGTCATGCGCACGAGGAACGCGTCGATCGCGATGCCGGCGGCAAGGCCCAGCGCGATGGGCTTGATGGACGAGTCGCCCTCGGGTACGAACGCGGCGAAGACGGCGAACATGATGACGGCGGCCGCGGTCACGACGCGGGCCGACGCCGTGAAGCCCGACCGCACGGCGCCGACGGCGGTATGACGGTCGGCGCGTCCGGCGCGGTCACGACGGGCGTGCACGTAGTCCTCGCGCATGCGCGAGACGAGGAACACCTGATAGTCCATGGCGAGGCCGAAGAGCACGCCCATGAGGATGATCGGCATGAAGCTGATGACCGGTCCGGTGCGGGCGACGTGCAGCAGATCCGCGAACCAGCCCCATTCGAACACCGCCGCCACGACGCCGAACGAGGCGGCGACCGACAGCAGGTATCCCGCGGCGGCGGTCACCGGCACCCAGATCGAACGGAAGACGATCGTGAGCAGGATGAGCGACAGCCCGACGACGAAGAGGCCGAAGGGCACCAGCGCCGCGCCGAGGCGGTCGGAGATGTCGATGCCGACGGCGGTGAAGCCGGTGACCTTGAGATCGACGCCGTATTCGTCGAGCAGTCGGTCGTGCTGGGCGCGGAGCTCCCGCACCAGGTCGGCGGTGGCCGGGTCGTCGGGTGCGGTCTCGGGGACGATCTGCACCAGACCGGTGTCGGCCGTCTCGTTCGGTGTGGCGAGGGCCACCTCGGCGACGCCGGGGATCTTCGCGACCTCGTCGCCGATGTCGGTCATCAGGGTGAGCGGATCGGTCGACGTGACGATCGTCCCCGTCATGATCAGGGGGCCGTTGCTGCCGGGTCCGAAGTGCTCGGCGGTCAGGTCATACGCCTGCCGAGCCTCGCTGGCCGGCGACTGCACGCCGGCGTTGGGAAGGGCGAGCGTGAGGGATGCCGCGGGGACCGCGACCACCCCGAGGCCCGCCACGACGGCGATGGTCGTCACGACCGGGTGACGCGTGACGAGCATCACCCACCGCTGCGCGAAGCCCCGGCGAGCGCGGCGGGGCGCCGGCGCCGCGGCATCCGTCTCGTCGGACTTCGACGTGCGGCGTGCGCGGCGTGGCCACCCGACCACGCGGCCCTTCGAGAACCCGAGGAGGGCGGGGGTGAGCGTGACGGCGACCGCCACCGCGATGGCGACGGCGGCCGCGGCGGCGATGCCCATGACGGTGAGGAACGGGATGCCGGCGAACGAGAGCCCGACGAGTGCGATCAGCACCGTCATGCCGGCGAAGACCACGGCGGAGCCGGCGGTGCCGGTGGCGCGGGCGGCGGACTCCTCGGGCTCCACCCCGGCACGCACCTGGTCTTGGTGGCGCGCGACGATGAAGAGGGCGTAGTCGATGCCGACCGCGAGCCCGAGCATGATCGCCAGCATGGGAGCCGTCGACGAGATCAGGGTGAAGGCCGTCGCCGCGTAGATGAGGGCTATCGCCAGTCCCACCCCGATGAGGGCGCTCACCAGCGGGAACCAGGCCACGGCGAGGGAGCGGAACGTCACGATGAGGACGAACAGCGCGAGGAGCACGCCGACCGCCTCGATGATCGACAGCGTCGGAATGGACGTGCCGAACAGGTCCCCGCCGAGGGCGACCTGGGCCCCGGCGGGGAGTTCGTCGCGCACGTCTGCGGAGATGTTGCGGAGGGCCTGTGTCGTCTCCTCGCTGACGTCGATGGCCTGCCCGTCGAACTGCAGGCGCACGATCGCGGCGCGTTCATCGTCCGAGACGAGCCCCGAGACCATGTCGTCGAACGGGTCTGTGACGGCCAGCACGCCGTCGAGGTCGGTGAATGCGGCGACGGTGTCGGCGATGGCCGCGGTGTAGGGCTCCTCGGTCACGACGTCGCCGTCATCGGCGACGATGACGATCTGGGCGCTCGTGCCGCTCGCCTGCGGAAAAGTGCGCTCCAGCAGCTGGATGCCTTCCTGGGCTTCGGTGCCCGGGATCGAAAAGGCGTTGTCGGTGCCCTTCATGAAGGCCAGGGCGCCGCCTCCCGCGAGGCTCAGCAGCAGCACCCAGGCGACGAGAACGCGCCAGGGGTGACGGTACGACCAGCGGCCCAGGGAGAACAGGAGAGTGGACACGGCGTCCTTCGATCGACAGTCTTGGGGTGGATACAGAAATGTATCGGATACGTAGGTGTATCGTAATTCGCGCCGGCCCCGCCGGGCTGGGTGATTCATGTGAAGGAGGTGGCGCGATGGCGGATCCGCGCCCGCTCACGCGCAGTCGAGAGAACACCCGCGGCCGCCTGCTGGACGCCGCGCTGGAGGTGTTCGCGGAGGTCGGGCTCGATGGGGCCTCCGTCGAGAAGGTGTGCGAGCGCGCCGGCTTCACCCGGGGCGCCTTCTACTCGAACTTCGCCTCCAAGGGCGAGCTGTTCCTCGCCCTCATCGCTCGGGTCGCCGAGGTGAAGATCGAGGAGGCCGAGACGCGCGTGCGCGGCCTCGACGCCGACAGTGTCTCGACCGACCCGGCCGATCTACTGCGCCGCCTGGTCGGGCTGTCGGTGGGTCCCGGCATCGATCCCGCGCTCGGCAGCGAGATCCGCGCGCAGGCGCTGCGGGATCCCCAGATGGCGCAGGCGTACCTCGCCTGGCAGGACGGCATGATCGCCCGCATCTCGCAGATCGTCTCGCGGCTGGTCGACGCCTACGGCTTCCGTCTGCGGCTGCCCGCCGACGAGGTGGCGCGTCTGTTCGTCGCGATCGCCGACGACACCTCCGTGCGCGCCGCGCTGCAGGGCCTGAACGAGGAGCGCGCCGGCGAGCTGCTCAACGCCCGAGCCGAGCGACTGGCCGCAGCGCTCGTGGACCCGCCGGTCAGCTGACCGAATCCAGCACGGCGTAGCAGCGCGCGATCCGGTCGAGCCACCACGCCCGGCGGTCTGCCGGCGCCGCGCGGGCGGCGAGTGCTGCGGCATCCGGCTGCATGCGGCCGACCGCAAGCGCCCCGCCCTGGGGCGCGAGCGCCGGGGCGGCGACATCGTCGACGAACAGCGCTGAGGTGCCGAGGCCGCAGTCGAAGTCCAATGTCGGCAGAGCGGCCGCCAGAGCGACCCCCATCGACAGGCCGATCGACGTGTCCAGGGCGCTGGAGACGACGGCGGGGAGCCCTGCCTCGGCGACGAGCTGCAGCGCGCGGTGGACGCCGCCCAGCGGCTGGGCCTTGACCACGAGGATGTCTGCGGCGCCCGCGCGGGCGACCGCCAGCGGGTCGGCGGCTTTGCGGACGCTCTCGTCCGCGGCCACCGGGATGTCCATGTACCGGATGCGGGCTCGCAGCTCGGCCATCTCCGGGATGCTCGCGCACGGCTGCTCGACGTACTCGAGGTCGAATTCGGCGAGGGCGTGCAGGGCGTGCTCGGCCTCGTCGACGTTCCAGGCGCCGTTGGCGTCGATGCGCACGCGGCCCTCGGGCCCCATCGCTGCGCGCACGGCGCGGACGCGGGCGACGTCGTCGGCGAGCACCTGGCCGCGCTCGGCCACCTTCACCTTGGCCGTGCGGCATCCGTCGAAGCGAGCGAGCACGTCGCCGACGCGGTCGGCTGCGACGGCGGGAACGGTGGCGTTGACGAGCACGCGGTCGCGCAGCGGCTGCGGCGCCTCGTTCCAGCCGAAGTCGATCGCGCCCGCCAGCCAGGCGGAGGCCTCCGCATCGTCGTACTCGAGGAAGGGGGAGAACTCCGTCCAGCCGGCAGGGCCGCGCAGCAGCATCGCCTCGCGCGTGTCCACGCCGCGGAACCGGGTGGCGAGGGGGAGGGACACGACGACGGCGTCGCGGATCAGTTCGTCGAGCGGAGGGATCGATGGCACACCCCCATCCTGGCCCGCCGGCGCGCGGGCCGCGCGGGTCCCGCGCCGTGCATACCCGGCGCCGGTGCGTCCGATGGCCGGTCCGAACTCCTCAAGAACCGGGTGCCGGGTGCGCGCGGGGGCCGTATTGCCGCCGCCGCGCGCGTTATTTGAGGAGTCGGCGCGGGCGCGCCCCGCTGCACGGCCCCGCCACGGCGCTGACCATCAATGTGCCGTTGACGATAGTGTGCGTCGCACAGTACAGTGTGATCCATGAGCGAGACCGAAGCCCTCGACACCCACCTGCAGGAGCTGCGGCGCGGCACGACGGTGCTCGCGTGCCTGCGGCTGCTGCAGCAGCCCGGGTACGGCTACGGACTGCTCGAGGAGCTGAGCCGGCGTGGGTTCGACACCGACGCCAACACGCTGTACCCCCTGCTGCGCCGTCTGGAGAAGCAGGGACACCTCACGAGCGAGTGGAACACCGACGAGGCCCGGCCCCGCAAGTTCTACCGCACGAGCGAAGCCGGGCAGCGCCTGGCCCGCGCCCTCACCGACGACTTCACCGCGATCGCCGACGCGATCGCCGGGCTCCCCGAGGAGAGCTGACATGACCACCACCGCCACCCTCACCGACCGCTATGTCGAGACCGCCATGCGCTCGGTCCCGGAGAAGCAGCGCCCCGACCTCGCCGCCGAGCTGCGTGCGTCGATCGAGGACCAGATCGATGCGCGCGTCGCCGCGGGCGACCCTCAGGATGCCGCCGAGCGCACCGTGCTCACGGAGCTCGGCGACCCCGACGCGCTCGCCGCGGGATACATCGACCGTCCCCTCTGGCTCATCGGACCGCGCTACTACCTCACCTGGTGGCGCCTGACGAAGCTGCTGTGGGCGATCGTGCCGGCCTGCGTCGCGTTCGCCGTCGCCCTCGGCCAGGTGCTGGCGGGGGAGAGCATCGGCACCGTCATCGGCGCGGTCGTCCCCGCGGTGATCTCGGTCATCGTCAACATCGGCTTCTGGACGGCGCTGGTGTTCTTCATCATCGAGCGCTCCACCGGAGACAAGGATGCCGGCGTCGTCTCCGTGTGGACCCTCGACCGCCTCCCGGAGAAGAAGGAGCGCGGCGCCGGACTCAGCGACCTCGTGGCCTCCCTCGTCTTCCTCGCCCTCGCCGCCGGCGCCGTCATCTGGGACCAGCTGTTCGGGCTGGCCTACCTGGTCGAGGCCGGCGGCTGGCTGCCGGCTCTGTCGCCGGCGCTCTGGCCGGGGTGGATCCTCGGACTCGTCGTCCTCATCGCGCTGGAAGCGGCGCTCGCCGTCACCGTCTATCTGCGGGGTCGCTGGACGCTGGCGACGGCGACCGTGAACGCCGCCCTCAATGTGCTGTTCGTGGTGCCGCTGCTGTGGCTGCTGACACGGCAGGAGCTGCTGAATCCGGGGCTGTTCCGCGGCCTCATCCCCGCAGACTCGGCCGAGACGGTGGAGACCGTCGTGGTGACGCTGATCGGCTTCGGCGCTGTCGCGGCCGCAGCCTGGGACACGCTCGACGGCTACCTCAAGGCCCGGCGCGTCCGGTGACACCGGACGCCAGAAGAAAGGCACGGACATGGAACCGCTCACCGCCGGCGACTACACCAGCCGCTACATCGCGGCCGCCACGCGCCCCCTGCCGGTGCGCGAGCGTGCCGACCACGCCGCCGAGCTGCGCGCGTCGATCCGCGACCAGATCGACGGTCGCATCGAGCAGGGGGAGGATGCCGCCGCCGCCGAGATCGCGGTGCTCACGGACCTCGGCGACCCGGCCGTCCTCGCCGCCGACTACGCCGACCGGCCGCTGCACCTCCTCGGCCCTCGCTGGTACCCGACATGGCGGCGCGTGCTGCGGATCGTGCTGTGGAGCGCGCTGCCGCCCGTCGCATTCGCCGTCGCCCTGGCGATGGCCCTCGAGGACCGGGCGTTCTGGGGGATCGTGGGACCGACGATCGGCGTGACCCTCGCCGTCGGCGCAGGCATCTTCACGGGCATGACGCTCGTCTACGCCGCTCTCGAACGCGCGGGGGAGCAGGCGGAGCCGTGGAACGTCGAGCAGCTGCCGGGCGGCGATGTCGACCAGGCGCTGCCCGTCGGCCGCGGCGAGTGGATCGCGTGGATCATCGCGGTGGGCTTCGCGATCGCCGGGATCGTCTTCCTCGCCGTCCCGTGGGACATCGACGGCGCCGGGCGCCTGTCCGTGCTCGATCCGGCGCTCTGGCCGTGGAACCTCGTCGTCGGAGTGCTGCTGGTCCTCGCCGGCGCCTTCGTGACGCTGCGGGCGCGGATCGCCCGGCGGTGGGGGATGGGCAGTGCGATCGCCAGCGCCCTGCTCGCGCTCGCGTGGACGGTGCCGGTCGTGGTGCTCGCGCTCACCGGTGACCTGTTCGATCCCGCGTTCGTGGCGTACATCGACATCGACGCAGACGCGCGCACGGTCGTCACGGTGTGCGTCGTCGCCGGTGCGATCACGATCGCGGGGACAAGCATCGTCGCCGCCCTGCGGCGTGCGCGCCGCGCGCGCTGAGATCGATCGGGTGGATGCCGACCCTCGCGGCATCCCACCCGCTCTAGGCTGAGCCGCATGCCTCTTCTCGACACGCCGGTACGTCTCGGCATCCAGCTGCAGCCCCAGCACGCCCTGTACCCCGCCTTCCGCGAGGCCGTGATGCGGCTGGAGGAGATGGGGGTGGACATCCTGTTCAACTGGGACCACTTCTTCCCGCTCTCGGGCGACCCCGAGGGTCTGCACTTCGAGTCGTGGACGATGCTCGCCGCGTGGGCCGAGCAGACCGAGCGGGTCGAGTTCGGTGCCCTGGTCAACTGCAACAGCTACCGCAACCCCGACCTGCAGGCCGACATGGCCCGCACGATCGACCACATCTCGGCCAAGGGCGGGACGGGCCGGTTCATCTTCGGCACCGGCGCCGGTTGGTTCGAGCGGGACTACGACGAGTACGGCTACGAGTTCGGCACTCCGGGCTCGCGCCTGCGCGACCTCGAGCAGGGCCTGGCCCGCATCGAGAAGCGGTGGGAGAAGCTCAACCCGGCGCCCACGCGCCGCATCCCCGTCATGATCGGAGGCCAGGGCGAGCAGAAGACGCTGCGCCTGGTCGCCCGTCACGCCGACATCTGGCACAGCTTCGTGGGACCCGACAACCTGCCCCACAAGCTCTCGGTGGTCGAGAAGTGGGCCGAGGTCGAACAGCGCCCGACGGATGGGCTGATCATCTCGAACGAGCTCAAGGACCGCGACGAGGACGTCGCCGACGCCCTCTACGACAGCGGCGTTCGCCTGTACACGCTCGGCTTCCAGGGCCCGGACTGGGACTACGCGCTCGTCGAGCGCTGGCTGCGCTGGCGCGACGGCAAGAACGCCTGACGCCCTCGGGCACCCGCGCGACCGCCGCGCGGGTGTTCACGGCGCGTCGGGGTCGTACCGCTCCACGAGGACATTCACCCAGGGGGAGTCTTCCGCCAGCGCCACGGCGTCGAGCGGCATCGCCGTGAACCACCAGAAGGTGAGTGCCCCCGCGACCAGCGGGATGAGCGGCATGGCCCACGACGTCCAGAGCACGATGCGCCGCGTCGCGAGGACGTCCTCGGTTCTGCGCAGGCGGCCGAGCGCCCACACGAAGACGGCCGCCGTCGCGAGCCATACCAGCGGCGAGGGGCCGAGCGTCGCGGTGACGCACGCACCTTCACCGAGAGAGTCGGCCGCGGCATCCGATGGCGGTCCGGGGCACGCCGAACGTACGGCGCGGGAGAACACGCCGTAGAAGAGTGCCCAGACGAGTCCGCTGCGGGCCATGCGGTGGAGCTCGAGGAGCAGAGCTGCGGTCAGCGGCGTCCGTTCTGACGTGGTGATGTCGGTGGACATGCCGCGCCTCCCCGGGATTTCCCGCAACTATAAGGGCGCTGCAGTGCGTGCGTCCACGCTTTCGTCCTCTCACCGGGCGATCCCGCGCCCGCCCCTGCCGCCGTAGGCTGGTCGGGTGAGTGTTTCCGAGCTGTTCGATCCGACGGCGTGGCAGCTGGCCCCCGGCGCCGATGCCTACACCGACATCACCGCGCACGTCTCCACAGACGGCCGCATCGCGCGCATCGCGTTCGATCGGCCCGAGGTGCGCAACGCCTTCCGCCCGCACACGGTCGACGAGCTCTACCGGGCGCTCGACATCGCGCGGCAGGACTCGCGCATCGGCGTGGTGCTGCTCACCGGCAACGGCCCCAGCGCCAAGGACGGCGGCTGGGCGTTCTGCTCCGGCGGCGACCAGCGCATCCGGGGTCGCGACGGCTACAAGTACGAGGGCGACCAGGCGCAGGTCCCCGACCCGGCGCGCTCCGGGCGCCTGCACATCCTGGAGGTGCAGCGACTCATCCGCTTCATGCCGAAGGTCGTCATCGCGGTGATCCCGGGGTGGGCTGCCGGCGGTGGCCACTCGCTGCACGTCGTCTGCGACCTGTCGATCGCCTCGCGCGAGCACGGGCGGTTCAAGCAGACGGATGCCGACGTGGGCTCGTTCGACGCCGGCTACGGCTCGGCGTACATGGCGCGCCAGGTGGGCCAGAAGATCGCGCGCGAGGTCTTCTTCCTCGCCGAGGAGTACTCCGCCGACCGCGCGTACGAGATGGGGGCGGTGAACCGGGTGGTGCCGCACGCCGAGCTCGAGCGCGAGGCGATCGCGATGGCGCGCACGATCCTCACGAAGTCCCCGACGGCGATCCGCATGCTGAAGTTCGCGTTCAACGCCGTCGACGATGGCTTGGTCGGCCAGCAGGTGTTCGCGGGCGAGGCGACACGGCTCGCCTACGGCACCGACGAGGCGGTCGAGGGCCGCGACTCGTTCCTCGAGAAGCGCGACCCCGACTGGTCGCCGTATCCCTGGCACTACTGAGGCGACGGTGGAACTGCAGGCGGTGGACGGCGCCGACCCGCGCGACGTGATGCGGGCGCTGCGGGCCGCGCTGCACGGCGCGGGCCCCGCGCTCGGCCTGGGAATGGTCGACCCCGCCGCGCGCGCCGTGCCCGCCGGCACCGCGGTGGTCGTCACCACTTCGGGCTCCACCGGCATCCCGAAGTCCGTCGTGCTCAGCCGCGGCGCTCTGACCTCGGGAGCCCTCGCCACAGCAGCGCGCATCGGCGAGGGCGCGTGGCTGCTGGCGCTGCCGGCGTCGTACGTCGCGGGGCTGCAGGTGCTCGTGCGGGCCATCGTCTCGGACCGCGAGCCCGCCCTGCTTTCGGGGGCGTTCACGCCGCAGGCCTTCGCCGCCGCCTCGCTCATGATGACCTCCACCCGCAACGGCGAGCGGGTGCCCACCTTCACGTCGCTCGTGCCCGCTCAGCTGCAGAAGCTGCTGGATGCCGCGGAGCACGACACCGTGGTGGCGTCGGCACTGCGCTCGTACGAGGCCATCCTCGTGGGCGGTCAGGCGCTGCCCGCCGCGGTGCTCGAGCGCGCCCAGTCGGCCGGGGCCCGGATCGTGCGCACCTACGGCTCCACCGAGACCAGCGGCGGGTGCGTCTACGACGGCGTGCCTCTGGACGGCGTGGCGCTGCGCATCGTCGACGGCGAGGTGCAGGTGGCAGGCCCCACGCTCGCCGACGGCTACCTCGACGACCCTGAGCGAACCGCCGCCACCTTCCCCGTGGATGACGACGGCACCCGCTGGTATCGCACCGGCGACGCCGGCATGCTGACCGACGGCGTGCTGCAGGTGCGCGGGCGCCTGGACAACGTGATCGTCTCGGGCGGCATCAATGTGTCGCTGGACCGCGTCGAGCAGATCGTGCGGGGGATCCCGGGGTTCGCCGGCGCCGTGGTCGTCGGCGTTCCCGACGAGCGGTGGGGGGAGGCTTCGGTCATCGTCTGCCCGCGCGGCGACGTGCTGCGCCGCAGCGACGCCGATCACCTGGTCTCGGCGCGCGATGCGGTGGCGGCGGAGATCGGCGCGCACGCACGGCCGGCTCGGCTGGTGCTCGTGGACGAGCTGTCGACGCTTCCGAGCGGCAAGCCCGACCGGGAGGCGATTCGCCGGGCCGTCGTCGACGATGCGCCGCCCCCGGGCGAGGCACCAGGCCGACGCGGCCTAAACTGACTGCTCGTGGCAGCACCCTCGCGTAAGAAGCGTTCATCGTCGGCAGCAGGCCGAAAGGCTCGCGGCAACCCGCAGAAGCCCAAGGCCTCGGGCTCGCCGGTCGTGCCCTCCCGCGCCACGGTCGGCGACTGGATCGGCGCCGCGCGACTGCGCACCCTGCCGCTGGCCGTCTCCCCGGTGCTGATCGGCACCGGCGCCGCCCTCGTGGTCGACCGCGAGCTGCACTGGGTGATCGCGCTGACCTGCCTCGTCGTGGCGGTGTCGCTGCAGATCGGCGTCAACTACGCCAATGACTACAGCGACGGCATCCGCGGCACCGACGACCACCGGGTGGGCCCCGCCCGCCTCACCGCCTCGCGCAAGGCCCGGCCGCGCACGGTGCTGACCGTCGCGCTGGCGTTCTTCGCCCTCGCCGCGCTCGCCGGCCTGGCCATCGTCATCCGCACCCAGGAGTGGTGGATGCTGGCAGCCGGCGCCGCCTGCATCGTCGCTGCCTGGTTCTACACCGGCGGGAAGAGGCCCTACGGATACGCGGGACTGGGGGAGCTCTTCGTCTTCGTCTTCTTCGGCCTGGTGGCCACGGCCGGCACGGCCTACGCGCAGGTAGGCGTGGTGCCGCAGGAGGCGTGGTTCGGCGCAGTGGCAGCGGGACTGCTAGCCTGCGCGGTGCTGCTGGCGAACAACCTGCGCGACATCGACCAGGATCGCGCGGCCGGCAAGCGCACCCTGACGGTGCGGATCGGCAAGCGCGCCACTCAGGCGCTGTTCACGCTGTTCCTGCTGGTGCCGTTCGGCATCTCCGCGTACCTCGCGCTGTTCTTCCCCATCGCGTGGCTGACGCTGCTGGCGCTGATTCCGGCGGCCGCGGCGATCCTCATCGTCTGGACGTACCGCGCGCCGCGCGAGCTCGTGGTGGCGCTGGGGGTGACGTCCCTGACGTCGCTGGTCTACGGGGCGCTGCTGCTCTGGGCGTTCGCCGCCTAGTCAGCGCGGCCCCAGTCAGCGCGGCCGGAGTCAGCGCAGCGGTGCGTCGTCGCCGAGGGAGCCGGCTGCGGCATCCTCCGCGTCGGCATCCTGCTGCTCGGTCGTGCGCCGCTGCCGCCGCGCGGCCAGGTCGGATGTGACCTCGTCCAGCGGGGCCCGCAGGAACAGCAGCGACAGGCTGAGCCCGATGAGGGCCGCGAAGATCGCCGACAGCCAGTAGTACTCCCGCATGATCGGGAAGAGCATCATCACGCCCAGCGGAACCAGGAACGCCAGCAGACGCAGCACCGAGTAGACGATCGCGGAGCGTGCTTTCACGATTCCATCCTACGGTCCGCTGAGTGTCCGCTTCGGTTCGGTCACGGTCGGCGCTTGCCCAGGTGAGCACGCCTAGGATGAGAGTGTGGCGCGTATCCTGCTCATCGTTGCGCTGCTGTTGGCCGTCTTCTGGGTCTACAGCATCGTCGACTGTGCCGTGCAAGACCCGCGCCGCCACCGCGGCGTGAGCAAGCCCATGTGGCTGCTGATCACGATCGCGCTGCCGGTTCTCGGCGGCATCCTCTGGTTCGCCGTCGGCCGCACCAAGCGCGCCGACATCCCGCGCCCGAAGGCGCCGGACGACGACCCCGAGTTCCTCGGGCGCATCGGCGACATCCGCGACACGGACGAGCGCATCCGCCGCATCGAAGAGGAGCTCAAGGCCCTCGACGCCGATGACGACGACCCGCGCTGGAACAACCCGCCGCAGCCTCCCCAGCCCCCGCGCCCGTCCGACGCATGACCACGGCGGAGCAGGCTCCGGCGACGGATGCCGCCTCGGCGCTGCTGGGCCGGCTCGTCGAGCGCGGCGTGCGCGATTTCGTGCTGAGCCCGGGATCCCGGTCGCAGGCCCTTGCCCTGGTGGCCGCTGAGCTCGAGACGCGCGGCCTCGTTCGCCTGCACGTGCGCATAGACGAGCGGGTCGCCGGGTTCACGGCGCTGGGCCTGGCCCGTGAGTCGGGGGTGCCCGCCGCCGTCATCTGCACGTCGGGAACCGCCGCCGCCAATCTGCTGCCGGCGGCGCTGGAGTCCCACCATGCGGGCGTGCCCCTGCTGCTGCTGACCGCGGACCGGCCGCCCGAGCTGCGTGGGGTCGGCGCCAACCAGACCACCCGTCAGCCCGGCATGTTCGCCGTGAGCGCGCGGCGCGAGTACGACCTGCCCGTGCCCGATGAGATCGACCGCGACGGCGACGCGGACCAGACCGCCATGCTGCGGGACGTCGCCGACGATGCGTACGCCGCGAGCCTCGGGTGGGGGAGCCTTCCGAGCGGTCCGGTGCACCTGAACGTGCCCTGCCGCGAGCCGCTGGGGGGCGTGCTGCCCACCTGGCTGCTGGGCG
Organism: Microbacterium sp. zg-Y818; assembly: GCF_030246905.1. NCBI lineage: Bacteria > Bacillati > Actinomycetota > Actinomycetes > Micrococcales > Microbacteriaceae > Microbacterium > Microbacterium sp. zg-Y818. Next base: position 2,572,434 of record NZ_CP126741.1, on the reverse strand, counting down.
ATGCCGCACCGGCCGGGGGCGCGGGCGACGGCGCTGCTGCGGATGGGGGCGACGCAGCCGACGAGCGTCACGCCGAGGATGACGGCGAGGTGTCGGGCGCGCTCTACCAGGGTGGTGGCGGCATCGGTCTGTCCGACCTCCCCGCTGGCGGAGACGAAGAGCCGGTGACACTTCACCAGGGACTGCGCACGGTCGTTGTGGCCGGAGCGGATGCCGGTGCGGCAGCAGAGGACCTCGCCCACCGCGGGTCGTGGCCGCTCATCGCCGAGATCGTCAGCGGCGCCCGGTTCGGTCGCAACCTCGTCCACGGGTACCGCGCGCTGCTGCGCGAGCCGGCGCTCGGTGGACGCGTGCAGCGCGCCGTGGTCTTCGGCCACCCCACGCTCAGCCGCGAGGTCGTCGCCCTCCTGTCGCGGCCCGACGTCGAGGTCATCGCGGTCCGCGGACCGGGGGAGCCACTGAACCTCAACGGCGCGACGACGGCGGTCGGCGGCGTCGACGTCGCTCCCGGCGACGCGGACCGCGAATGGCTCGGGGAGTGGATGCTGGCCTCTCGAGCGGCAGCGGTCGATCTCGCTCCCGCCGCGCCCGACGCGGACGGGCTGGCGTCGGCGGAACCGGCGCAGCGCCTCGGCGCGATCGCCGCCGAGCTGCAGGCCATTCGCGCGCCGCTGGACCGTGAGGCCCTCGTCGACGCCGTGTGGCGGGCGACATGGCCGCACGATCGGCTGATGTTCGGGTCGTCTCGCCTGGTGCGCGTGGCCGATGCCGTGCTGCCGGGCAAGAAGGTGACCGTCCACGCCAACCGGGGACTCGCCGGCATCGACGGCACGGTCGCCACCGCGACGGGCATCGCGCTGGCCTCGCAGGCCGGCGGCGCTCCCGGCGTCACGAGATTGCTGCTGGGTGACCTCGCCTTCCTCCACGATGTGGGCGCGCTGCTGCTGCCCCCGCACGAGCACGAGCCGCGTATTCAGGTGATCGTCGGCAACGACGGCGGCGGCACGATCTTCGACGGTCTCGAGGTCGCGGCTGTGGCGGGGTCCTCGGCGATGGACCGCGTGCTGTACACGCCGCAGACCGCACGGCTCGAGCCGCTGGCCACCGCGTACGGCTGGGAGTACCAGCGGGTGACCACGCGCGCCGCGCTCGATCAGGCGCTCACCTCGCCCGTCGGCGGCCGCCAGCTCATCGAGGTTCCGCTGCCGCGCTGAGCAAGAAGCAGGTGCCGCGGAGCTCGGCATCCGCCATGATGACTGCATGACCGCGATACGTCAGTCCAATGTCAACGTCGACCTGGTCGAGGCGCTGCGGGTGCGGGAGGGATTCCGCCTCGCCGACGTCGACACCCGTGCGACGCCGGGGTACGGGAAGGACAAGGCCAAGGCCGCCGAGGATCTCGTCGTCGGGGCGCACGAGTTCGACGAACTGCAGGAGCGGCTCTACGCCCAGAGCCGGGAGGACCACTCCAAGCCCTCGGTGCTGCTGGTGCTGCAGGCGATGGACACCGCCGGAAAGGGCGGCATCGTGCGCCACGTGATCGGTGCGACCGACCCTCAGGGCATCCATCTGAAGGCGTTCAAGAAGCCCACCAAGGAGGAACTCGCGCACGACTTCCTCTGGCGCATCGAGAAGAACGTCCCCCACCCCGGTTACATCGGCGTCTTCGACCGCTCGCATTACGAGGACGTGCTGATCGGACGGGTGCGTGAGCTCGCACCGCCGGAGGAGATCGAGCGCCGCTACGGAGCCATCAACGACTTCGAGAGGCGCATCACGGACGAGGGCACCTCCATCGTGAAGGTGATGCTGCACATCTCGCCGGCCGAGCAGAAGGAGCGGCTGATGCAGCGCCTGGAGCGGCCCGAGAAGTACTGGAAGTACAACCCCGGCGACATCGACGAACGGCTCCTCTGGCCGCAGTACATGGATGCCTACCAGACCGTGTTCGACCGGACCTCCACCGACGTCGCCCCCTGGTACGTCGTCCCCGCCGGTCGCAAGTGGTACGCACGCCTCGCGGTGCAGCACCTGCTGCTGGCGACCTTGGAGCGCCTCGACCCGCAGTGGCCGACGGCCACCTTCGACGTCGAGGCGGAGAAGAAGCGCCTCGCGGCGACCTAGCCGGCGGGTGCTTCGGGGCCGGAACGTCCCGTCGCACGGGTTCGCCTGTCGCGCTCTGTTGCTTGTGTGGGCGGGAAACCGTCATCCGTGACGGGGGAGCACGGGGAGGGTGGGCGCCGGCGGGCGTCGGCCGCAGACGCGCCGGAGAGTCAGGCCAGCGCGTCGACGATCGGCCGGAACTTCACGCGCGTCTCGATGAGCTCGGTCTCGGGGTCGCTGCCCGCGACGATGCCGGCGCCCGCGTACGCGGTCGCGGCGATCGGCGCGCCCGGCGCCGCGGCGGCGTCGAACTGGGCGCACCGCAGCGCGATGGCCCACTCGCCGTCGCCGTGGGCGTCGATCCACCCGACCGGGCCTGCGTAGCGACCGCGGTCGAACGGCTCGATGCGGTGGATGAGCTCCACGGCGGCAGCCGTCGGCGTGCCGGCGACGGCGGCGGTGGGGTGCAGCGCGCTCACGAGGTCGAGAGCGGATGCCGCGCCGTGCAGTTCCCCCTCGACGTCGGTGGCGAGGTGCCAGACGTTGGGGAGCTTCAGCGTGAACGGCGCATCGCTCGCCGCGAGCGCGCGGGTGTGGGGGCGGAGCGACGCGAGCACGCTCTGCACGGCGAACTCGTGCTCGTCGGTGTCCTTGGGGCTCGAGGCCAGGGCCGACGCCGCGGCGGTGTCGGCGTCGGCATCCGCCCCGCGCGGTGTGGTGCCGGCGAGCACGCGTGCCGTGACGGTGCCGCCGTGCACGGTGACGAGGGTCTCGGGGCTCGCGCCGATGAGGCCGTCGACGGCGAACACCCAGGTGTCGGGATAGTCGGATGCCAGGGCGCGCGCGAGTCGCCGCAGATCCGAGCCCACGGGTACGCTGCCGCGCAGGTCGCGGGCCAGCACCACCTTGCCGACCTCGCCCGCGGCGATGGCGTCGAGGCCCGCCTGCACGGCGGCCATGTATCCGGCCGGGGACTGCTCGCCGGGGCCGAGGGTGCCCGACCAGTGCGGTCCGTACGGCGTCTCGATGGGCTCGAGCGGACCGTCGCCGTCCCCGAGCAGGTCGCGCGCCTCGTCGCCCGCCCCTGCGTCGGCGTGCGTGATCGTGGTGACCCACGACCGGCCGCCGCGACGGCCGACGATCACGCGGGGAACGCTCAGCACGCTGTCGCGGTGCGAGCGGGCGTCGAACGCCAGTGCGCCGAAGGCGACGAGGCCGGTGCCTGGCAGGCCCAGCGGGTCGTCGATGTCCGCCGCCGCGGACAGCTGCTTCCAGCCATCGGCGAGCGAGCCGTAGGTCTCGGCGCCGTTACCGCTGAACGCGTATGCCGTGCCGTATCCGACCATGCCGTCGCCGCGGCGGATCCACGCCTTCGGGTGCGACGGGGACGTGAACGGCAGCAGGTCCTCGACGTGGTCGATCTCCCGCGTCCGCACGACGAGGCGCGGAGGAGTCAAAGTCACCCCTCAAGCCTAGACTCGCCAGATGGACGCGACCTCCGCGGCATCCGACCGCCCCGCCCCCGGTACGCCGCTGCTGTTCCGCTGGCGAAAGTGGGACGGCGGCACCCACTGGGTGCACGAGTGCGTGTACCTCGGGAGCGACCAGTGGGGGGACTGGGTGGGGCAGCGCGTCGGCGACCGCAGCGTGCGCCCGGGGCGCGACATCGTCACCGAGTACCCCGATGTCACGCTGATCCCGCCGGACGGCACCTGGGTCCTCACCCGCAACTCGCCGCCGCACCGCACCCGCATCTACATCGACATCGCGTGGGACGTCGGCTGGCAGGACGGCGAGCCTGTCGGCATCGACATGGACCTGGATGTCGTGAAGCGCGTCGGCACCGAGGTCTACATCGAGGACCGCGACGAGTGGGAGGAGCACCGGGTGTTCTATGGCTACCCGCTCGATCTCGTCGACCGGCTGGAGCAGGTCGCCGTCGACCTCGAGGCGCGGGTGCGTGCCGGTGAGGCGCCCTTCGACGACGCAACCGCCGAGCGCTGGTTCGCCCGCCTGGCGGAGTTCAGCGAGGCCGACGGCGCCGCGCCGTAGGATCGAGGGGTGACCTCCGAACCTCTGCGCGCCGATCTCGGCAAGGACCCTGCCCGTGTGAGCGGCATGTTCGACGAGGTCGCTCCCGCCTATGACCGCACGAATACCGTGCTGAGCCTCGGCAACGACCGGCTGTGGCGCGTGGCCACCACCCGCGCGGTCGCGCCGCGTCCAGGACAGCGCATCCTCGACCTCGCCGCCGGCACCGGGGCGAGCTCGGTCGCGCTCGCCGCGAGCGGCGCCGAAGTAGTCGCCGCCGACTTCTCGCCCGGCATGATCGCCGAGGGGCGGCGCCGGCACGGTTCCGTGCCCAACCTGTCGTTCGTCGAAGCGGATGCCACGGCTCTGCCCTTCGAAGACGACTCCTTCGACGCGGTGACCATCTCGTTCGGCCTGCGCAACGTCAACGACCCCAAGAAGGCCCTCGCCGAGATGCTGCGGGTCACCGCTCCCGGCGGGCGCCTGGTGATCTGCGAGTTCTCGCACCCCCGCTCGCCCGCGTTCGCCGGCCTGTACCGCTTCTACAACGACCGGGTGCTGCCGGTGGTCGCCCGTGCCGTCAGCTCGAACGCCGCGGCCTACGACTACCTCAACGAGTCGATCCGCGACTGGCCCGACCAGCCCACGCTCAGTGCCTGGATGCGCGAGGCGGGGTGGGCGGACGTCGCCTACCGCGACCTCACCTTCGGCATCGTCGCCTTGCACCGCGCTCGCAAGCCGCTGACTGGTCGCTGAGCAGTCAGCTCGGGCCGACGCGACCCCGGTAGGCTGGATAGCGTGACTGCGAGCCCTTCCACGCCGGGTACCCGCCTGGCGAGCCGCCTCGGCCTGACCGAGCGCGTGTTCGCCGGTCCCCGCGCGCGCAAGCTGATCGCGCGGATCGAAGCCGGTCTCGACAGTGTCGAGGCGAACATGGCCGCCGAGCTGAAGACCACCGACGCCCTGGCGGATGCCACGGGCCGCTACCTCTACGAGGCAGGCGGCAAGCGCGTGCGCCCGATGCTGGCGATGCTGACCGCGCAGCTGGGCGACGGAGCCACCGACGAGGTCATCGCGGCGGCCACCGCCCTCGAGCTCACGCACCTGGGCTCGCTCTACCACGACGACGTCATGGACGGCGCGGACGTGCGCCGCGGCGTGCCGAGCGCCCACGCGGTGTGGGGCAACAACGTCGCCATTCTCACCGGTGACCTGCTGTTCTCCCGGGCCAGCCAGATCATGGCGCGGCTCGGCGAGCAGGCGATCCATCTGCAGGCCGACACCTTCGAGCGCCTCGTGCTCGGCCAGATGCACGAGACCGTCGGCCCGCAGGCATCCGACGATCCCGTCGCCTTCTACCTGCAGGTGCTCGCCGACAAGACCGGCTCGCTGATTGCGGCATCCGCTCAGGCGGGAGTCATCTTCGGCAATGCGCCGCGTGAATTCGAGCAGCCGATGGTCGCCTTCGGCGAGAAGGCCGGCGTTGCGTTCCAGCTGCTGGACGACGTCATCGACCTGTCCGCCGACCCCGACGAGACCGGCAAGGTTCCCGGCACCGACCTGCGCGCCGGTGTGCCGACCATGCCGTACCTGCTGCTGGGGCAGCGGACGGATGCGGCATCCGTCGCCCTTCGCGCCGAGATCGACGAAGGGGTCGCGCTCATCGCCGACGGCGCCGATCCGGCCATCCTCGACGAGCCCCTCGCGCGGCTGCGCGATCACGAGGCGACGGCCGCGACCCAGGCCCTCGCCGGGGAATGGTCGGACGCCGCGATCGCCGCCCTCGAGCCCCTTCCCGACGGCGCCGTGCGCGAAGCGCTCACCCGGTTCGCGCGCGCCGTCGCCGACCGATCCAGCTGACCGGCGCCGGACCCGGCTCTCAAGAGCCCCCGCGACGCCGACCACGAAAGGACCACCACCCATGACCAAGCTGCGACTCGCGATCGTCGGCGCCGGGCCGGCAGGCATCTACGCCGCCGACCTCCTCCTCAAAGCCGAGCGTCGCTTCGACGTGTCGATCGACCTGTTCGAGCAGCTTCCCGCGCCATATGGTCTGGTCCGCTACGGCGTCGCCCCTGATCACCCGCGCATCAAGGGCATCATCAACGCGCTGCGCGAGGTGCTCGACCGTGGTGACATCCGCCTGTTCGGCAACGTGCGGTACGGCGAGGACATCACCCTCGAGGACCTCAAGCGGCACTACAACGCGGTGATCTTCGCCACCGGCGCCATCCGCGACACCTCTCTGGACATCCCCGGCATCGACGCCGAAGGGTCATACGGCGCCGCTGACTTCGTCAGCTGGTTCGACGGCCACCCCGACGTGCCCCGCACCTGGCCGCTGGAGGCAGAGTCGATCGCCGTCATCGGCAACGGCAACGTGGCCCTCGACGTCACGCGCATGCTGGTCAAGCACCCCGAAGATCTGCTTCCCACCGAGATCCCCGACAACGTGTACGAGGGCCTCAAGGCCTCGCCCGTCACCGACGTGCACGTGTTCGGTCGTCGCGGACCGGCGCAGGTGAAGTTCACCCCGCTCGAGTTGCGTGAGCTCGGTGAGCTGCGCGACGTCGACATGGTCGTCTACGACGAGGACTTCGACTACGACGAGGCATCCCGTGCGGCCGTCGCCAGCAACAAGCAGGTCATGGTGATCGACCGGGTGCTGCAGTCGTGGCGCCAGCGACCCTCGGTCAACAACGCCGGCGGCGAGGCGTCGCGCCGGCTGCACCTGCACTTCTGGGCAAAGCCCGTCGAGGTGAAGACGGATGCCGAGGGCCGCGTGACCGCCTTCGTGTACGAGCGCACCCGTCCCGACGGCCAGGGCGGCGTCGAGGGCACCGGCGAACTGCGGGAGGTGGCCGTTCAGGCGCTCTACCGTGCCGTCGGATACTTCGGATCCCCCCTTCCCGGAGTGCCGTTCGACAAGCGGCACGGCGTCATCCCGAACCAGGAGGGCCAGGTGATCCACAAGGACTCCAACGAGCGGGTCCCCGGCGTCTACGCGACGGGCTGGATCAAGCGCGGACCGGTCGGCCTCATCGGCCACACCAAGTCGGATGCCATGGAGACGGTCGGGCACATCATCAACGACCAGGGCTCGTGGTGGACGCCCGAGGACCCCTCGGAAGAGGCGATCCCCGAGCTGCTGGCATCCCGCGGCGTGCGGTGGACCGACCTCGAGGGCTGGCACCGTCTCGACGAGTACGAGGTCGCGCTCGGCGCCGCGCGCGAGCGCGCCCGCATCAAGGTCGTCTCCCGCGAGGAGATGATCACGGTCTCACGCGGCGAGTAGCGCGCGCTCAGCCGGGCGGTGCGGCAGTCGCGGAGTCCCTCGGGGCGCTTCACCTGTCGCGGATCGCGGTTTCCCGTGCCCGGAAGCGACGACATGCGACAGGCGAGCGGGTGCCTCCGAGCCCGGCGGCGCGCGCGTGAGCATCGTAGGCTGACCCCCATGGCCGAGCAGTGGACCACCGACATCCTGGGGGCGCCGTTCGAGAGCCTCACCCTGCCCCTCGGCAACGACGACGAAGGTCCGGTGGTGGCAACGCTCGTCCGGAGCCTCCCGTCGCTCACGGCGCGCATGACCCAGCCCTTGCGCGACGTCGACGTGCTCTATGTGCACGGCTGGTCGGACTACTTCTTCCAGACCGAGCTCGCCCGGTTCTGGAATCACCTCGGCGCCCGGTTCCACGCGCTGGACCTGCGCAAGTACGGACGCAGCCTGCGCGAGGGGCAGACACCCGGCTACATCAACAGCCTCGATGAATACGGCGCCGACATCGGCGCGGCGCTCGCGGTGATGGGGCACGCGCCGAATGCCGCGTCGGGTCGTCGGCTGGTGCTGTTGGGGCACTCCACCGGCGGGTTGACATTGACGCTCTGGGCCGCCCGGCACCCGGGTCGCGCATCGGCACTCGTGCTCAACAGCCCGTGGCTGGAGCTGCAGCTGGGCGCGATCGGACGCCAGGCGATCGCGCCCCTGGTCCAAGTGCGGGCGCGGGTGGATCCGCTCGGCACCCACCCGGCGGTCGACCTCGGGTTCTACACGCGTGCGCAGACCGAGCTGGGGTCGCTGCCGGCCGACCCGCCGCGCGCCCAGTGGCGACCGGACCGGGGCTTCGCGACGCACCCTGGATGGCTCGCGGCGATCCTCGAAGGGCATCGCCGGGTGTCAGCGGGGCTGGATGTCGGGTGTCCCGCTCTGGTGATGCTGGCGGAGCGGTCGTCCAATCCCATGGTGTGGTCGCAGGACATGACCTCCACCGACTCGGTGCTGGTCGTCGACGACATCGCCAAGGCGGCCACCCGCATCGGGAAGCGCGTCAGTGTGGAGCGGATCAACGGCGGCATCCACGACCTCTTCCTCTCCAGCGCCGACCCTCGGGCTGAGGCCTATGCCGCCCTGCAGCGGTGGCTCACGCGCGGTGCAGTGCGCTGAGCGGTTTCATACGCTGGAGGCATGAACGCATCTGATCGGATGCCGCGGCGGCGGGGAGCCCGACGATGAGCGGGGACCTGCTGCTCAACATCGCGCTCGTCATCGTCTTCGTGCTGATCGGCGGGGTGTTCGCCGCCACCGAGATGGCGCTGGTGACGCTGCGGGAAAGTCAGGTGAACGCCATCGCCCTGCGCGGCCCCCGTGGCCAGAAGGTCGCCGAGCTGGCACGCAACCCGAACACCTTCCTCTCCGCCGTGCAGATCGGGGTGACGGTCGCCGGGTTCGCCTCGGCGGCCTTCGGTGCTTCGTCGATCGCGCCATCCCTGGCCCCGCTGTTCGTCTCGTGGGGATGGTCGCAGTCGACGGCGACGCTCGTCGCGACCATTCTGCTCACCCTGGTGATCGCCTACCTTTCGCTGGTGCTGGGCGAGCTCGTGCCCAAGCGGCTGGCCATTCAGCGCAACGCGCAGTTCGCCTATGGCGTCGCCCCGCTCGTGAACGGGTTCGCGCGGCTCATGCGTCCGGTGATCTGGCTGCTGTCGGTCTCGACGAACTCCATGGTGCGACTGCTGGGCGGCGACCCGAACAAGACGGCGGAGGGCCTGAGCGACGAGGAGCTGCGCGACATCGTCTCGAGCCACGAAGGGCTCCCCGAAGATGAGCGGCGCATCCTCGACGACGTGCTGTCGATCCGGCACCGGCACCTGAGCGAGGTCATGCGGCCACGGCCCGAGGTGGTCACGCTGGACCTCGACAACACCGTCTCGTCGGCGGCGGGCCGGGTGCGCGACCTGCCGTTCTCGCGATACCCGATCGTCGACCAGTCGATCGACGACATCACCGGGTTCGTGCACGTGCGTGACGTCCTCGAGGCGGCCGCGGCCGACCCTGAAGCGCCGCTCGCCGGCATCGTCCGCCCCATCCGCTACCTGCCGGCCACGGCACGGGTGCTCCCGACCCTCACCGGCATGCGCGCCGAGAACGACCAGATCGCCGTCGTGGTGGACGAGTACGGCGGCACCGACGGCATCGTCACCCTCGAGGACCTCGTCGAGGAGGTCGTGGGGGAGATCTTCGACGAGTACGACACCGAGGTGGCACCGGCGGCGCTCGCCGCCCACGGGGGTCTCGTCGACGGGCGCCTGAACCTGCAGGACTTCGAAGAGGCCACCGGCATCAGCCTGCCGCGGGGCGCCTCGGACACGGTGGCCGGGTTCGTGGTGGAGCAGCTGGGGCGTCTGGCGGTCATCGGCGACAAGGTGGAAGTCGGCGGGGCCACGATCCAAGTCGCCGAGATCGACCGGCGGCGCATCTCGCGCCTGCTCGTGACCCCGCATGACGCGGGGGAGACGGTGACTGCCGCAGACCGCAGCTGACCCCCGCCGACTGGTAAGTGTTCCGACACTGTGTCGGTAAGCTTGGGGGTATGGAGATTCTGAAGAACGTCATCCTCGCCCTTCACATCATCGGTGTGGCCGCGCTGCTCGGAGGCGTGCTCTACCAGATGGGATCCGCCCGTCGCGGCACCCCCCGCGTGCTGCCCGCCATGATGCACGGCGCATGGACCATGCTCGTCACCGGCATCGCGCTCGTCGGCCTGCAGTACCCCCTCGGCAACGAGGTCAACAACGTCAAGATCAGCGTCAAGCTCGCCGTTCTGATCGCGATCATCGTCATCGCGCTGGTCAACCGCAAAAAGGAGCAGGTCGCCTCGTGGGTGCTGCCCTCGATCGGTCTGCTCACCGTCGTGAACGTCCTGCTCGCAACGGTCTGGAAGTAGTCACCGGCCGGATCCGTCCGGCCGCTCGAGCGATGCCCGCCCCGGCCTCCGGCGGCGGGCGTCGTCGTCTGCGGCGCAGGCGCGAGGCGCGTCCACAGGCCCTGCCTGAGCGCCGCTCCCAGTTTTTGCTGACATACTGTCGGCATCATGTCGACGAGTGTCGACAAACTCACGATCAGAAAGACCTTCATGTTCCTTGCCTTGCGCGAACTGAAATTCGCCCGCGGCCGCTTCGCGTTGATGGGCGTGGTCATCGCCCTCATCTCGCTGCTGGTCGTGCTCTTGTCGGGCCTGTCCTCCGGACTGGTCAATGACGGGGTCTCCGGCCTCAAATCCATGCCCGCCAGCGCCTTCGCCTTCGACGGCGGCACCAAAGCGGACAATGCGTTCAGCCGCTCCGTCGTCGACGAAGATCAGCTCGCGGCCTGGGACGGTGTCGAGGGCATCGCCGAGGCCGAGCCGATGGGCGTCAACATCGTCAACGGCGTCACCGACGACGGCACCCAGATCGACCTCACGCTCTTCGGCGTGGAGACGGACGGCTTCCTCACGCCGCCGGTGTCCTCCGGTGAGGGCCTCGGGGCCGCCAACGGCATCGTGGTCTCGGAGCCGATGAAGGACGAGGGTGTCGAGATCGGCACCGTCGTCAGGCTCGAGCGCTCCGACGTGGAACTGACCGTCGTCGGCTTCACCGAGGGCCAGGCCACCTTCGGCCATGTCGACGTCGCGTACCTGCCGCTGGACACCTGGAAGCTCATGGCCGCCGGCGCGACCCAGCCGGGTGCACCGACGGAGGCCCAGATCGCCGCGGTCGACTTCCCGTTCGCCAGCGTCGTCGCGCTGCAGGCCGAGAAGGACGCCACGCCCGACTACGAGGCCATCGACGCCACAGCCGACACGACCACGATGACCCTGACCGAGGCCTTCAACGCCTCCCCGGGCTACGAGGCCGAGACGCTGACGCTCAGCATGATCCAGTTCTTCCTGTACGCCATCTCCGCTCTCGTCGTCGGTGCGTTCTTCACGGTCTGGACCATCCAGCGCAGCCACGACCTCGCGGTCCTGCGCGCCGTCGGAGCGTCGAGCCGGTATCTGCTGCGCGACAGCCTGCTGCAGGCCGCCATCCTCCTGGTCGGCTTCACCGCCCTCGGCGTGGCCGCCGGCGTCGGCCTGGGCGCGCTCATGCCGGATGCCATGCCCTTCGCGCTCGAGGCGGCTCCGATCGCCGTGGCATCCGCTCTGACGATCACGCTCGGTCTCTTGGGCGCCGCCGTCGCGGTGCTGCGCATCGTCCGAATCGACCCGCTCCGAGCCCTGGGAGGCCAGCGATGAGCACCGACACCACCCCCGCCCTCCAGATCAGCAACGCCGTCCTCGAACTCGGCGATGGGGACTCCCGCGTCCGGGCCCTGGACGACGTGTCGCTGACGGTCATGCCCGGCGAGCTCCTCGCCATCGTCGGCCCGTCCGGCTCGGGCAAGTCTTCGCTGCTGGCGATCGCCGGCGCGCTGGCGAACCCCGACAGCGGCACCGTGCGCGTGCACGGCGCCGACCTGTCGACCCTGTCCAAGCGCACGCGGGCGCGGTTCCGCCTGCGCAACATCGGGTTCGTGTTCCAGTCGGGCAACCTGCTGCCCGCGCTCACCGCTGCCGACCAGCTGCGTCTGGCCGGGCGGCTGGCGGGCAACCGCCACGTCGCCCCCGCCCCCGTGCTGGAGTCGGTGGGCATGGGCCACCGCGCCGGTCACCGCCCCGGGGAGCTCTCCGGCGGCGAACGTCAGCGCGTGGGCATCGCGCGCGCTCTGGTGAACCAGCCGAGCCTGCTTCTGGTGGACGAGCCGACGGCAGCGCTGGACCGTCGCCGCAGCCACGAGGTGGTTGAGCTTCTCGCCGACCGGGCGCATGACGCCGGCGTCGCCGTGGTCATGGTCACCCACGACCGCGACGTGCTGGAGCACTGCGACCGCGTGCTCGAGATGGTCGACGGGCGGCTGGGCGCGCCCGTCACGGTCTGACACCTCGCGTCCCTTCGTCGCCCGCGGCAGCTCCAGCTGTCGCGGGCGACGCGCTCCCTTCAGGACGTTTCATCCGCCGCGCCGCTGCATGCGGCCGGCCCAGATCAGGACGATAATTACCGGATGCCCAAGATCACCGCTCCGACGGTCGCCGAGCACCGCGCCTCTCAGCGCGCCGCACTCGTGCGCGCAGGCGAGGAGCTGCTGCAAGAGTCGGGGCTGGCCGGGGTGAACCCGGGAAGCGTGTCCGAGCGCGCGGGCATGAAGCGATCGAGCTTCTACGACTACTTCCCGTCGAAGGACGATCTGCTCGTCGCGATCGCGATCGATGCGATCGAGCGATGGGATGCCGACATCGAGCAGATCCTGGAGGGCGCAGAGCGTGGCCTTCCCGAACTGCGCGCGTTCGTGGATGCGACGATGCGGATGACCGCCGACGGGCGGCACACCATCGCCGGGTCGCTGCGTGACGCGAACCTCAGTCCCAGCCGCATGGAAGACCTCATGACGCTGCACGACGCGCTCATGCGGCCCCTCACCCGCGTGCTGGAGGATCTGGGCCTGCCGGCATCCCGGTCGACTGTCACGCTCGTGCAAGGGGTGCTCGGTGCCGGAGTGCAGCTGGTGACGCACGGCATCGAGCCGCAGGCCGCGGCCGACGAGGTCTACGGGCTGCTCACCCGCGGCATCGTCACCGCCTGACGCGCGCCGGGCGCCCGCGCCCCTACGCCGCGCAAACCGGCCCTCACCTGCCGCACCGGTCGTAGCCTGGAAACATGAGCCTCGCGCCGCAGACCGCCGTCGACCTCGGCTCGCGGTTCGCCCGCGAGTTCCCGGATCTGGCCGTGCCATGGGCTGCCGCCGACTTCCCGGACGCGCGACTGCTGGTGCTGAACGAGCCGCTGGCGGCGGAACTGGGTTTCGACCAGGCAGGACTCCGCACGCGCGAGGGAGTAGGGCTGCTCACCGGCAATCTCGTCCCCGAGACCGCGGCCCCCGTCGCGCAGGCCTATGCCGGTCACCAGTTCGGCGGATACTCGCCGCGCCTGGGTGACGGGCGCGCGCTGCTGCTCGGCGAGGTCACCGACGCCGACGGCGGCCTGCGCGACCTGCATCTCAAGGGATCCGGCCCCACGCCGTTCGCTCGCGGCGGCGATGGCTTCGCTGCGGTCGGCCCCATGCTGCGCGAGTACGTGATCAGTGAAGCGATGCATGCCCTCGGGGTGCCGACGACGCGAGCACTCGCCGTGACCGCGACGGGGTTGGGCGTGCAGCGCGACACGGTGCTCCCGGGGGCGGTGCTCACCCGCGTCGCGGCGAGCCACCTGCGTGTGGGAACGTTCCAGTACGCCGCTGCGACCGGAGACGATGACCTCGCGCGCCGCCTGGTCGCCCACGCGATCGACCGGCACTACCCGCACCTGACCGATGCCGAGAACCCGTCGCTGGCACTCCTGGGCGCTGTGATCGACGCGCAGGCGGCACTCATCGCCCGCTGGATGCTGCTCGGATTCGTCCACGGCGTGATGAACACCGACAACGTGACGATCTCGGGCGAAACGATCGACTACGGCCCCTGCGCCTTCATGGATGCCTTCGACCCGGCATCCGTCTACAGCTCGATCGATCGGCAGGGGCGCTACGCGTTCGGTCGGCAGCCGCTGATCGGCGAGTGGAACCTCGCCCGCTTCGCCGAAGCCCTGCTGACGACGATCGACCCCGACACCGACCGGGCGATCGAGCTGGCCCAGGATGAGCTCGGGCGGTTCCGCGACGCGTACAACGCGGCCTGGTTCAGCGGGATGCTCGACAAGCTCGGCATCCCGGCTGACGCCGACCAGGAGTTGACCACGCCGCTTCTCACCGACTTGATCGACCTGCTGCAGATCAGCCGCGTCGACTACACGGGCTTCTTCCGCCGGTTGAGCGCCGTCGCGCGCGGAGACGCCGCGGGCACCCGCGCGCTCTTCGCCGACCCCGGTCCGTTCGACCTGTGGTCAGAACGCTGGCTCGCGCTCGCTCCCGACGCCGACAAGATGGATGCCGCGAACCCCGTCTACATCCCGCGCAACCATCTCGTGGAAGAGGCGCTGGATGCCGCAACGGCAGGCGACCTGCAGCCGTTCGAGCAGCTGCTCGAGGCCGTGACCTCGCCGTTCACCGAGCGCCCCGGCCTGGAGCGCTACGCCGAGCCGGCGCCCGACTCCTTCGGCCCGTACCGCACCTTCTGCGGCACCTGACCGGATCGACGCGCGCACGTCGAGAGGGGCGGCCCATGCCGGAGACCACTTGCCACATCTCGATGTCCCTCGACGGCTTCGTCGCGGGGCCGGACCAGAGCCTCGACGATCCGCTCGGAAGGCGCGGCCTCGAGCTGCACCGCTGGCACCTGGGACATCCGCGCGCCACCGACGCCGATGCCCTCGCTTCCAAATGGCTGGGACGCCCCCGGGGCGCGTACGTAATGGGCCGCAACATGTTCGGCCCGATCCGCGGCGAGTGGGATGGGGACTGGCGCGGCTGGTGGGGGCCGGAGCCGCCGTACCACGCAGCCGTGTTCGTGCTCACCCACTACGCCCGCGACCCGATCGAGATGGAAGGCGGAACGACCTTCCACTTCGTCACCGGGGGCTTCGACGACGCCTACGGGCGAGCGGTCGAGACCGCCGCCGACGACGGCATCCACATCGCGGGCGGGGCCTCGACCGTCCGTCAGGCGCTCGCCGCCGACGTGGTCGACGAGATCACGCTCGACATCGCGCCCGTGCTGCTGGGCTCGGGGGAGCGCATCTTCGACGGCGCGAAGTCGTTCGGCTACGAGCCCGTGGAGGTGCTGCACTCGCCGCTGGCGACGCACATCCGCTACCGCCGCGCCTGAGCGCGCACGGGATGCCGGCCCTGCCGGCGGCTGATCTGTTGCGATCGAGGACCGGTTGGCAACCGCCCTGACGTGCACACTTGGCAGCCCGCAGGCGCGGGCTGCCCGTGTTCGAGGCGACGGCTCTTTGCTCGGCGATGACGGGGGTGTGCTGAGCGCTCAGGGCTTCTAGCATGAGTCGCGTGGGGACTCGCGAAACGGGTGCTGTGCAGGATATTCGTTTCGCGCGCTCCGCAGACGGTGTCGGGATCGCGTACGCCGTACATGGTGCCGGTCCGCCGTTGCTGATCGACGCGTGCTGGCTGAGTCATCTGCAGTTCGACTGGCAGAGCCCTGTCTGGCGCCATTTCCTGGTCGAGCTCGGGCGCATCGCGACGGTGATCCGGTACGACGAGCGCGGACACGGGTTGTCAGATCGTGATGTGACCGACCACAGCCTGCAGGCCCGCGTCGCGGACCTCGAGGCCGTCGCTGACGGCGCCGGGTTCGACCACTTCGCTCTCCTTGCGATGGCGCAGGGCGGCCCGGTGGCGATCGAGTATGCAGCGCGCCATCCGGAGCGCCTGACCCGACTGATCTTCTACGGGAGCGACGCCGGAGCACGCGGCGTTCCGTCGGCGAATGAGCTGGAATTGGGTCGCGCGTTCGAGGCGATGATCAAAGTCGGGTGGGGGCGCCCGACGCCGGAGTTCCGGCGGGTCTTCACGAGCATGATGATCCCCGGCGGAACCGAGGAGCAGATGTGTTGGATCGACGAGCTGCAGAAGATGGCCGTCGACGCGGACACGGCGGTGCTCGCGCGGTCCCAGCGCCAGATGATCGACTCCAGCGGCCGTTTAGGCGAACTGCACCTGCCGACATTGATACTGCACAGCCTTGGGGACCAGATCAAGAGTTTCGAGCAGGCCCGATATCTCGCAGCGCACATTCAGGGCGCTCGGTTTGTCGCGCTGGACAGCAATAACCACATCGTCCTGTCCGATGAACCGGCTTGGCCGGTCCTGCGCCGCGAGATCACGGACTTCATCGCTCCCGACAGGGACGCCGCGCCCGTCGCATCCGCGGAGGACGTGGCCTCGGCGCTTTCTCCCCGGGAGCTCGAGATCCTCCGCGCGGCTGCAGGGGGATATGACAACGAGGCGATTGCGGCAGAGCTGACGCTCTCCGTGCGTACCGTTGAGCGGCATCTGCAGAACGTGTACGCGAAGCTCGGGCTGCACGGACGCACTGCGCGTACGGCGGCCGTCGCGCGGCTGCTCTCCGGCGTCTGACCGGCTACGCGTCAGCCGCCACTCGACGGTCGACGCCGAGACCTCGTTGCGCGTCGGCCCCGATGTGCGACCCGGATGATCATCCCTACGGTTGCGGCAACAACCAATTCCGGAGGAACCATGTCCATGCAATACAGCACTCGACCGACTTCCACGAGTACACCCTTGACGTCAACGCCAGAAGACCGGGCCCTGAAGGCGAAGCATGCCGCGATGTGGGCAAGCGGGAACTACCCCGCCGTCGCCGACGAGGTCGTCGGCTCCCTTGGCCGCATCCTTGTCGATACCCTCGACGTGCAATCCGGACAGCGCGTCCTCGACGTCGCGGCCGGTACCGGGACTGCGGCCCTGCCCGCCGCGCGTCGGGGCGCTCACGTCACTGCTACCGATCTGACGCCCGAGCTCCTCGACGTGGGCAGAACTGAGGCGATGGCCGAGGGACTCGAACTGACTTGGCAGCCCGCGGACGCCGAGGCATTGCCGCACGGCGACGCGACCTTCGACGTCGCCCTATCGTGCATCGGCGTGATGTTCGCCCCACACCATCAGCAAGCCGCCGACGAGCTGCTGCGCGTCTGCCGCCCCGGAGGCACCGTCGGCGTGCTGAGCTGGACCCCCGAAGGCTTCATCGGCCAGATGTTCGCCACAATGAAGCCCTACGCGCCACCGCCGCCCGCCGGAGCGTCCCCGGCCCCGCTGTGGGGACGCGCCGATCACGTTCGGTCGCTTTTCGGCGACCGCGTCAAGAACCTGGTTGCGCGACAGCAGACATTGCGCGTAGGCCGATTCTCCGATGGCATCGAGTTCCGCGACTTCTTCAAGGCCAATTACGGTCCCACGATCGCCGTGTACCGATTCCTCGGCGAGGATGCCGCCCAAGTGGCCGCACTGGACACCGAGCTGGCGGCGCTGGGCGATCGGTCCCTTCACGAGGGCGCGATGAACTGGGAGTACCTTTTGGTCACCGCTTCCCGCATCTGACGCGCGCATGCCTGCGCCCGCCGCCCACCGGGTCGTCAGCTCGCACGAAGATCCATCACCGCGACAGAACGGAAGGTGGGCTCACGGCGAGGTGGGCTACCGGTAGTTGATGAACTGCAGGTCGACGTCGAGGTCGGCGGCCTTGAGCAGTCGCTGCACTTCCTGCAGATCGTCGCGGCTCTTGGACTGCACGCGCAGCTCGTCGCCCTGGATCTGCGACTTCACCGACTTGGGGCCTTCGTCGCGGATGAGCTTGCCGATCTTCTTGGCGTTCTCCTGCGAGATGCCCTCTTTCAGGGTGGAGACGATGCGGTACTCACGACCGCTGGGGGTCGGGTCGCCCGTCTCGAGGCTCTTCAGTGAGATGCCGCGCTTGATCAGCTTCGACTGGAACACGTCGAGCACGGCCTTCGCGCGGTCCTCGCTGTTGGCCTTGATGAGGATCGACTCTCCGCTCCACTCGATCGACGCGTCGGTGCCCTTGAAGTCGTAGCGCTGCTCGACCTCTTTGCGCGCCTGGTTGAGGGCGTTGTCCGCCTCCTGGCGGTCGATCTTCGAGACGATGTCAAAGGAGGAATCAGCCATGTCGTGAGTCTACCGAGCCTCGCGTCGGGCACTATGTGTCCCATGGGATCAGCGTTGACCACCATTGGATTGCCCGTTGCCCTCGGCATCATCATGTTCGGCCTGGGCCTGAGCCTCACTCTGCGCGACTTCGCGCGGGTCGCGAAGCAGCCGAAGGCGGTGATCGTCGCGCTGGCCTGCCAGCTGGTGCTGCTGCCGGTGATCTGCTTCGGCCTCGTACTGCTGTTCCGGCTGCCGCCCGTGCTGGCCGTCGGCATGATGATGCTGGCCGCATCACCCGGCGGAACCACCGCCAACCTCTACAGCCACCTGTTCCGTGGCGACATTGCGCTGAACATCTCGCTGACGGCGATCAACTCCGTCATCGCGGTGGTGACCCTGCCGATCATCACGAACCTCGCGATCGCCTATTTCGATCCGTTCGACGGCGAGCTGGGAATGCAGTGGGCCAAGACAGTCGAGGTCTTCGCGATCGTGCTGCTTCCGGTCGCCGCCGGCATGCTGGTGCGTCGCGTGTGGCCGCGGTTCGCCGACGGCATGGACAAGCCGGTGCGCATCGTCTCGGTGGTGGTGCTGATCGTGGTGATCGCGGGGGCGGTGGCCTCGAACTGGGACCTTCTGGTGGAGAACATCGCCAGCCTCGCGCTCATCACGGTGCTCTTCTGCCTGCTGAGTCTCGCCGTGGGATACGTGGTGCCGCGCCTGCTCAAGGTCGGCACGCGCCAGGCGATCGCATCGTCGTTCGAGATCGGCATCCACAACGCCACGCTCGCGATCGTCATCGCCCAGACGGTGCTCGGATCGATGGAGCTGAGCCTGCCTGCGGCGGTGTACGGCGTTCTGATGTTCTTCATCGCGTTCGGGTTCGGCTTCGTGATCCGCGATCGGCGCTCGGCGGCATCCGCTCGGCCCAGGGAGGGTGTTGCAACGGACGCGCGTTCGTAGACTGGCACCCATGCGTGCCCTCACCGAGGACGAACTGCGCACGTCGTTCGTCAACGCCGGCTCCGACGACCTTCGCCTCGTCGCCGTGCCCGCCGACTTCCTGTTCGCCGACTGGGACCACCTCGACTTCTATGCGTGGCGTGATCCCCGCACCCGCAGCCGGGGATACGTGGTGGCGGAGGTCGAGGGTCAGCTGACCGGCGTGGTGCTGCGTGCGGCGGACGGGTCGAGTCGGGCGCGGTCGGCCATGTGCAACCTGTGCCACACGATGCAGCCCGCCAACCAGGTGACGCTGTTCACCGCCCGAAAGGCGGGGGATGCCGGCGCGCACGGCGACAGCATCGGCACCTACATCTGCGCCGATCTGTCGTGCCACGAGAACGTGCGGCTGGCCGCTCCGCTGGCTCCCAGCGAGGTTCGTGCGAGCGTCGACCGCCGCATCGACGGCACCAGGCAGCGCACCGAAGCGTTCGTGGCGCGGGTGCTCGACGCCGCCGACTGACTCGATTTCGGCCACTCGCCTTGACCGAGTACGATAGACAATCGCGCCTCCGATCGACTGACTAAGCCGGTCGGATGCGCCCTGGCGAGTTACCCAAGCGGCCAAAGGGATCTGACTGTAAATCAGCCGGCGTAGCCTTCGGGGGTTCGAATCCCTCACTCGCCACGGATGTGATGTCCCGCGACATGTGTCTCATGTGTCGCGGGACATCTGTCTTTCCGGCGGGCAACCGGGACGCCTTTCGCACGGGACCAGCGGTGCCGGTTTTGCCCCCCGATCAGCCGATGCCGTACGGTCGACGTACCGGCCAGGAGGGTGCTGAGCGATGGACCGAAGACGAACCGTCCGTGCTGCGGTCCTGCCCGTCCTCATATTCTGGTGGCTGTTCACGGGACTCTTCATCGCGAGCTTCTATGGGGGTCCGGCCGCCGTTGGCGAGGAGCGGGCGTGCATTGAACGGCACGTGGAGCTCGGCCTCGATCGCACGCTCACCGTCGAGGGAAGCTGGCAGCTGTTCCCGCTCGGACTCACGTGCTCGTTCACGATGCCTTCAGGTGAGCAGATCGTCTACGGCGCCGACTTGGTGCCGACGGTGCTTCTGGTGACGGGTGTCGTCCTGACTGTCGTGGGTGCCGTCGCCCTGTTCGTCTCGCACCGTGACCCCGAACGGCGGCAGCAGCGAGTGGGCGATCGCTCCCCGTAGGTCGCCGTTCGGCGCAGGATCAGAGCGGCGCTTCGACCTCTGCCCAGGGCGGGTCGCTGTTCGGGCGGCAGTTCGTGTTGCTCGGGAGCGCAGCGCGCCGCAGAACCTGCCACGGCTCGACGTACGCGAACCGCTCCTGCACGCGTGCGGCATCCGCCTGGTGCATGCCGTGCTCGATGCCGCGGGCGGGATCCATGCCCGCCTCCTCCGCGATCATGCGGTGGAAGTCGGCGTGGGCCATATTGATGCCACCGAGCGCGTAGGTCTTGCCGTGCTCGCCTTGTGGAAGTGTTTCGCTCGGCGCGATGCCTCGACAGTCCTCGCGCAAATCGCGCGGTGAAGGCCAAGCCGCGCCGACAATAGTGTCGTCAGAGCCCGGTTCGTCGGCGAAGCGGGTCGATGCCGAGCGGTCGTGACCGGACGGGCGTGCGCGGGTCAGGAGGGACGGAAGAGGGCGGCGCCGAAGGGTTCGTCGCCGGTGCGGCCCGGTGGAATCAAGAACGTCGCGGACGCCGTCGGACGCGCGAAACGCATCAGGTCATCGGATTCGTCCAGCCGCACCTGCGTGCGGACGAAGACATCCACGTCGTGCTGGAAGCACATGAAGAGGATGCCGTCGTCCGGGGCGCCGGTCGCGTCCACACCGTTGGCATAGCCGTAGCTGCGCCGCAGCATCAGCGCGCTCCCCGTGAACGACGGGTGGGCCGCACGCACGTGCGCGCGGGCCGGGACCACGTACTCGCCTTCAGGGGTCTTCGCGGTCAGATCCACGCCGTCGTGCACGTCACCGCCCGAGAGGGGTGCGCCCGAGGTGCGCTCCCGTCCGATCACCCGGTCGCGCTCGCGCCGAGACAGATCGTGGAACGCTTCCACGTTCAGGCGCAGGCGGCGGATCACCGCGATCGTCCCGGCCGCGGCCGGACCGTCCGCGATCCAAACGGCGTCGTCGAGCTCGGCGCCCTCGGGCACCATCACGCCATCGTGGTAGCCGAGGGGGTTGCGCGCCACCGTGCCCTCGCCCGGCCCGCGCACCCCGGACTGCTGCCACCGGATTCGAGATCCCGGCAGCGCATCCCGCAGCCGTCCCGCCACGATCGGCAGCGCGTTCGGATCCGAGGCGTAGATCGCCAGCAGCACGTCTCCGCCCCGCGCCTCGCGTGCGATCGCGTCGTCGCCTGCGAAGTCGGGGAGGTCCTGCGCGCCGGGCAGCGCGGGGTCGATCAGCCGCACGAGGCGCGGACCGAGTCCGATCGTCACGGCCAGGTCACCCGGCCCGTCCGGCATCAGTGTGGGGTCTGCGCCGTCCGTGCAGCCCTCGACAGCATCACCCAGCGCGGCCACCGCGGTGCGCACGTCGTTGCGCGCGCTCGCCGCTGGAAGGTCCAGCACGACCACGAGCGCCGACCGCTGCGGAGTCGCGGGGCGGTCCACCCCGGCCTGGTGGCGCCCGCGCGCCGGAACGGCGGATGTCGGCCCACCGCCGTCCGGCCCGGCGAGCGGCGCCGCGGGAGGCCGCATCATCGCCGCGCCGGCCGCCCCCGCGACGACGCCCAGGCCGACACCGGCGCCGCCCAGCAGCAGGCCGCGCCGGCTGACGCGGCCGTGCCCCGTGCTCATCCTGCTGCTCCGGCGCCGAGGTCGACGTTCTGCGCAGCAGCGAAGTCCAGGCGCACCCAGTCGCCGCCGACACGGATATCGGCGCGGTGCAGCACCCCGCCGGCATCCACCCAGTAGCGGGTGCCGGACGCATCCGGGTCCACCTCGGCGCCGGTGTGCAGCGGCTCGTCGGACGGCGGGCCGGCGAACACCGTGACGGGCTCCCCGTCGACCGTCTCCTCCGCGACCCACAAGGCGCCGGACTGCTGCAGCAGCAGCGGATTGTCGGGGCGGTCGGAGCCCAGACCCGCGATGACCGCGAGGAGGGCGTGCAGACGCGAAGACGTCGGGTCCAGCGGCGTGGTGGACCACTCCGCGTCCTCCGGCATCGGCAGCGGGGCCGCGCCGTCCTCGGGTGCGCCCGCGCTCATCCCGACCGTGTCGCCGGACCAGGCGAGAAGCGCTCGCCCGTCGCCGGTGTCGAGCAGCCCGTATCCGCGGTGTCCCGCGAAGTCGTACCAGCCCGCGATGGCGAGCGTCAGATCGCCCTCCTCCAGCGCGAACGACAGGGCACGCGTGCCCGCGTCGAAGTTGCGGAAACGCATCGATGCGAGCACCTGCGACTCCTCCGTCGTCACCGGCCGCACGCCGTCGGCGGGCGCGCAGGCGACCAGAGAAAGCGCGACGGCGACGACGGCCACTGCGGCCGCGAGCCGGTGGCGGGTGCTCATCGGCGCGACCGATCCGCGAGCAGTGTGCTGTCAGGCAGCGGGTGGGCAGCGGCATCCGGTGCCCCGATTTCGGCAGGCAGGATGCGTGCGGGTGCCGTGACGTCGGGCATGTTGGGCTGCGCCGGCGGGGGAGGGACGCGCAGGAAACTCATCCCCGGAGGCACGGCCACGGCCGGCAGTGCCGAGGGGAGGACGGCCGGCTGGGCGCCCGTGCACGCGGCGAACAGGTCGAGCGGCGCGGCGACGACGGGGCCGTCGAGGCAGTTGCCCCGCGCGGGGGCGCGGTCGGTCGACGTGTTCGCGATATCGATCCCGTTGCCGGCGAACGCCGTGTCACGGAACCTGTTGCCGGTCGCGGCCAGGTCCTCGGTGCTCGTGAGCACGACGCCGGCGACGGGATTGCGTTCGATGCGGTTGCGTTCGAAGACGTTCTCGGTGCCGCCGCTGACCCCCACGCCCACGCCGAAGCCGCCGTCGGCATGCGCGGGCGACTCCGCCTCGGCGTTGTCGGCGATGAGGTTGCCGGCGACGAGGTTGCCGCGTTGCGGCACGAACGCCTCGCGGTAGTTCGAGATCAGCGTCATCCCGATCCGGTTGCCGCTGAAGCGGTTGCCGACGATCCATACACTGTCGGATGCGTTCGCGTTCTCGAACCCGACCGCGTTGTTCTCGGCGACGTTTCCGGTGACGAGGACGTCGCACTGGCGGCATTGGCCGACATAGATGCCGCTGTCGGCCGACCCGGACGCGTACGAGTCCCGAATGACGCCGTGCTGCGCGTCGAACGCGTACAGACCGTACAGTCCGTTGTCGTAGGCGGTGACATGGTCGATCGCGAAGCGCTGGATCGGGGGGAACCGCTCAGGATCGAGCAGGTCGTATCCGTCGCCCCCGTGCGCTGTCGGTCCGTCCTCATCGTGCAGGCCGGTCACGAGCACACCGTAGAAGGTGGCCCCCGTGACGGTGAGATTCTCGACACTCACGCCGTCGGCGACCGCGACGACACCGTATGGGCGGATGCCTTCGCCGTCGATGACGGTCTCGTTGCGGTCGACGCCCCGGACGGTGACCCCCGGCTTGTCGACGAGGATCTGCTCCCGGTAAACGCCGGGGTCCACCAGCACGAGACCGTTCTCCGCGACGAGTCCGATGGCCTCGCCCACCGTGGCCGCGTCGGCGGGCACCCGCACCAGGGCGGGAGCGTCCTGATCGCTGCGCGCGCAGCCGCCGAGAAGCAGCAGCGCGCCGACGAGCGCAGAGACGAGGGCGCGCCGAATCACGGACGGTCGGGCGGGCATGCTGGCAGTCTACGGAGCGCGCGTGAGCGCCCCTCCGGGGGCGCGAGGGTGAAGGGGGTGAACCAGCGGGTGAGATCCCGCCGAGGTGTCGGAAGCGGCCCTCACTGGCTCCCTAGCCTGGGGCTCGCGGGGGAGACCCATTCTTGGCAGGAGTCGATGACGGCCCTGGTCGGGTCCCGCGTTTCCGGATCCTCTGAGGAGTCACGTTGCAGCGCCGTGCCCGATTTCATGACGCAACCATGACCGCGCGACGCGGGCGGTGGCTGGCGACGCTCACCGCCGTGCTCATCGCCGCGGGCGGGATCATCGTGCCTCCGCTGTCGGCGACTGCCGCAGGCACGACCATCAGCGGACAGGCCTTCCGGGACTACAACGGCAACGGCACCTTCGAACGGGTCGCGGTGGGCAACGGGCCGCGCGAGATGGGGCTGGAGAACGTCGTGGTGCGGGCCTACGACGCACGCGGCACCGTCGTCGGTGAGACCCTGTCGGCGCTCGGTTCGACGACCGACGCCGGTGGCGCCTGGTACAGCCGGGGCTCGTACTCGCTGACGCTCGACGCGTCCGTCGCTCCGGGCGACCCGCTCCGCCTGGAGTTCACGGCGCACGGCTTCCACGACACCTTCAGCGCCACCGGCCAGGCGCCCTCGCTGTACAGCAACGCATCGGTCCGCTTCATCCAGGCGCCCGCCTCGTCGGTGACCGGCGTCGACTACGGCGTGAGCACCCCCGAGGACTACTCGACCACCGCCCCACCCATCGTCTCGACGATCCAGTCCGCCGGTGACCCGCTGCTGAGCGCCAACGCGGCGCGCAGCGAGGCGGCGATCGTCGGCCAGTACTGGAAGTCGTTCTACGCGGCCGACGACGGGCAGAACAGCACCGCGAACGGCAGTGCGAGCAAGCGCAACGGCGCCGGCGTCATCACCACCGCGCAGTACCCGGTTCGCAACACCTTCGCGACCTTCGGCGAGGTCGGCTCGGTGTGGGGGACCGCATTCCAGACCTCACGCAACACCCTCTTCGCCTCGGCGTCGTACAAGCGTCTGGCGGGCCTCGGCCCCCTGGGCATCGGCGGCATCTATCGCATCCCGGTGACCTTTGCCACCGTCGACGGGCAGCGGTCGGCCTCGAAAGCAGCAGCCGCCGAGCCGTGGCTCGACGTCCAGGGCAAGCCGGTGGCGAACGTGCCGGGCGCGACGGTGGACCTCGGCCCCGCCCTCACCAACGCGCAGCGCGGCCTTGGCGTTCCGAGCGACTGGACGAAGGACGAGCACGCGTTCGCGAACGCGGGAAGGATCGGCATCGGCGCGATCACGGTGAGCGCCGATGACCGGTGGCTCTACTTCGTCAACCTGCATGACCGCGAGGTCTACCGCATCGACGTGAGCGGCCCGGCCGTCGTGACCGCCGCGACCCCGCACATCGAGCGCGTCGTCCTGAACCTTCCCGCAGGCAAGCGCGCCTGGGCCGTCAGTGAGCACCACGGCCGCGTGTACGTCGGCTACGTCGACGAGGGCACCGCCTGGCAGGCGAACACGGCCCTCGCAGCGACCGTCGTCTCCGCCACGACCGACGAGATCTCTGCGGCCGTTGCCGCCGGCGCGGTCGTCGGGTGGAAGACCGAGCTCACGGTCGATCTCGGCTACACGAAAGGCCCGTCGTACGTCTCAGGTACCAACACCACCAGGGCCAACGCGCCCTGGCTGTGGCGCTGGAACTCGTGGGTGGACACGTGGAGCAATCCCAACCCGGGTGCCAAGGGCATCGGACAGCAGCAGCCGACGGGCGTGGGATACGACGCCGGTGCGAGCGCGTGGAACTCCGTGCAGACTTACCCGCAGGCGATCCTCAGCGACATCGAGTTCAGCGACACCAACGACCTCGTGCTCGGGCTCATGGACCGCACGAGCCTGCAGGCGGGCAACCGCAACCGGGCCGCCGACGACAACACCTCCGTCAACGGCGGCGTGACCGGCGTCAACAACAGGGGATACGAGGCGATCTCCAGCGGCGACATCCTCATCGCGGCCCCCAATGCGGAGGGGGAGTACGTCCTCGAACGCGACGGACGCCTCATCGACGGCCGTACCTCTGCCAAGGGCAACTCAGGGCAGGGCATCGGGGGTAGGGAGTTCTTCTTCGACTCCAACAAGGTCAACGGCGGGGCGAACGAGTACCACCCGGAGAGCACGCTCGGCGGCATCGCGGCCAAGACGGGCTACAACGGCATCATCGCGGCGGTCATCGACCCCCTCAGCACGGTGAACGTCACCGGCTTGAAGTGGTTCAACACCGACAACGGCAACCCCGTGGGCGGGTACCAGCACACGTCCCAGCAGACGAATCCCGGGTCGCACTCGTTCCAGAAGGGCGGCGGCCTTGGAAACGTGCAGACGCTCGCCGAGCAGGCGCCGCTGCAGATCGGCGATCGTGTCTGGTTCGACGCCAACCGCAACGGCGTGCAGGATCCGGGCGAGCCCCCGCTGGGCGGCATCGTCGTCACCGCGACGCACGCCGACGGGACGGGCACGCCGCTGGTGACCACCACGAACGCCGACGGCGCCTACCTGTTCAGCAGCACGGACGCGAACCCGCTCGAGTTCGGCACCGACTACGTCATCAGCTTCGGCCTTCCGCCCGGCGTGGACCCGACCTCGCGCGTGTTCCCGGGTGATCCGCTCTACGGTGCGGTCACGTGGGGCGACTTCCAGCTGACGCTCCAGCGCGCCGGCGATGGATCCCGCGGAGAGGCCGACTCCAACCCCGACCCCGCGACCGGCTCGTTCGCGTACACGACGGGTTCCGGCGGGCAGAACGACCACTCGCTGGATGCCGGCTACTTCGCCGATCTGACGCCCACCGCGACGATCGAGAAGTTCGACGGCGACGTCGACGGCACCGGTGTCGTCACCGGGGAGGGCGTCGACGCCGACACGTTCGACACGGGCGCGGTCTACGAGTCGGGCGAGAGCCGCAGAATCGTCATCCGCCTCACCAACACCGGGCCCGAGCCGCTGAAGAACGTCGTCCTCACGGATGCCGCCATCAGCGGCGCCGCGATCACCTCGCTGCGGTGGTGGCTGCCCGGAGCGAGCGCGCCGCGCGACGCGACATGGGATGCCGGTGCGGCGACGTGGTCGTATACGTGGGCCGAGACGGTGGACCTCGACGCCGAGGGTCGCCCGACCGGTTACCCGGCCACGACCTGGGCCGTGGGTGACGTGATCGTCGGCGAGGCGACGCTGACGGTCTCCGCCGGCGACGGTGCTGCGCACCGCGACGAGGCCTCATTCCGGGCGGACGGCGCGATCTCGGGCAACCCCGTCGACGGCGCGAACCCGTACTCGGCCTACACCGGCGCCATCCAGGTGATCAAGTACGACGGGGCGCCCGACGCCGACGCTCCCGCGTACGCGCGCGGAACCGACTGGGTCGCGCCGGACAAGGACGCCTACGGCACGGCCTCGCCTCAGGCGGATGCCGACACCGCAGCGGACGCCGTCGTGTACGGGCCGGGTGAGACGAACACCGTCCGCTACGTCGTCACCAACACCGGCAACACATGGCTGACCGCCGTTCGTCTCGTCGACGACACGGTCGCCGGCCCCGCCGTCACCGACTGGGTCGCCGACCCGTCGCCGCTCGAGGGCCCCGACGGAGCGCTGCTCGGCTACCCGGCGTCCGTTCCCGTCGACGCGGAACTCGATATCCTCTTCGGCCCCGGTCAGTCGTTCGTCGTGACGGGCTCCCTCGCCCTTGACGTGCAGCAGAGTCATCACGATGAGGTCACCGCGACGGCGAGCGTCGTCGTGCCCGAGAGCGACCGAGACGGCGCGCCCACCGGTGCCCCGCGCACCGATCCGGCGGGAGAGGCTGTCATCGCGCCCGACCCGGCCGATCCGACGCGGCCGTTCGATGTCTCGGACGACGACCCGTTCCACGCCCGCGCCTCCGCCTTCTACATCCAGAAGGCCGACGCCGACGGCGCTGCGCTCGAGGGCGCAGTGTTCCGGATCCTCCGCGACGATGCGACAGACGGCTCGCGCCCCGGCGCCGCCGATCCCGTCGCCGTGACCCCGGTCCCCGACGCCGACGGCCGCTTCATCGTCGCCAATCTGCCCGCCGGCACCTACTGGGTCGAGGAGACCCGGTCCCCGACCGGGCATGCGCTGCTCCCGCAGCCGGTGAAGATCGCCGTTGCCGTCGACGGCACCGTCACGGTTCCCGACGGCTCGCGCCTGGTCTCCGCGGCGACCGACGCGGGCGTCTCGACCGTCACGGTCGCCGACGTCGCCGCGCGCGCGCTGCCGCTCACCGGCTCGACCGGCAACCTGCCCTACCTGCTCGCCGGTGCGCTGCTCGCCTTGGCCGGCCTCGGTGTCGGCATCCGTCAGTGGCGTCGGCGCGCTTGACATGCACCCCCTTCCGCCCATGAGACCCGCAATCCGAAAGACAGAGGACAACCCCATGCGAGAGCACACCCACGTCCGCCGATGGGCCGTCGCAGCGACGGCCGCCGTCGCCGCGCTGCTCGGCGCCACCGTCGCCGCACCGGCCCTGGCCGCACCCACGATCGACCCGGCTCAGACGGGCAGCATCACGGTCCACAAGTACGAGCAGCCGCTGCTGCGTGGTGACGCGGGCGACGGTCTCGAGCTGCCCGCAGCCGACACCGCCGGATGGGACGCGCTGGCCGACATCCGCTTCACCGCCGCCCGCGTGCCCGGCATCGACCTCGGCACGGACGCGGGGTGGAGCGCCGCCGCGGCGATGACGGTGGCCGACGCGGCTGCCGCCGTGGCCGGCGCGACACCGGATGCCGACGGTATCACCGCGTCCGACGGCGTCGTCGTCTTCGACGACCTCGACCTCG
Source organism: Microbacterium sp. zg-Y818 (assembly GCF_030246905.1). Taxonomy (NCBI): domain Bacteria; kingdom Bacillati; phylum Actinomycetota; class Actinomycetes; order Micrococcales; family Microbacteriaceae; genus Microbacterium; species Microbacterium sp. zg-Y818. The sequence goes on along the minus strand of NZ_CP126741.1, from coordinate 2,543,698 downwards.
GGGCCTACTACGTGCAGGAGCACCTGACGGCGGCGCAGCTCGCCTCGGGTCTCACCCCCGGTGCACCGTTCGTCGTGACCGTGCCGATCACACACCCGGCCGACCTCGACGCCTGGCTGTACGACGTGCACGTCTATCCCAAGAACAACAACGACGCGATCGTCAAGCGCGTGGAGGACTCCGACACGATCGGCACGACCGCGCCCGACAACGGCAACAACAATGCCGTCGTCTGGACGATCGACGCCAGCATCCCCGAGGGCGGCCAGACCGACCGCTGGCTCGTCGTCGACGACCTCGACCCGCGTCTCGAGTTCGTCGCCGCGGAGACGGCCGTGACCATCGACGGGCTCACCGCCCCCGCCCTCGACCTGATCGCCGCCGACTACACCGTCACCGCGACCCGGCAGACCACCCTCATCGGCTCCGCGGCCACGGTCGACGAGCACACCCGCGTCACCATCGAGCTGACCGCGACCGGTCTCGCCAAGATCGAGGAGGCGAAGAAGGCCAACCCCGCCGCGCAGGTGCGGATCAGCATCACGACCCTCTCCACCGCGATCGGCGACGGCGTGATCCCTAACGACGCCGTGCTGTTCCCCAACCAGTACCAGGTCGACCACAACCCGAGCGGCATCCCGTCCAACGAGGTCGAGACGCGCCTGGGCAGCATCCGCATCGCCAAGACGGCGATGGACGGCACCACCGCCCTCGCCGGGGCCCAGTTCGCCGTGTTCCTCGACGAGGCCGCCGCCCGCGCGGGCGACCTCACCCAGGCGGTCGACATCCCCGGCCAGCCGGCCGGCACAAAGGTCGTCACGACCGACGCACGCGGTGAAGCCGCGATCGGGGGCCTGCGCCTGAGCAACTTCGTCGACGGTGCCCGCATCGCCGACACCGACCCGGAGTACCGCATTTACTATCTCGTCGAGGTCGTGGCGCCAGAGGGCTATGGGCTGCTCGCCGACCCGATCGAGGTCGAGCTCGTCGACGCGGGCGCCGTGACCGGTCCGTTCACCTACCAGGCTGCGGTGCGCAACGCACCGCACAACGCGGGGTTCGAGCTGCCGCTCACCGGCGGCACCGGAACCGTCGTGTTCTGGGGTACCGGCGCCGGACTGCTCCTGCTGGCGGCCGGCATCGCCATCCGCGCGCGCCGCAGCCGGGCCGTCGCCTGACGTCCTGATCGGAACCACCGAGCCGGATCGATCATCATCACGGACATGCACGAGCCCCGGTCGGCGCACCCGCGTCGGCCGGGGCTTCTGCGCGCCCGCGTGCTCGTGGTGGCCCTCGTCGTCGCGGGGGTAGCGATCATGATCTACCCCTCGGCGGCGAGCTGGTTCTCAGACCTCTCGCAGCGCGATCGCTTGCAAGGCTACGCAGAGACGATCGACGCCGTCGGTCCCGCCGAACTCGACCGCAGACTCGCGGCATCCCGCGCCTACAACGCCGCCCTCGGCGCGGGGATCGCGCGCGACCCGTTCGGGGCAGGCGAGGAGGACACGGCGGAGGTCGTCGAGGCGCGGGAGCTGGTCACCGACGAACCCGACGGCGTCCTCGCGCAGCTGCGCATACCGGCGATCGACGCTGCGCTGCCGGTGTACTCCGGAACGTCCGACGCAACGCTCGAGCGCGGCATCGGTCACCTGACCGGCTCGTCCCTCCCCGTCGGCGGCGCCGGCACCCACGCGGTCCTCACGGGGCACCGCGGCTACCCGCAGTCCGCCCTCTTCACCCACCTCGACCGGCTTACGGAGGGGGACACCTTCACTCTGACGGTGCTGGGGCAGACCCTCGCCTACCGCGTGACCGAGACACAGGTCGTCGAGCCCGACGACGTCGACTCGCTGCGCATCGTCCCCGGTCGCGACCTCGTCACCCTCGTCACCTGCACGCCCATCGGCATCAACTCGCACCGCATCCTCGTGCACGCCGAGCGGACCAGCCTGCCCGCGGAGGTTGCGCGGTTCGTCCCTGAGGTTCCGGTGCCTTTCCCCTGGTGGGCGCTCGCGCTCGCCGTCACCGTCGCGGGTGGCACGGGTGCGCTCGTCTGGCGTCGTCGCTGACCCGAACCGTCAGAGCAGGCCGCGACGCTCGGCGATCGCGGCGGCCTCGGCCCGTGTCGAGACGCCCAACTTGCGGAACAGTGACCGCTGGTGCGTCTTGATCGTGTTCAAGGACACGAACAGCCGCTCGGCGATCTCCGTGCGGGTCAGACCCGCGTGCAGGGCAGCGAGCAGTTCGCGTTCACGCACGGTGAGCGCGATGGTGTCTTCGGGCCAGAGCGCCTTGGTGGGAATCGACTCCCAACCGGCAACCTCCGCGCGGGCGAGGTCGTGCAGGTCCGCAGTGAGCAGGCGGGCGCCCAGCCGTCCGGCGCCGTCGGGCAGATCGCGGACCTCGGACAGAGCGACAAGGGCATCGACGCGCTGCCCCCGTGCGAACAGGGCCTGCGCCCGAAGCGCGAGGCGCTGTCCCTCCAGCTGATCGAGGCCGTCCGTTGACGGACGCAGTTCCGCCAGGATGCGCAGGGCCTCGTCGGGACGCCCGGCGACGATGTCGAGCATGGCTTGCATCATCGCCCCGCGGAAGAACGTCGGCGGCACGGTCGCGTTCAGTCGACGGGCCATCGTCGCGTCGCCGCGGAAGAAGGCTACGAGGGCGAGGATGCAGTCGAAGACGTTGCCCGGCATCCCATCGCCCGGCCTCGCGGGGGGTGCGGCGTCGCGCAGGCGCTCGAAGCGCAGTGCGGCTGCCTCACCGCGCCCGGCGCGCGAATGGGCGCGGTACATGGCCTCCACAAGGAACGGCCACAGTTCGCCGACCGCGTCCAGCGGGATCGATTCCAGCCGTGAGACGGCGGCGTGCGCGTCCTCCTCAAGCACTGCGGCGGCCATCTCGAGGTGCGCGTCCAGCCCTTCCTCGACCCAGCTCGCGGTGCGAGGGATCGAGCGGGCAGCCTGGATGCTGCGGTGGGCGTCCGCCGGTCGCCCGTACAGGGCGTGCACCAGGGCGGACTTCACGTGCGCGTCGCGCATCAGGAAAGGGAGCGAGGGGGTCGGCGACCAGCGGACGGCCGTGAAATCGGTGAGCGCGCCGACCAGGTCCCCGGCCAGCATGCGGGTGATGCCCATCTGCATCGCCTCGAACGCGGCGAGTCCATCGGTCGTGTCGAACAGCGTGCTCGCCGAGCGCACCCGCTGCGTGCGCGCCGTCAGCTGGAGTCGGAGCGCCGCACTCGGAGCGCCCCGCAGCCGCTCTTGCATACCGCGCATCGCCAGGGGCATGGCCTGCAGTCGCGCCGGGAGGGTGATGGATATCTCTTCGCCGCGCAGGACCTGCAGCAGACCGCGGCAGATCTGCTTGTCGTCGGAAGAATCCGAGACACCGGCCATGGCCTCTGCGATCGTCTCCGCGAGCTCGGGCAATGGCATGGCGTACCAGGCGACGAGGGGGTTCTCGGCGACGATCCGGAACACGCCGACGGCGTCGCCTGACGTGCGGGCGGCGTGCAGGCGCGCCGCCATCGCGCTCGGCTGGGGAGTCTGAGTTCCTTGCAGGGCTCGGGTCCCTTCGGGAGTCGCGCCGCGCGGGTGGGGCCCGCGGCGCAAAGCGAGAACGACAGGGCACCTTCAGTCTCCCACGCGGCGTAGCCAGCGACGGGACACCGCGGCCGCCGTCGAGCGGGTACGTGAGCAATATGAAGAGGGAGCCACCCGAAGGCGCGGGTGGCTCCCTCTCTCGCTGGCTCAGGCGACCGGGGTGCGCGAAGCGACGCAGACCCGCAGGCTCTCGCGGATCGCCGCCTCGACGTCTTCCGGTCCGTAGCCGAGCGCGGCCTGCACGGGCTCCGGCTCGACGTACGCGAACCGCTCCTGCACGCGTGCGGCATCCGCCTGGTGCATGCCGTGCTCGATGCCGCGGCCGGCTTCGGCCTCGTCGTACGCCTTCATCGCGGCCGCGAACGCCTCGGCGGGGAGGGGCATCACGCGGGCGGGATCCAGGCCCGCCTCCTCCGCGATCATGCGGTGGAAGTCGGCGTAGGTCATATTGATGCCACCGAGCGCGTAGGTCTTGCCGTGCTCGCCCCGTTCGATCGCGCCGCGCGCGGCCTTGGCCACCTGGCTGGTGGTGACCATGACGGTGCCGCCCGCGGGGACGGCGATGGGGGAGTCCTCGGGGACGGCGGCATCCATCGCCACGAACATGCTCCACAGCGGCACGGCGCCCGGCATGGTGCCGAAGATCCAGGGGAGACGCAGCGAGGTCACGGTCATCGCGCCTTCGCCCTCGAGGAAGGCGACCTGCTCCTGCAGCAGACGGGTGCGGACGTACCCGGCGTTCTCGCGCAGGCCCAGCTCGGGCCAGCGCTCGGCGAACTCGGCGAAGTACGAGCCGTAGACGACGAATGAGGTCACACCGGCCTGGCGGGCGAGGCGCGCCATGCGCTGGGTGGGCAGAACGTTGGCGCGGTAGAAGAAGCCCGCCGCGGGCGCCTGCGGCGCGATGCGCTCGTCGGCGCCGGCGGCGTAGGCGACGGCATCCACACCGTCGAGCAACGCGAGCAGCTCATCGTCGGATGCCGTGGCGACGTCGCAGTACACGTACTGCACGCCGTCGAGCGGGTGGGCGGTCTCGGGCGGCAGCGAGATGGAGAGCACCTCATAGCCGTGCGCGAGGAGTTCCTGCGCCGTGGCGCGTCCGAGGAGGCCGGTGCCGCCGATGATCGCAACTGTGGACATGTTGTATCCCTTCGTGATGGGTCAGTTCGCAGTTGTCATCTACGCAGCTGGCCTGTGGTCTGACCACAGCCTATAGGTTTCCTATGACCAGTGCACGACCACTCGCGCCGGAAATATCCCTCCGTTGTCGGCCTCTTCGGCGGGGCGCGAATTGTACGCGAAGTGGTTCGAGCGTTCCCGGCGTGTCAGGATGGGGGGATTGCCGCGGTGTCGCGCCGCGGGAGAGGACCGACGATGACCCAGCCCATCACCAGCCCCGCTTCCGCAAAGCTGCTGCGCGCCGCAATCTGGGTCGCGATAGGCGCCCTGATCGCCGCAGCGTTCGTCTGTGTCGTCTGGGTGCTGTTCGGGCCCGAAGAGCGACTCGTCGCCCGTGCATTCCTCACCATCCTGCTGCTGGCAGGCTTTGCCGGCGTTGCGATCCTCGAGGCCCGACTGGCACCCGGCCGTCCGGCCTGGTTCGCGCTGGCGAGCATGGCCACCTGGGTCCTGACGCTGCTGATCGGCGCGTTCATGATCTGGATGCCGGAGCCCGACCGTTACTTCGGAGTCGGTGTCGATCGGTTCTTCCGGTTCCTCCTGATCGTGCTGATCCTGCAGCTGGCCCTGCTGCACGTGCGCCTGTTCACCAAGGCGCACGCCCGCTACGCGACGACCTTCACAACCACCGTGACCTATGTGACCATCGGACTCGTCGTCATCCTGGCGGTCATGCTGGTGCTGCCGCTGTTGCTGTCGGACTACCTCGAGTTCGAGGCGATCTACTGGCGGATCGTGGTCGCGCTGGCCATTCTAGCGGCCGTCGGCACCGCACTGGTCCCGCTCGTGAACGTGCTGTTCGCGCCCAAGCGCGAGCGCCCCAAGGCCGCCGCCTACGCCGGCGGACCCGCTCAGCCCCAGGCCGCACAGTGGCCCACGTACGCCGACGGTTTCACGCCGCTCCCCGTCATGCCTGACGGATCGCCGGACTGGAACGCGTACTACACCGGTTACCCGACCTACCCGCAGAACTACGCCGCCGCCGCGCCGGCCCCGCAGGCCATCGCGCAGCCCCCGGCCTACGACCCCCACGCCGCCCAGGCTGCGCCCGCGCAGACCGCAGACTGGCCTTCGCCGCAGGGCGAGGCGCCGCAGCCGCAGGCGTATGCGCAGCCCGAGGGCCAGGAGTCCGAAGGTGCGATCGCGCGGGAACAGTACGAGGGCGACCAGCCGTCCGAAGAGACGCGGCCGTCGACGCGCGCACCCGGTCAGCAGCCCTCGCTCGAGGGACAGACGGATGCTGCCGCTCCGGCGCCCGGCACCGACGACTTCCCGCCGGTGCCCCCGCGCCCGCCGCTGCCCCCGCGCCCCTGAGGCGTCACGCCCTGGCGGCGACAGGTGCACCGGCCCGAAGTGACGGGCCATGGCCGGCGTGCGCGTAGCGTGGTGCGCATGAGCCTGCAGCAGGAACTGGGAGCACTCGCCGTCGACATCGCCCACGAGGCGGGCGCGCTGGCACGGCGACGCCGCGAAGAGGGAGTGTCGATCGCCGCGAGCAAGTCCGCGCTGGCCGACATCGTCACCGAGGCCGACCGCGAGGTGGAGAACCTCATCCGCGAGCGGATCGCCGCGGCCCGGCCGGGGGATGGCTTCCTCGGTGAGGAATCTGCCGCGGAGAGGGGCACCACCGGGATCACGTGGGTCGTGGACCCGATCGACGGCACCGTGAACTACGCCTACGGCATCCCCTCCTATGCCGTCAGCATCGCGGCGGTCTCGGGTGAGCCCGACCCCCGTGAGTGGCAGGCGCTCGCCGGGGTGATCCATGCGCCGGCGTTGGGCGAGCTTTTCCACGTCGTGCGCGGGGAGGGCGCGTGGCTGGGAGGGCAACGGCTCAAGGTGAACGCCGAAGTGAATCCGGCGGGATCTCTGCTGGCCACCGGGTTCGGCTATGACCCGGCCACCCACGCCGCACAGCTGGAGATGCTCGGGCGGGTCATGCCGCTCGCGCGCGACATCCGCCGCATCGGCGCGGCGTCGCTCGATCTGGCCTATGTCGCCGCGGGGCGCCTCGACGGATACTTCGAGCGCGGCCTTCACCCGTGGGACCACGCCGCCGGCGTGCTGCTGGTCGAAGAGGCCGGTGGCGTCGCCGCAGGCGTTCCGGGTTCCGCGCCCACGCGGGAGATGACCATCGTGGGAAGCGCTGAGCTTGTCGCCAGGCTTTCAGCCATCGTGTTCGCCGGCGCCGCCGGGAACAATGCGACGACTCCGTAAGCGAGCTGAGCGCGACGTGGCATTCCGCGTCCGCGCGGGGTAGTGTTTACCTGATCGTTACTTTTCTCGCCCGAACGAAAACAGTGACGTCACCCCCCACCCGAAGACGTCCCTCGTCCCCGCGAGCGGCCGACCCGAGAGCCCCCTGATTTGACCCTCGACGCCCCGTCGGCCGTTGCCGCGCCTCTGCGCCGCTCCAGCCGTATCGTCACCACGCCTGCACCGCAGCCGGAGCGCGTGCTGACCCGCGCGGAGCTGCGCCGCCGGGCCGCTCGGCAAGCCGAAGTCCACGACCCGCGTATCGACGCAGACCCGGCGAAGCCCGCTGCCCCGCGCGAGCAGGCGCAGTCCGATGTCGCAGCGGCCGATGCCGCGCAGACACACGCCGCAGAGCTGGCCGTCTTCCTGGTCGCTGCGGCCACGGTGGAGCTTCCGGCCGCGCTGGAGAACAGCGCCGCGGTTCTCCCTGAGGTTCGGGATGACGCTCACGACGACGCCGGTGCCATGCCGGTGGCATCCACCGTCCCGATCGCCTGCGCCGTACCGCCGGCCGCCGTCCCCACTTCGCGACGAGCGCGCCGCGCGGCCGGTGCGTCTGCGCCGGAGAAGCTCGCCTCGGATGAGTTCGAGCGTGCGGCGCGCCTGTTCTGCTTCGAGGGTGGGGCGTCCGCCCCGGCGCCTGCTGCGGCGCCGCGGCTGGCTCGACCCGAGGCCATCGCCCACACAGCCGGCGACGCGGCGCGCCCGCCGCGCATGGCGCTGGCACGTCGGCGGCTCGCCGCGGCATCCGCCTCGCTCGGCGCCATGAGCGTGGTGGGTCTGCTCGCCATCGGTCTGACGACGCCCGCCGGCGCGATGGCGTCGGTAGCCGGCAGCAAGCCCGCCGGCGCCGCCTCGACGTCGCTGACGACCGCGGTGTCGTCCTCTCAGGACCACGAGGAGATCCAGGCGTTCGTGTCGTCGGCCTCGAATGAGAGCGTCGACCTGGCGCGGGACGAGACGTACTCGACTGCCACGATGGCCGACCTGGCGGCAGGCTCCGGGGTTCGCAACTTCGACAACTCGTTTCTGAACAACCCGAACTCGCCCGTGCAGTGGCCGTTCCCGGTCGGGGTGCCTTACACGTGGGGCTTCCAGATGCGCGACGGCAGCATGCACCACGGCATCGACTTCGTTCCTGGTCAGGGCGCCGAGATCCACGCGATCGCCGACGGCACCGTGCGCGTCGCGACAGAGGCCGGTGGCCTGTACGGCGTCCATGTCGTCGTCGATCACGTCGTCGATGGCGAACTCGTCTCGAGCCACTACGCACACATGGAATACGGCTCGCTGCGGGTGAAGGCGGGCGACACCGTCAAGGTCGGCGACGTGCTCGGCACCGTCGGTGACACGGGGTACTCCTTCGGCGCGCACTTGCACTTCGAGATCTGGCAGAACGGGACGACGAGGATCGACCCGCTGGAATGGATGCGCGATCACACCGCCGGGTGAGCTCGCGTTTCAGAGCAGGCCGCGGCTCTGATATCCTCTTCTAGTTGCCTGCTTGCGGGCAGCACGCCCCGATAGCTCAGTGGCAGAGCACTTCCATGGTAAGGAAGGGGTCGTCAGTTCAATCCTGACTCGGGGCTCGCAGCATCCACCGGATGCACGCGGCAGGGTAGCTCAGTTGGTGAGAGCGCACGACTCATAATCGTGAGGTCGCGGGTTCGAACCCCGCTCCTGCTACCGAAGAGAAAGCCCCGGATCCCCGGGGCTTTCTTCGTAGGTTCGCGGATCACGGTCCTCTCGTCGTGGTCGCGCAGGATACTCCTGAGACCCGGGTCACGCCGTGATCAGCACCTTCAGCGCCTTCGTCTCCGCTGCGCGGCCGAACACGTCGTACGCCTCTTCGATCCTGTCGAGCGTGAAGTCGTGGGTGACGAACATCGACGCCGCGAGCTTGTGCTGCTCGACGAGCTTGAGCAGGGTGTCGGTGGTGTTCGCGTTGACCAGCCCCATGGTGATCGCGATGTTCGCGATCCACAGCCGGTCGATGGGCAGCTCGACCGGCTTGCCGTGCACACCGACGTTGGCCACGACGCCGCCGGGGCGCACGATGTCCAGCGCAGCGGCGAAGGTGGCGGGGATGCCGACCGCCTCGATGGCGACATCGACGCCGAGCCCGTCGGTCATCGCCATGACCTGGTCGCGCCAGTCGGCATCCGACGACAACACGCCGTCGGTGGCGCCGAACTGCTTCGCCTGCTCGATGCGGTTTGCGTCGAGGTCCATCGCGATGACGCGCGACGGGCCGTACAGGCCCGCCGTCGCGATGGTCGCGAGCCCCACCGGCCCCGCGCCGATGACGGCCACGACGTCGCCGGCCTTGACCTTGCCGGCCTGCACGCCGATCTCGTGCCCGGTGGGCAGGATGTCCGACAGCAGGATCGCCTCGGCGTCGGTCACGGTCTCCGGAACCTTGTAGAGCGAGTTCTCGGCGTACGGGATGCGCACGTACTCGGCCTGCGTTCCGTCGATGAGGTGTCCGAGGATCCAGCCGATGCCGGACTGCCCCTCCGGGGCCAGGCAGTGCGAGTACACCTGCTTGCGGCAGTAGGCGCAGTGCCCGCAGGCGCTGATGCACGAGATGATCACGCGGTCGCCGATGGCGAGACCTTCCACCGCCGCACCGATCTCGGTGACCGTCCCCACCCCCTCGTGGCCGAGGATGCGGCCCTCGGTGACCGCCGGGACGTCGCCCTTGAGGATGTGCAGGTCGGTGCCGCAGATCGTCGTCGCGTCGATCTTGACGATGGCATCCGTCGCGTTCGTGATGACCGGATCCGGCACCTCCTCCCACGCCTTCTCGCCTGCACCGCGGTATACGAGAGCCTTCATGAGGGTCCTCCTGTCATCGTCGTGGGGCCATGCTCCTCCCCTCGCGGCCCGCGCGACAGGCCCCCTTGTCGCACCCTGATCGCGGCAGTAGCGTCAGCGGCACAGTGTGCATCATGCGAGTCCCGGTGGTGCATCCCGAACGCTGCCCGTCACGGTGCGTTGCGGGCAGCCTGATCGTAAAGTGGGCAATTCCATGGCTGATCTGATCGTCATCGCCTTCGACTCCGAGCCCGACGCCGAAGCGGCGTACAACACGGTGCAGCAGTTGCAGGACGACATGGTGGTGCAACTGGCCGGCCTGGCGCTGGTCAAGGTGAACAGCGAGGGCAAGACGAGCGTCGAGTATCCGGGCGGCCTCGCGAACATCGGGTTCGGGGCTCTCGGCGGGGCGTTGTTCGGCACCCTCATCGGCATCCTCTTCTTCGTTCCGGTCGGCGGACTCGTCCTCGGCGGGCTCGTCGGAGCCTTGTTCGCAGGTCTCGACAAGGCCGGCATGGACTCGGAGTTCCGTCGCCGCGTGCAATCGGCGGTCTCGTCCGGCAAGTCGGCCGTCGTGATCTACGCGACGAAGCTGACGGCCGACAAGTTCGCCGCCGCGCTGGCCCCCTTCCACGGCACCCTCATGCAGACCTCGCTGTCGGAGGCGGACGAGCGTGAGCTTGTGCACGACCTGAGCGGTGGCGCGCAGGCCCAGGCGCCTGCCCCCACGGCCGCCGAGTAGTCGCGCGGGGTTGCGCCGACTTGCCCACAAGTGAGGTCGGCGCAACCCCGATGTGCACCCCGGCCGGTGCTCCTAGTGTGGGCGGATGCCAGTGAAGACTCTGTGGCTCGTCCGACACGGCGAGAGCGTGGGAAACGTCGCGGCGACGCGCGCTGAGCGCGAGGGCCTCGAGCGCATACCGATCGACATCCGCGACTCCGACGTGCCGCTGTCGCCGACCGGTGAGCAGCAGGCGGAGGCGCTGGGCGAATGGCTGATGGAGCACCGCGCTGCGATCGAGACGTTCTGGGTCTCGCCGTACCTGCGCGCCCGTCAGACGCTGGCGATCGCGCTCGGCGACGATCCGGCGCCCGTCGTCGTCGATGAGAGGCTGCGGGATCGGGAGCTCGGCATCCTGGACCTGCTCACCACCCGCGGGGTGGCCAGGCTGCACCCCGAAGAGGCAGAGCGCCGACGCCACCTCGGCAAGTTCTACCACCGCCCCCCGGGCGGCGAATCGTGGGCCGACGTCGCCCTTCGGCTTCGGTCCCTCCTCGGCGACCTGCTGGTCACGCCGCAGGAGTCCGCGCTCATCGTCGCCCACGATGCGGTGGTCACCCTCATCACGTCATTGCTGCGCCGCATGCAGGAGCAGGAGATCCTGGAATTCGCGTCGGGCAACCCGGTGCTCAACGCCTCGGTGACCCGGCTGGAATTCGCAGTCGATGACTGGCAGATGCCGCTCTTCTCCGACGTCAGCCACCTGCGCGAAGAGGGCGCGACGGTCACCGTGCATCCCGGAACGCCCGACATCGGCGATCCCGAACCCGCAGACGCTCCAGGGGGCGAGCGAGCATGACCGAAACGCGCGACACCACCCCGGAGCCGGTCACCCGCGAACTGCTGTCGGCGTGGGGACTTCCCGACCCGGGCGCCGACAAGAAGTCCCGCGGCGACGTCATCGTGGTCGGGGGCTCTCGTCGCACCCCCGGGGGCATCATGCTGGCGGGTGAAGCCGCGCTGCGTGTCGGAGCAGGCAGGCTCAGCGTCTTCGTGCCGGGCTCCATCGACGCCCAAGTCGGCACGGTGCTGCCCGAGGCCGGCATCTACGCCCTGCCCGAAAAGGCATCCGAGCCCTTCGACGGTCCGGCGCGGCAGAAGATCGCCGCGGCGGATGCCGTGCTGGTCGGCCCCGGCTTCGACGACGCCGACGAGACGCGCGACACGCTCCTTGCCATCGGTGACGCGGAGCCGGCGCGTCTCGTGCTGGACGCCTACGCACTCGGGGTGCTGCCCGACGTCGACCGCGCGCGGCTGCCGGAAGAGCTGCTGCTCACTCCCAATCGCGAGGAGCTGGCGATTCTGCTCGGCGAGGACGCCGACGACTTCGGCGACGATCTGGCTGCTGCGGTCGCACACGTCGCCCGCCGCTACCTCGCCGTGGTGACGTGCTACGACGTCGTCGCCGCGCCCGACGGCGCGTCCTGGCGGATCGAGGGCGGGGGGCCGGGCCTGGCGACGTCGGGCAGCGGCGACGTGCTGGCCGGTGCGGTCACCGGCTTCGTCGCGCGCGGGACGGGGTTGGAGAGGGCGGCGGTCTGGGGATCGGCCGCACACGCGCGCGCCGGCGATCGGCTGACCGAGCGCCTGGGACTCGGGTTCCTCGCCCGCGAGCTGGCTGCCGAGTTGCCGCTCGGGCTCAACGACCTGCTGTAGCAACCGGAGCGTTCCATCCGAGGGGGCTTGCGGTGGCCCTCTAGCATGGCGGTGTGGACTCGATTGGGGAATCAGACGCCCGCACTTCCGCCCGCGACCGGCGCAAACCGCCTCGGCGGCTGAGCCGGGCGGGGATCGCAGGGGTGGTGCTGGCCGCGCTCGCCGCGGTGGCTGCGCTGATCTGGGTGGTCGCGCCTCTCGCGGTCACGGTTCAGAGCGGTCCGGCTCCGACGCAGACGACGCTCGTCCCGCTCATCACCTCGACGGTGCCCGCGGGCACGTCGGCGGTCATGGCGGGACCGGGCATCGACCCGACGGGCCAGACCGTCTCGACCGACGGGGTGCGCGCTTTCATCGCGAGCCTGCCCGCCGAGGGGGTGCGGGTGATCGAAGTGCCCGCCGGCAGCGTGATCCAGTTGGACGGCACGATCGAGATCCCGGAGCGCACGATCGTGCGTGGCGGGGGAGAGCTGCGGTGGACCGGGGGCATCGCCCAGTCGGCCGCCCTGAGCGTCGTGGGTGACAACGTGCAGATCACCGGGGTGACCCTCACGAACCCCAACGAACTGGGCACGGCCGACGGTGACCGCAACTACGGCATCGAGATCAAGGCATCCGATGTGCGCATCATCGGCAACCATCTGGAGTCCTTCCAGAACGGCATCGCCGTGCGCTATGGCGGCGAATACCACGACATCATCATCGCCGACAACCGTGTCAAGGACATCGTGGGCGTGGGGGGAGGGCCCGACTCGGGGGAGAACATCGGGGAGGACCGCGGCGACGGCATCGTCGTGTGGGGTGCACAGGCGACGGTCACCGGCAACATCGTCAACGCCAAGCCGGGGACGGACGCCCGCGTCGGCATCCACACCGAGAGCATCACGCTCGAAAACGCCACCGACGCCCCGCACTCCGCGTCGATGGTCACCATTTCGGACAACGTGGTCTACGGCACCTTCCGACGGTCGATCGTCAGCGAGAACGTCGCGCACACCACCATCACCGGCAACACCGTGGCGGATGCCACGTGGTGGGGGATCGCCGTCATTCTGCAGTCGGACGACAGCGTCGTCAGCGGCAACACCGTCATCTTCACCCGCACCGATTCTGATCGCCAAGGTCAGAACTACGACCCCCAGCGGGGTCCGATCATGATCTATGGAGGAGTGCAGCGCGCACTGGTCACGGGTAACTCCCTCGTGGTCGCCGAGGGGGCGTCGGCCCGTGCCTTCGTCACCGTCCAGGGCGCCGGCGACCAGATCCCCACCGACATCACGGTGGACGGAAACACCGGCGCGATCGAGGGCGGCGCAGTCGAGAACGGAGTCGCCACAGCGGGCGCGGTGCGCGGGTTGCGCGTCACCGACAACCGTCTGTCGGGTTTCACCGGGGCGGGGGTGGCGATCGGCGGCGCGTCGGACTATGTCGTGGACCGCAACGAGCTGCGCGGCGCCGATGCGCGAGCCGGTGTCACGGCGGAGAAGGCCTCCGGCCGGATCACCGACAACGTCATCCGCGGAGTGGTGACCGAGGTGGAAGCGCCGGCAGGCGCCGTCGTGGACGGCAACGGCGCGCGGTAGCCCGGCTCGGAGCGGCGATTGGACAGCACGCCCGCATCTGCCAGACTGGCCCGACCGAACTGCCGGGGGTGGCGGGCTCGGTTCTGGGGACACGGCGCGATCGCGTCAAGGGGGGACTCTCGTGCGACGCCTGCTGTATCTGTCGGCATTTCTGCTCGTACCGGCACTGAGCGCGGTCACGCCGCTGGTGGCGGTGCCCGCGATCACCGCCTCTGCAGGTGCCGGTGGGTGGGAAGCGTATGCACTGGGCATCTCCATCGGGTCGCTCGTGTGCGTGATCGTGGAACTCGGCTGGCCGCTGACCGGCCCGCAGCGCGTCGCCGCTGAGGCGCCGGGCGTCCGGTGGGCGACGCTGCTGCAGTCACTGCGCACGCGAGCGATGGCGTTGATCGTGCTGGCGCCCGTGGCCATCGTGCTGGCCGTCGCGCTGACGCAGGCGACGGGGTCGGAGCACGAGACCACTACCGTGCTCATGGCCTTCGCCAGCGCCGCCGCGGGGCTGTCCTGCAGCTGGTATTTCACCGGCGTCGGGCGGCCGCTGCGGATCCTGACCTCCGATGCCATCCCGCGGGCCCTGATGGTCACGGTGGCCGCCATCGCCGTGGCGAACGGGGCGCCCATCTGGGTGGTGCCGGTCGGCTATCTCTTGGCCGTGCTGTACGGCCCGGTTGCGGCCCTCTCGCTGGCACGGGATGAGCGGGAGGGGCGGGTGACCTTCACCCTTCGTGAGGACCTTCGCTCCATCCGGTCGCAGTGGGCAGCCATGGGCGGGCGATCCGTCGCGGCCCTGTACATGGCCTTGCCGGTCACCCTCGTCGCCGCTTTCGCGCCGTCGGCCCTTGCGGTCTTCGCCGCAGCCGACCGACTCATGCGCATGGCGCTGACCGTGCTTCTCGCGCTGCCCAATGCCATGCAGAACTGGGTGGGGTCGGCGTCGTCCGCGGCCGAGCGCCGGCACCGGATCCAGCGCGCGATCCTCGTCAACACCGGCATGGGTGTGGTCGCCGGGGCCGGCTTCGCCCTGCTCGCACCCTGGGTGAGCACCGTGCTCTTCAGCGGCACCGTCGACATCGACCCCCTGCTCGCGGTGGTCTCCGGCGGCGTGCTCGCGCTGGTCTGCGTCTCGCGGGCCACCGGACCGCTCGGCCTGGTCCGATACGGCCGCATCCACACGCTGACCGTCTCGGCGACCGCAGCGGCCGTCGTCGGGGTGCCGGCCATCTGCGTCTTCGCGGCGCTCGGAGGCGCGATCGGGGCTGTCCTCGGTGAAGTCGTCGCCGAGATCACGGCCATCTCGATCCAAGCGGCCGCGCTGGGCGCTGCGATCCGGCGCGATCGCGGATCCGGCACCTGACGCGGCGACGCGGCGTGTCGGCGTGCTGTGGGAGAGTGAACCCATGTCAATCCCCGCGCGCGACGGCCGGCCCATGATGCGGATCGGCGAACTCGCGGAGCGCACCGAGATGTCCCACCGCACCATCCGTCATTACGACGAGGTCGGCCTGTTCCGTCCCACGGGGCGGACCGAGGGGGGCTTCCGCCTGTACACGGCCGCTGACGAGGCGAGGCTGCTGCTCATCCGCAGGATGAAGCCGCTGGGTTACACCCTCGAGGAAATGGCAGACCTTCTCAGCGTGGTCGACGCGCTCGCGGCCGACCCTGCGGATGCCACCATGAGGGCGAGGCTGGAGAAGATCCGCGAGGGCGCGATGGAGCGTCGCGAAAGACTCAGCCGCCATCTTGCCGCGGCGCACGAGTTCGTCGAGCGGCTCAAGGCCTTGTAAAGACGGGCTGAATAACTCTTACGTTACGGAAGAGTTGCGCTAACGTGACCCCATGGGGGCACAGGGTCGATTGCGGTGGATGGACCTCACGCGGGGCACCGCGATCCTGCTGGTCGTGCTTCATCACAGCATCGAGATCCCCGAGACCCTCGGCGTGGGTGCCCCGCGCGCTCTCGCCGCCGTCGACGCGGTCTTCGCGCCGTTTCGCATGCCGCTGCTCATGTTCCTTTCCGGCATGCTCCTGCCGCGATCGTTCCGTCGCCCGGCGCGCGACTACTTCGTCGGCAAGGCCCGCGGCATCCTCTGGCCCTACCTCGTCTGGTCGCTCATCGTCTTGGCCATCGCGGGGGAGCTCTCGGCGAGGATACTGCTCAATGTCGTGGTGTATCCGCCGACGTACCTCTGGTATCTCTGGTTCCTCTTCGCCTTCTACGTCATCGCGTGGGTGTTGCACCGGTTCTCGGTGCCTCCGCTGGGGGCATCCGCCGTCATCCTCGTCGCCTCCATGTTCCTTCCCGACGACTATCGCCTCGCCCGTTTCGCATTCCTGATGGCGTTCTTCTTCGCCGGTTGGTGGTGGGCGCAGGCGGAGGAGAGGCTGCGCATCGGGCTGCGGACGCGAGTGGCGATCGTTGCCGTCGGGTTGTTGCTGGCGGCCGCGACGGCGGTGCTGTCGGCCACCGGCACGGTGGAGCGGTACGAGGCGTTGTTCGCCTGGGGCACGGTCGGGCTGATCGCGGCGATCGCGCTCGGGCTTCCCTCGACGGCAACCCGGCGCTGGGCGCGCCCGCTGGAATTCGTAGGCCGCAATTCCATCGTCTTCTACGTCTCTCACTACCCCGTGATCCTGGCGCTGGACTCGTGGCTGCTCGCCGCCACTGACGACGGCTCGCTGTGGATCTCGGCCACGCTCACGATGGTCGCCGCGTTGGCGGTCGGGGTCGTCCTCACCGTCGCTCGGGACCGCATCCCGGTGGTGCGGTGGCTGTTCGAGTGGCCGATGCGCCGTGCCGTGCGGACCGCGTCCTGAGCACGCCGAGGTGACGCCTTCCGGGCAGCCGTCGTGCCGTCGGCAGGTCCCGGCGGAGCAGGGCCCTGACGTCAGGTCAGCGAGCGGGTGACTCCTGGCCGTCGGCGACCACATCCAGCGCCTCGGTGTCGAAGTGCTCGGAGATCAGCAGGATGCCCCCTGACGAGTTTGCGCTGCTGGCCAGCTCTTCGACCCACGTGCGGCTCAGCTGCGCCGGCTCCGGGTCATCGAAGACGAACCGCAACGGAATCGAGGGGTGGATCCAGACGGTGCTTCGCCCGCGGGGCTGATCGTCGGGGTGCCGCCACGAGACCGTGAAGCTCTCGCCGCGGCGGAGCTTGGTCGCGATGACGACCTTGAGGTGGGCCAGAGCCCGATCCTCGATGTGCACAGGCGTCGATTCGCCGCCGTAATAAAGCGTACCCAAAACGCCACTTCCTCAGTTCCGGCCAGTACTGGCATTCGACCCGACCAGCGGGGAGCTGTTCCAGCTTACCCTTACGTCGCGCCGGGGCCATGCGCAACCTCTCGCTCGCATCCGCTTGTCCGGCTTACGGTGCCTGCATGGTGTTCCTCCTGGTGGGCGGTCCGAGAGATGGGCAGCTCGTCGACGACCTCCCCCGTGGGTATGCCGTCAGGTCGTCCGGATCGCGCGGTCCGGCCATGACGCTCTTCGACGACCTCGTCGTGGAGGAAGCCGTCTGGCGGGGACCGTGGGGGCTGTGACCGCGATGTCCACGCGCCTGTCGGCTCCGGCCGTGCGAGGGTTGGATTCATGACTGTTCCCACCCTCTCCCTCAATGACGGCCACACCATCCCGCAGCTGGGCTTCGGCGTGTTCAAGGTCGACCCGGCCGAGACCGAGCGCATCGTCAGCGATGCGCTCGAGATCGGCTACCGGCACATCGACACAGCCGCTGTCTACGGGAACGAAGAGGGCGTCGGCCGCGCGATCGCCGCCTCCGGCATCCCGCGTGACGAGCTGTTCGTCACCACGAAGCTGTGGAACGCGGACCAGGGCACGCAGTCGGCGTTCGACGCGATGGATCTCAGCCTGCAGAAGCTCGGTCTGGACTTCGTCGACCTGTACCTCATTCACTGGCCGTGCCCCGACCTGGATCGGTACGCGGAATCCTGGCGCGCCCTCGAACAGCTGCGCGAGCGGGGACTGACCCGCTCCATCGGCGTCTCCAACTTCCACCGGTCGCACATCGAGCGCATCATCGCGGAATCCGACACCGTGCCCGCGGTCGACCAGATCGAGCTGCATCCCGCCTTCGCTCAGCGGGAGCTGCGCGCCTTCATCGAGCCGCTCGGGATCCGCACCGAGGCGTGGGGGCCGCTCGGGCAGGGCAAGTACGACCTCTTCGGCGAGCAGCCGATCGTGGATGCCGCGGCCGCTCACGGAGTGACCCCCGCCCAGGTGGTGCTGCGCTGGCACCTGCAGCAGGGGATCATCGTGTTCCCCAAATCCAACTCGCGTGAGCGCATGGCGGAGAACTTCGACGTGTTCGGGTTCGAGCTGTCCGCGTCCGAAATGGCTGCGATCGACGACCTCGACCGCGGGCAGCGGGTCGGATCCGACCCCGACCTGCCGCAGAACTGAGCGCCAGGACGGCGCTGCGGCGCCGGATAGGCTGACGGGCGCGGCGCGGCACGGTCGCCGCACGAGCGAGGGGAACGTCATGAGCACAACGCCTCCCGGCTGGTACGACGACGGCAGCGGGACGCAGCGGTGGTGGGACGGTGTGGCGTGGACGCAGCACGTGCAGCCCGCGCCGCAGGCGACTGCTTCGGCGGTCGAGGCAAGCGTCTCGGGGCCGCCTGCTGTTCCTTCGGCGGCTGAGGCGTTGGCCGGCCTCGACCCCGCCGCAGCGGCGGCCGCGGGTATCGCGCCCGCCGGCACCATGCCGACCACCCCCGGCTACCCCGGCGGCGGCGCGACGGACGCAGCCGTCGGCGGGTACCCCGGCGGATTCCCCGCAGGCCCGGCGTCCGGCGCCAGTGGCGCCCCTGCTGGCTATCCCGGGCACACGCCGGCTGCAGAGCCTCCCCGGAGGTCGCGGCTGTGGATCGTCTTCGTCGTGGTGGGGGTCGTCGTTATCGGCCTCATCGTGCTCGCCGCGGTCTTCATCCCGCGGGTGATCGGTGCGCTCACCGCCGGCGGCGCGAGCAGCGGCGGCGAAGCGGAGCGCGTGGCGGTCGAGGTCGTGGAGGCGTACGACGAAGCGTGGAGCGACGCGGACTGCGAGCTGTACTTCCGCACCACGACCGAATCGTTCCGCGAGGCGCTCGAGCTTCCCGACTGCGCCGCGTTCGAGGCCGAGGCCGAGCGGTTCGGCGCCGCGACCGATGAGTACGAGATCCAGGTGGACTCGGTCGAACAGGCGGACGGGGTCATCACCGTGTACACGACGGAGAGCTTCCTCACCCTGACCGATGAGACCGGCGAGCCGCTGGCCGATCCGGAACCTGTGGCGTCGCCCTACGAGTACACCCTGGTGCGGGCGGACGGTGGCTGGGCCATCGACGACGTGTATTGACGATGACCGATTCTGCAGCGCCCGTTCGGCGCACCCCCCGCTTCATCCTCAGCTGCCTCGGCGTCGGCCTCGCGGCCGGGCTGCTCTCGGGCCTCTTCGGCGTGGGCGGCGGCACAGTCATCGTGCCGCTGCTGGTGCTGCTGCTGCACTTCGACCAGCGGCTCGCGGCCGGCACGTCGCTGGCCGCGATCGTTCCGACGGCGACGGTGGGGGTCATCTCCTACGCGGTGAACGGCTCGGTGGCCTGGGTCCCGGCGTTGATCCTGGCGGGCGCCGCCGTCATCGGCGCACAGCTGGGTTCGTGGCTGCTGGCCCGTGTCAACCAGAACGCCCTCCGCTGGGGTTTCGTCGTGTTCCTCGTCGCCGTCATCGTGTCGCTGTTCATCGTGGTGCCCTCCCGCGATGCCGAGCTGGTGCTGACCTGGGCGTCCGGCCTCGGACTCGTGGCGCTCGGCTTCATCACCGGCATCCTGGCCGGCCTTCTGGGTGTCGGCGGGGGAGTCGTGGTCGTCCCGGCGCTCATGCTGCTCTTCGGCACCAGCGACCTGATCGCCAAGGGCACGTCGCTGCTGATGATGATCCCCACCGCGCTGTCGGGAACGATCGGCAACGTCCGCCGAGGCAATGTCGACCTCGTCGCCGCGGCGCTGGTGGGGGTCGCCGCCTGCACGACGACGGCGCTCGGAGCATGGATCGCGACCCTGCTGGATCCCTTCACCGCGAACATCCTGTTCGCCGTCTTCCTCGCCTTCATCGCCGTTCAGATGGCGCTGCGGGCGCTGCGCTCCCGGCGCTCCTAGACCGCTGCCGGTCGTCACGGCTGTGGGAGGATGGAACGCGTGTCCGTGAATCCCGAGCTCGTCGGCCGAGTCTTCCCGCCGACCCCGCCGTACCTCGTGGGGCGGGAGAAGGTGCGTGAATTCGCCCGCGCCGTCTTCGCCACCGACCCGCAGCACACCGACCCGACCGCAGCTGCGGCCCTGGGATATGCCGACGTCGTGGCGCCGCCCACGTTCGCCATGGTGGTGCAGGACCTCGCGCTGCAACAGCTGCTCTCCGAGCCCGATTCGGGCATCGCCCTGGAGCGCACGATCCACGCCGAGCAGCGGTTCCGCTATTCCCGGCCGATCGTGGCCGGCGACGAGATCACGGCGACGCTGACGGTGAGCACGGTGCGCCCGTTCGGCAAGGGCGCGATGGTCACGAGCGAGACCGAGATGACGGATGCCGCCGGCAGTCACGTCGTGACGGCCGTGTCCGTGCTGCTGGTGGGAGGAGAGGACGCATGAGCGAGCTCACCGTAGGAGACGTCGTCGCCCAGCGCACCGTGCACCTCACCCGCGAGTCGCTGGTGCGTTACGCCGGCGCGTCGGGGGATTACAACCCCATCCACTACCGCGACGACGTGGCCACCCGTGTCGGGCTGCCCGGCGTGCTGGCCCACGGCATGCTGACGATGGGCTTGGCCGTCGAGACGATCGTGCCGTGGCTCGGTGACTCCGGTCGCATCCTCGAGTACGGCGTGCGCTTCACGCGCCCTGTCGTCGTCGACGCCGAGGCGGGCGCCGACGTCGAGGTCGTGGCCACCGTGGGCGCGATCCTCGACGACACCCTGCGCATCGACCTCACCGTCTCCAGCGCGGCGACGACGGTGCTCGGCAAGGCTCAGGTCCGGGTGCGCCTCTGACATGCCGGAGATCACTCCCGCTCCTTCGCTGGCCCAGCTGACCACGCTGCGCGTCGGCGGCACCCCGCAGCGCGTCGTCGAAGCGCAGACGCGCGACGAGCTCGTCGAGACGGTGCGACAGATCTGGGCCGAGGGCGAGCCGTGGCTGGTCGTGGGCGGCGGGTCGAACCTGCTGGTGTCCGACGATCCGTTCAAGGGCACGGTCGTGCTGGTCCGCAGCCGCGGCATCGAGCGTCTCGCATCGCCCCGCGACGGGTTCGTGCGCCTGCGGGTGCAGGCCGGTCACGACTGGGATGAGCTCGTGGCGTACACCGTCGCCGAGGGACTCGCCGGGATCGAGGCGATGTCCGGCATTCCGGGCACCACGGGGGCCGCGCCCATCCAGAACGTCGGCGCCTACGGCCAGGAGATCGTGCAGACGCTCGTCGAGATCGAGCTGCTCGACGAGGCCACCGGCGAGGTGGAGACCGTCCCGGCCGCCGAGCTCGGCCTCGGCTTTCGCACCTCGGTCCTGAAGGACCACTACGGCGTGGGTGCCCGGCGGCGCGGGGTCATCGTCTCCGTGACGCTGGAGCTGGCCGAGGTCGGGCACGGCGAGTTCCCGGTGCGGGGAGCGCAGCTGCGGCAGGCGCTGCGGCTCGAGCCGGATGCCGCGGTGACCCTGGACTGGGTGCGCGAGACCGTGCTGGCGACGCGCCGAGCGAAGGGGATGGTGCTCGACGACGCCGACCCCGACACCTACAGCGCGGGTTCGTTCTTCCAGAACGCGGTCGTCTCGGCCGGTTTCGCCCGCACGCTTCCCCCGGAATGCCCCCGCTGGCCGATGACCCCCGAGGTCTCCGCGGAGACCGTCATCCCGCTCTCGCAGTTCGACGGCAGCGTGCCGCCGCCGGTGGCGCAGGAATCGGAAGTCAAGGTGAGCGCGGCGTGGCTCATCGAGCACGCGGGGCTGCGCAAGGGCTTCAGGCTGCCGCGCTCGCGCGCCGGACTGTCGACCAAGCACGCCCTGGCACTCACCAACCGCGGCTCGGCCACGGCTGCCGAGCTCGCCGAGCTCGCCCGATTCATCCAGCAACGGGTGCAGGCCGATTTCGGCCTCATCCTGCAGCCGGAGCCGGTGCTGGTGGGCGTGGAGCTCTAGGAACCTCGGCAGGGCGCGGTTCGGCCGGCGATACCGGCCGCCGGGGCGTCAGGCGAAGAGGTCCTGCAGCCGGCGCACGCCCTCGAGCAGCTGGTCGTCGCCGAGCGCGTACGACAGGCGCAGGTAACCCGAGGGGCCGAAGGCCTCGCCCGGGACCACGGCAACCTCGGCCTGGTCGAGGATGAGGTCGGCCAGCTCCAGCGAGGTGGTGGGCGTGACACCGCCCCACGTGCGGCCGAGAAGCCCGCTGACGTCCGGATACACGTAGAACGCGCCGAGCGGCTTGGGCACGGTGACGCCCTCGATCTTCGACAGCTCCTCGACGATCAGCCGACGGCGGCGGTCGAACGCCAGGCGCATCTGCTCGACGTCCTCCTGCGGGCCGGTCAGTGCTGCGAGGGCCGCGCGCTGGGCGATGTTGTTGACGTTGGAGGTGAGGTGGGACTGCAGGTTGCCGGCGATCTTGATGGCGTCGGCCGGCCCGACCATCCAGCCCACCCGCCAGCCGGTCATCGCGTAGGTCTTCGCGACGCCGTTGACCAGCAGGGTCTGTCCCGCGAGGTCCGGCACGGCCTCGACGATCGAGACGGCGCGGACGCCCTCGTAGACCAGGTTCTGGTAGATCTCGTCGGTGATCACCCAGATGCCGTGCTCGAGTGCCCACTCGCCGATCGCCTTGGTCTCCTCGGCGGTGTAGACCGAGCCCGTCGGGTTGGACGGCGAGACGAACACGAGCGCCGTCGTCTTGTCGGTGCGGGCCGCCTCGAGCTGCTCCACGGTCACCTTGTAGTCCTGGTCGGCACCGGCGAACACCTCGACGGGCACGCCGTCGGCGAGGGCGATCGCCTCGGGGTAGGTGGTCCAATACGGTGCGGGCAGCAGCACCTCGTCGCCGGGGTTCACCACCGTCTGGAACGCCTGGTAGACGGCGTGCTTTCCGCCGTTGGTCACGATGACCTGCGAGGGCGAGACCTCGAGCCCGGAGTCGCGCAGCGTCTTGGCGACGATCGCGTCGCGCAGCACGGGCAGCCCGACCGCAGGCGTGTAGCGGTAGTTCGCGGGGTCCTTCAGCGCCTCTGCGGCCGCATCCACGATGAACTGCGGCGTGGCGAAATCGGGCTCGCCGGCGGCGTACGAGATGACGGGGCGACCGGCAGCCTGCAGCGATTTCGCCTTGGCATCCACCTTGAGCGTCGCGGACTCGGCGATGGCGGACAGCTTGCGGGAGAGTGGGGCGCGTTCGGTCACGTTACGAGCGTAGCCCGCGGCGGTCTCGGGCTCACCCCAGACCGTCATTCGCGGGGCGTGCCGCCCCTCCCGCCTGGGGAGCAGCCCTACGTGGCTGGGTAATCAGGCCGCGAACCCCCAAGCTGGTCATATGGACAGTGATGCCGTTCGGGTGCGCAACCTGCGAAAGACGTACGGCGGCAACGCCGTCGTCGACGACGTGAGCTTCGACATCGCCCGCGGCGAGACCTTCGCCCTGCTGGGCCCGAACGGCGCGGGCAAGTCCACCACGGTCGAGATCCTCGAGGGGTACCGGCGTCGCACCGGCGGCGACGTCTCGGTGCTGGGCGCCGACCCCGGCACGGCGAGCCTGGAATGGAAGGCGCGGATCGGCATCGTGCTGCAGTCCGCCGGACAGGCCGGTGTCTACACCGTGCGAGAGCAGCTGCGGCAGTTCTCGGCCTACTACCCGCGGCCGCGCGACGTGGACGAGGTCATCGCCGCCGTCGGGCTCGAGCGCCAGGCCGGCACCCGCATCGCGAAGCTCTCCGGCGGTCAGCAGCGGCGGGTCGACGTGGCCCTCGGCATCATCGGCCGTCCCGAGCTGCTCTTCCTCGACGAGCCCACCACCGGATTCGACCCACAGGCGCGTCGCGAGTTCTGGCAGCTCATCCGACGGCTGCAGGGGGAGGGGACCACCATCCTGCTCACGACCCACTACCTCGACGAGGCCGCACAGCTGGCCGACCGGGTCGCGGTGATCACGCGGGGCCGGCTGCGCGCGATCGGCCCGGTGGCGACCTTCGGCGGGGAGGAGGCCCGCACGCCCCGCGTCGTATGGCGCGAGGGCGGTGTCATGCGCGAGGCTCGCACCGCCACTCCGTGGGAGTTCACGGCGGCGCTCGCCGCGCGCCTGGGCGGTGAGCCCGAGGCGCTCGAGATCCGGCGGCCCGCCCTCGAGGAGATCTACCTCGATATGGTCGACGAGCCGCCCTCCGGAGAGGAATCGGACAGCGCGCCGCGCACGCCCACGACGACGCAGGAGGAGGTGGGACGATGAACGTCATCACCCTCGGCGCCCACCGGGCCGCCTACGAAGTGCGGGGCTACTTCCGCTCCGGCGACACCCTCTTCTTCACGTTCCTCTTCCCGGTGTTCATGCTGGCCCTGTTCAGCACGATCTTCGGCGACGACGGCGACATCACCGGCGGCCCCGGGGTCCCGGCGCTGTCGGCGGCCGAGCTGTACCTGCCGGCCATGCTCGCCGCGGGGCTGCTGCTCTCGGGCTTCCAGAACCTCGCCGTCGACATCGCGATGGAACGATCCGACGGCACACTCAAACGCCTCGGCGGCACCCCGCTGTCACCGGTGAGCTACTTCGCCGGCAAGATCGGGCAGGTGCTGATCACCGGCATCCTGCAGGCGTTCATCCTCATCGTCGTGGCCGCCCTGGTGTTCGATGTGGCCCTGCCGTCGGACGCCGACTCGTGGATCACCTTCGCGTGGGTGTTCCTGCTCGGGCTCATCGCCTCGGCGCTCCTGGGCATCGCCGTGTCTGCGCTGCCGCGTTCCGGGCGCAGCGCCACGGCCGTGGTGGTCCCCATCGCGCTGGTGCTGCAGTTCGTCTCCGGCGTCTACATCTTCTTCTGGCAGCTGCCGGACTGGTTGCAGTACGTCGCCAGCGCCTTCCCCCTGGTGTGGATGGCGCGGGGGATGCGGGCGGCGTTCCTGCCCCCGGAGTACGCGACCCTCGAGCCGGGGGACGGCTGGGAGCTCGGCTGGGTGGCTTTGGCGCTCGGCATCTGGCTGCTGGTGGGACTCATCCTCAGCAGGGCGACGTTCCGCTGGATCCGCCGCGACGCCTGACGCCGTCGGGAGGGGCGCGCGCGGACCCGTAGGCTCGTCGCGTGATCGAGTGGCTTCTGGCGGAGTGGATGCAGGTTCTAGGGTTCGCAACAGGCGCCGCGTGCGTCGTGCTGGCCGGGCGGCGGAACGTGTGGACCTACCCCGTCGGCATCGCGAACAACGTCGTCTTCCTCGCCGTCTTCCTCCCCGCCGGCCTCTACGCCTCGGCCGCGCTGCAGCTGGTGTACCTGGGGCTGGGAATCCACGGCTGGCTGCGCTGGACGCGCGCGGTCGAGCAGGACAAGAGCTACATCGCCCGCACGCCGCGGCGCGCGGTGCTCTGGCTCATCGCCGCCGGCATCGGGCTCGCCGCCGTCATCGCCTGGATGCTGATCTCCTTCACCGACTCGCAGGTCGCGGTCGCGGACGCCGCCACCACCTCGGCGAGCCTCGTGGCGCAGTACATGCTCAACCGCAAGTGGATCGAGAGCTGGTACGTGTGGATCGGCGTCGACATCGCCTTCGTCGCGCTGTCGATCGCGACCGGCCTGTGGATCGTCGCCGCGCTGTATGCCCTCTTCATCGTGCTGTGCGTGTTCAGCCTGCGCGCGTGGCGACGCGTGCAGCGGGCGGCCGAGGCCACGGCGCCGGCGGATGCCGCCGCGGCGGCGCGCGCGTGAGTGCGCTCTACCGCCACGCACTCGTGATCGGCAAGTTCTACCCGCTGCACGTCGGCCATGGGCACCTCATCCGCACGGCGGAGCGTTCCAGCGCGCGTGTCACCGTCGAGGTGATCGGATCGTCCGTGGAGTCGATCCCGGTCGAGGTGAGGGCGCAATGGGTCGCTGAGGAGCACCCCCGGGTGCGGGTGGTCTCGAAGCTGGACGACACCCCCATCGACTTCGAGTCCTCCACCGCGTGGGATGCGCACACCGCCATCATCGCGGGGCTGCTCGACGCACCGGTGGATGCCGTCTTCACCTCCGATGAGTACGGGGACGAGCTCGCCCGACGGCTCGGGGCCGCGTGGGTGCAGGTCGACCCGCAGCGCCGGCTCAATCCCGTGTCGGGCACCGCAGTGCGCGCCGACCCGGCGGGGCAGTGGGGCGAGCTCGCGCCGGCCGTGCGGGCGTCGCTCGCCGGGCGGGTGGTGGTGCTCGGCGCGGAATCGACCGGCTCGACCACCCTCGCCGAGGCGCTCGCCGCAGAGCTGGGCACGCTCTGGGTTCCCGAGTACGGACGCGAGCACTCCCTGACGCGGGACGGGGGGCTCATCGCCCCGTGGCGCACCGACGAGTTCGACCTCATCGCCGACCGCCAGATGGCGCTGGAGCGCGACGCCCTGCGCCGCGTCCCGGCGCCCGTGCTGGTGTGCGATACCGACGTCCTCGCCACGGCGCTCTGGCACGAGCGGTACGTCGGGGTCGACGCGCCGCGGCTGCGGGAGCGCGCAGCCGCCCACGCGCCCGACCTCTATCTCCTGACAGGGGACGAGATCCCCTTCGTGCAGGACGGCATGCGCGACGGCGAGCACATCCGTCATGCGATGCAGGACCGCTTCCGAGAGACGCTCACCGGGCAGGGCACCCCCTGGGCGGAGGTGCGGGGCACCGTCGCCGAGCGCGTCGCGGCATCCGTCCCCCTCATCCGCGACGTCGTCGCCCGCCGGCTGGCATTCGCGCGCCCGCTGGGGGATCGGCCGCACGAGGAGCAGCGCGCGCTGGCGCGGCAGACCGGCCGGTAGGCTGGCGCGATGTCCGACCGCTGGCACAGAGTCTCGGCTTCGCCCACCTCTCCCGCGCACGCTGCGGGCGTGGCGCAGCTCACTGCGGACGATCTGTTCCGCGCGCCCGACGAGGAACGCCACGCCGCGCTCGATGAGAAGCTGCGCCAGACGTACTACTGGATCGTCAACAGGGCCGTCATCTCGCCGTACTACGACGTCGAGTTCTCTTCTGGCGCGCCGCTGACCTACGCGCTGGGCGACGCCGGCGCCGTCATGACCCTCCCCACCGATGCGTCGTTCTCGTCTAACGTCCTGCTGCCGCTGCTGACCTTCGCGGTCGGGGGGAAGTGCCTCATGATCGGGGGGCCGGGCCGGGGCAAGACCACAGTGGCGGTGCTCATGGGCGTGCTGGCGGGAGCATCCGCAGACGACGTCCGCCGCGGCGTGCAGCAGGGGCAGCCGCAACTCACCATCAGCGACCTCGTCGGCATCCCGCTGCCGCGCGACCTCATCAACGCGTCGAGCCTGGCGGAGATCGGGATCGCCTGGCGCGAGTGGCTGACGCGCCCGGTGAAGATCATCGACGAGTACAACCGCATCCCCACCAAGACGCAGTCCGCCCTGCTGACGATGGTCGCGGAGGGCTATGTCGAGAGCCACGACCAGATGCACCGGACCAACCCCCACCGGGGCGTGGAGAGCTGGTTCTTCACGGCGAACGACGACGCGGGGGGCGGCACGTTCCCGGTCATCCAGGCGCTGCGCGACCGCATGGACGTGACCGTGCAGTCGGCGAGCTTCAACAGCCGCTTCCTCGACGAGCTCATCACGCGCGTCGAGGCGGGAGAGAAGCCCGAGGAGCACGTGCCGGAGGAGCTGGTGTTCTCGCCCGAGGAGCACGCGCGGATGCGCGCCGCGATCCGTGCCGTGCCGCTGCCCTCCGCGGTGCGCCGGCGGCTGGAGTTCTTCCTCAGCCACTTCGAGTTCGTGCAGCACGGCGGTCGCCGCTTCGAGTACCGCACCAAGGACACC
This sequence comes from Microbacterium sp. zg-Y818, assembly GCF_030246905.1. Classification (NCBI taxonomy): domain Bacteria; kingdom Bacillati; phylum Actinomycetota; class Actinomycetes; order Micrococcales; family Microbacteriaceae; genus Microbacterium; species Microbacterium sp. zg-Y818. The sequence continues at coordinate 2,515,806 of NZ_CP126741.1, read as the reverse complement.
GTCACGACGGCCGGCGGACGGGTCGCCGAGATCATCGACGTCAACACCGGAGCGGACCTCGCCGCCGACGTCGGGGCCCAGACGATCAACGGACTGTCGGTGCGGGCGATGCAGACCCTCATCCTCTACGCCAAGGCCATGGCGTGGTTCCGCGGTGCCGACGTGGTCGGCGTGGAAGACGTCACCGCGATGCTGCCGTTCGTGCTGCGGGGCAAGCTGCTTCCCAACACCACGCATCCGCGGTTCGACATCGGCGCGGAACGCGAACTCGCCACCGATCCGGTGAGCTGGCTCGCCGACCTGTTCGCCGAATCCTGCCGTCAGTTCGACGCGCTCGGCCGTGAAAGCGACGACCCCGTGCGCGACCTGCTGACACAGCTCGACGCCGGCCTGGACGGCGTCTCGGGCGTCGAGGCCTCCCGCCGCCTCACCGAGATCGAGGCGCGCATACGGTCCATCGCGGCGACGGGCAAGCTGTACGGGCGTGACTTCGACGATCTGACGACGCTCAAGTACCTGCACCAGCGCTACACCGCGTATGTGAAGTGGGTGGTGACCCAATCGTGAATCGGCCCGGCCATCTCGCGAACGCCGAGGCGCCGCTGGGCGGTCCGCCTCAGCTGGCCGGATTCGATGTCGCCCTCGCCGCCGAGAACGTCCGCCGCGCCGGTGGCGACCCCGCGCTCTTCGGCGCCGGCCTGGCGGCTGCGCTGGAGGAGAGGCCCGCCCCCGATCGCGATGAGCTGCTGAGTTACGCGGCCGTTGCGGCATGGCGCGCCGGAGCGCTCGCCTACCGCGATGACGCACTGACCAGGCTCGACGCGCTGGTGGCCGGCGGCGCCGGTCTCGCCGCCGGCCGCACGCTCGGGCTGGACGGCGTGGAATCGGTGGCGGCGTTCGCCGCGGCGCAGCGCACCGACCGCTTCTGGTGGCCGCGGCGACCCGCCGCGCGCGGGTATGTCTGCGCCGTCGGCGGCTTCGCCGGTCTCGGCGGCGCCTGGATCATGCCGCCCGAGCTGGGCGTGCCGCTGTCGGAACCGGGCGCCTTCGCGATCCGCGCAGGCGACGAGTGGTGGCGGCTGGACGCCGACGTGTGGGGTCACCGTCTGGTGAGGATGGACGACACGGACGGCGACCCGATCGCGCAGGCCCCGCCGGCATCCGATTCGGCCGCGTCGATCGTCTGCACGCCCAGCTCGTACCTCGCGTGGGTCCACGTGTGGGATGCCGCGTGAGCTCGGAGGCGGCCCCCACCTCGCCGGCACCGGCGACGGTGCCGCTGGACGGCGCGACGCGTGATGCCTGGACCCGGGCTCTCGCCCTCTGGGGAGTGCGCATGCACGACGCCGAGCTGCGGCCCGGCGCAGGAGCCGAACGCGGCGCGCCGGCGTGGTTCTCCTTTCCGCCGTCGGTCTTCGTCGACCCCGCCATGGTCGGTGAGATGGGCGGTGCGGCCGAGATGGAGAGCGTGTTCGCCCACGAGATCGGCCACCACGTGCTCGCGCCGAGCACGCGCATCGACGCGCTGAAGATCCGCCACCAGCTGGGACGTGCCCTCGTGGCATCCGGAGCGGACGCCATTCGCAAGGACGACCTGGCGCTGCTGTCCAACCTCTGGACCGATCTGCTCGTGAACGCGCGCGTCGCCATGCTGCAGCGCCGCCGCGACGGAGAGCCCGAGCCCGGGATCATCCGACTGTCCCGCGCGCTGTACCGCGACTCCTATGACACCCCGCACCGGCTGTGGTGGGTGTACCTGCGCACCTACGAGCTGGTGTGGAATCTGCCGGCCGCGACCCTGTGTGCTGCGCAGCCGCCGGCGCCGCCGGCGCCGCGGGCGGTGGATGCCTTCGACGAGGTGCCCCTGGATCAGATCCCGGCGCACCGTCGGATGAGTGAGGAGATGCTGCGCAATGCGCGCCGGGAGGCGGCGCGCATCGCGGCGGAGCTGGACAGCGTCATCACGACGCGCCCCGCGCTCGACGCCGACCTGCTCGCGGGACTCGTGCGCACCTTCGCCGTCGACCCCGTCGGCGGCGCGTTGCGCTTCGGCGTGCTCGCTGCGCCCTATCTCGTGGAGGGGCAGCGCCGGGGTGGACCCGGCATCGCGGGGGCACCCGGCGGGTGCGCGGCGGATGAGGCAGCGCCCACGCCGCACGAACTCGGCCGGGTGCTGGCCGATCGCCGGCTCTCGGGTGCTCTTCCCGACCGTTCCGGGCGCGAGCCCGCACGCGGGACGGGGCGCAGCACGGTCCGCGCGGGCGACGCCCCGGGTCAGAGCCTGGATCTGGCCCGCACCCTCGAGCTCTACTCCACCGTCGACGCCGAGGCGGTCACGGCCGCGTGGTACCGCCTCGAGGCCACGCCCTGGGTCAGGCCCCTCCGCCAGCGTCGCCCCGCGCGGCCGGTCCCCGAACTGCCCGGTCCGCTCGAAGCGTGGGAGCTGGGCGACGATCTCGCCGACATCGACTGGTCGGCGACGCTGCAGGCCGGCGCGGACATCGTCCCAGGGGTGACGACTCGGCGCCGCTCGTTCCTCGACGATGAGCCGGAGCCGCAGGAGTCGAGCATCGCCCTGGACCTGTACGTCGACTCGTCCGGCTCCATGCCCGACCCTCGGGACGGTTCCCCCGCGGTGCTCGCCGGAACGATCCTCGCCCTCTCGGTCCTGCGCGGCGGCGGGCGGGTGCGCGTGACGAGCTTCTCGGGCTCCGGCCAGGTGGCCGGCGACGAAGCGTTCTCGCGCGACCCCGCGCGGATCGTGGGCGACCTCGCGTGGTTCTTCGCCGGGGGCACGACCTTTCCGCTCGACCTGCTCGAGCGGAGGTACGCCCCGCTGCCGCCACCGGCGGAGGAGGTGCGCCGGCACCTCGTCGTGCTCTCGGATGACGGCCTCGAGTCGATGTTCGGGGTGCGCAACGAGATCTACGCGCACGTGGCGGCGGCCACGCGCACGAAGCTCACCTCGGGAACGCTCATTCTGATGGACCGCGCCCGACGTATCGAACACGTGGCGGCGGGCGTGGGCTACGACACCTTGTTCCTGAAGACGATGGACGACGCGCCCGCGGTGTGCGCGCGTCTGGCGGAGGCACTGCATGGCTGAGATCGACGATCTGCTCGCGGCGTGGGCGGAGCGCGCGCCGGCGGAGGACGACGCCTGGCGGTCCGCCCGCCCCGGCCCGTCGCTTGCGGCCGTCGCCTCCCGGCTGTCCAGCGTGCCGCGCCCGTTCCTCGACGAACGGATCTCGTTGCCTGCGCTCGCCGGCGACATCCTCGGCGAATCGCTGCGGTGCCTCTCCGTCACGCAGAATGCGCGCGTGCAGCTCGGAGCGTCGGTGGCGCTGTGGCTGATCGCGAGCGAGGACGTCGTCGAGCCGTTCACGCCCACCCTCGTCGGCGGCGACCGCGCCATGGCGGTGGATGCCCTCGCGCTGCGACTGGCCCCGATCGTCGATCCGCTCGACTGGATCAGCGACGACGAGCGCCGCGAGGAGGCGGCGCGCACGTTTCTGCTGTGGTGCGGATTCCTTCCGGCGGGCGAGAGCATCGACACCGCGCGGTCGCTGCTGGACGCACGCGACTCGCTGCGCCGCAACGCCGCGCTCGCCGAGGCCTACGCCGAGCACCGTCACCGGTCCGAGATCGCCCGCCGCCTGTCCGAGGCCCGCGCGCGCGAGGCGGCGGCCAGGTACACCAGTGAGTGAGCGGTCCAGGTGACCGCTGCGCACCGCGACGAGCGCGATCCGCTGGTCCTCGACGAATACACGCCCGGTGCCGCAGCGGTGCTCACCGATGCGGAGCGGTGGCCGACCATGGACGCCGACGGCGCCGCCCGGCTGGCGCGGTGGCGGCGGCATCCGAGCGCCCCGGCGTGGACGCACGCGACGGGGGACCGCCTGACCGCCGAGATGACCGATCGGGCACGAAGGCCGCTGCCCACCGCGGGGTGGCTCGACGAGCACCTGGCAACGGCGCGGCGGCTGCTCTACTACCGGCGGATGCCGGGGCTGGATGCCTTCGAGGACTTCCCCCCGATCACGCGGCGCCACCTCGTCGACGACCTCGCGTCGTTCGTGCCGCTCGACGCGGACCTCGACCGCATGGTGCACGGCACCAGCTCGGGCTCCACGGGAGCGGCGCTGCTCATTCCCGACGACGTCGAGGAGGTCGCCCGCGGGTTCCACGATCTCGTCGCGCTGGTGCACGATGCCGGTGTCGGCTGGGCGCCCGACGGCGAGCGCCTCGCCCTGGCCCATCTCGTGCACCAGCGGGATGCGTTCACGTACGTCTCGCTCGTGAGCGGCTTCGGCCAGCGGGCGATGGCGCGCATCAACCTGCACGAGCGGGCGTGGACGGATGCCGGTGCCCGGGCGCGGTTCCTCGCCGACGCCGACCCGCAGGTGCTCACCGGCAACCCGACGAGCCTGGCGGAGCTGCTCGCCGACGACCTGCGCGCCGTCGTGCGTCCGCTCGCGCTGTTCTCCAGCGCGATGGCGCTGTCCGCACCCCTCCGCGCGGAGCTCGAGGCGGCGTTCGCCTGCCCGGTGTTCGACGTGTACAGCCTGCACGAGACGCGACCGATCGCGGTGCGCACCGATGACGGCCCCTTCCGGGTGCTGGATCGGCGGGTCGTGGTCGAGACGCTCGATGCGGACGGGCAGCCGGTGCGCGACGGCGAGGTCGGCGAGATCGTGGTGACGGCGGGGGAGAACCCGCTGCTTCCCCTCGTGCGCTACCGCACCGGCGACTTCGGGCGGCTGGTGCGCCTCGCCGACGGGGCGCGCGGGATCGCCGACCTGGAGGGGCGCGAGCACACCCGCTTCGCCGCCGCCGACGGTCGACTGGTGCCATGCGTCGACGTCACGCAGCAGCTGCAGGCCCACGGCGTGCTGGGCTGGAGCGTCGAGCAGGCGGCCGACGGGAGCGTCTCGGCCCGCATCGCCGGTGGCGACGCGGATGCCGTGACGCGGGCGCTGCACGCCCTCCTCGGTCGGCCGCTCACGCTCGAGCGCGTCGAGCGACCGGCCGACCTCGGCGAGGGAAAGCCCCGCCGCTATCGCAGCGCCCTCGGCTGACCTGCGGCGACGTCAGAGGTCCAGTGGCCAGGCGGGGTGCAGTTGGATGACCCCCGCGGTGGCCATCGGATGCCGCGACGCGAGCTCGACCGCCTCATCGAGGTTGTCGCACTCCAGCACGTCGAAGCCCCCGATGAGTTCGTAGGCCTCGGCGAACGGGCCGTCGCTGACGATCACCTCGCGCCGACGCCGTCGGATGGTCTTCGCCTCGGACGCGGGCCGCAGCCGGTCGCCCTCGACGGCCCGGTCGGTGCCGTAGGCCTCGTCGACCCACTGCTCGATCGACACGGGCGGCTCTTCGGGGGTCTCGAGCTCCGGATCGGTGAGCACCAGCATGAGGTATCGCATCGCGTCGCCTTTCGTTGGGAGTGACGTTACGACAACGCGTCGGTTCGGCGGCAGGGGAAATCGACATTTCGAGGAACGGAAACGGCGGATGCCCCGGACCGGCTGGTCCGAGGCATCCGCCGATGTCGTTCTGGCGCTCAGCTGAACTGGTTCATCGTGTTGTGTGCGCCGCCTGCCTTGAGGGCCGCCGCGCCGGCGAAGTACTCCTTGTGGTTGTCGCCGATGTCGCTCCCGGCCATGTTCTGGTGCTTGACCGTTGCGATGCCCTCGCGGATCTCACGGCGCTGAACTCCGCGGACGTAGGCGAGCATGCCCTCGTCGCCGAAGTACCCCTTGGCGAGGTCATCGGTCGACAGCGCGGCCGTGTGGTAGGTCGGCAGCGTGATGAGGTGGTGGAAGATGCCGGCCCGAGCCGACCCGTCGCGCTGGAACGTGCGGATCTTCTCATCGGCCAGCCGGCCGAGCTCCGTGTCGTCGTACGCGACGTTCATGAGATCGCCGCGGTCGTAGGCCGAGACGTCCTCGCCCTGCTCGGCGAGCAGGTCGTAGGCCTGCTGGCGGAAGCTGAGCGTCCAGTTGAAGGACGGGCTGTTGTTGTAGACGAGCTTCGCGTCCGGGATCTCCGCGCGGACCGCGTCGACCATGGCGGCGATCTGCTCCACGTGCGGCTTCTCGGTCTCGATCCACAGCAGGTCGGCGCCGCTGCGCAGCGACGTGATGCAGTCGAGCACGACCCGCTCCTCACCGGTACCCGCGCGGAACTGGTAGAGGTTGCTCGCGAGACGCTTGGGTCGCAGCAGCTGGCCCTCGCGCTTGATGACGACGTCGCCGTTGCCGAGGTCGCTCTCCGAGATCTCCTCGACATCGAGGAACGAGTTGTACTGGTCGCCCAGGTCGCCGGGCTCGTTCGTGACGGCGAGCTTCTGCGTCAGGCCGGCGCCGAGCGAGTCGGTGCGGGCGACGATGATCCCGTTGTCGATGCCCAGCTCGAGAAACGCGTAGCGCACGGCGTTGATCTTGGCGACGAAGTCCTCGTGGGGCACCGTGACCTTGCCGTCCTGGTGGCCGCACTGCTTCTCGTCCGACACCTGGTTCTCGATCTGGATGGCGCAGGCGCCCGCCTCGATCATCTTCTTGGCCAGCAGGTACGTGGCCTCGGGGTTGCCGAACCCGGCGTCGATGTCGGCGATGATCGGCACGACGTGGGTCTCGTAGCTGTCGATCTGCGTCTGGATGAACTCGGCCCCCGTCTCGTCGCCGGCCAGGCGGGCCGTGTCGAGCTGGGTGAAGAGCAGGTCGAGCTCGCGGGCGTCGGCCTGGCGCAAGAACGTGTAGAGCTCCTCGATGAGGGCGGGCACGGACGTCTTCTCGTGCATCGACTGGTCGGGGAGCGGCCCGAACTCCGAGCGGAGCGCGGCGACCATCCACCCCGAGAGGTAGAGGTAGCGCTTGTTCGTCGTCTTGAGGTGCTTCTTGATCGAGATCAGCTTCTGCTGGCCGATGAAGCCATGCCAGACACCGAGCGACTGGGTGTACACCGATGAGTCCTGGTCGTATTCGGCCATGTCGCGCCGCATGATGTCGGCCGTGTACTGAGCGATCTCGAGCCCGGTCTTGAAGCGGTTCTGCGCCCGCATGCGGGCGACGGACTCGGGGTTGATGGCATCCCAGGCGGAGCCGTGCTCCGCCTTGAGCGATTGGATGGCTTCGATGTCGTCCTGGTAGGTGGTCATTTCTGGTCCCTTCGTTGGGGTGTGACGGTGGAGTCGCGCGCGCGGCGACGGGTGCGGGCTACTGCGCCTCGGCGAGGAAGCGCGAGTAGGCCGACAGGGTGAGGAAGGCCGGGAAGTCCACGCCGAGGGCGACGTCGCGGAAGACCTCCGCGGCGTCGTCGAACCGATCGCCGCTCTGCCGCTGGACATCGCCGAGCATCTCGGTGATGAGCCCTTCGATGTAGTCGCGGGTGATGCGGTCTCCCTCGGCGGTGGAGAGGTCCTGGTGGATCCACTGCCACACCTGCGAGCGGCTGATCTCGGCCGTCGCGGCATCCTCCATGAGGTTGTCGATCGCCACCGCGCCCTGGCCGCGCAGCCAGGCTTCGATGTAGCGGATCGCGACCGACACGTTGCCGCGCACGCCGGCTGCCGTCACCGGCAGGCCGATGCGCACGTCGAGCAGGTCCGCCGGCGTCACCGACACGTCGGGGCGCTGGCGGTCGACCTGGTTCGGGCGGTCGCCCAGCACCGCGTCGAACTCGGCCTGCGCGATCGGGATGAGGTCGGGGTGTGCCACCCAGGTGCCGTCGAAGCCGTCGCCGGCCTCACGCTTCTTGTCGGCGGCGACCTTCTCGAACGCCCGCTCGGTCACCTCGGGGTCGCGGCGGTTGGGGATGAAGGCGCTCATACCGCCGATCGCGAAGGCGCCGCGCTTGTGGCACGTCTGCACCAGCAGCTCCGTGTAGGAGCGCATGAACGGCACAGTCATCGTGACCTCGCTGCGGTCGGGAAGCACGAACCGTGCACCGCGACCGCGGTAGTTCTTGATGATCGAGAAGATGTAGTCCCAGCGGCCGGCGTTCAACCCCGCGCAGTGATCGCGCAGCTCGTAGAGGATCTCTTCCATCTCGAACGCCGCCGGCAGCGTCTCGATCAGCACCGTGGCGCGGATCGTGCCGTGCGCGATGCCGATGTACCGCTCACTGAACGTGAAGACGTCGTCCCACAGCTTCGCCTCCTCGCTCGATTCGAGCTTCGGGAGGTAGAAGTAGGGTCCGTGTCCGTTGGCGATCAGCTGCGCGGCGTTGTGGAAGAAGTACAGGCCGAAGTCCACGAGCGACCCGGATGCCGGCATGGTGCGGCCCGCACGGTCGGTGAACTGCAGGTGCTTCTCGACGAGGTGCCAGCCGCGCGGACGCATCACGATCGTCGGGGTCTGCTCGGCGGTGACCTCGTAGCGCTTGCCCTCGGGGCTCGTGAACGACAGCTCGCCGCGGATCGCGTCGCGCAGGTTCAGCTGCCCCTCGATGACGTTCTGCCAGGTGGGGCTCGTGGCGTCCTCCTGGTCGGCGAGCCACACCTTGGCGCCCGAGTTGAGCGCGTTGATGGTCATCTTGGGGTCGGTGGGGCCGGTGATCTCGACCCGGCGGTCCTCGAGCCCGGGACCTGCACCGGCGACCTGCCACGAGGCGTCTTCGCGGATGTAGGCGGTGTCGGAGCGGAAATGCGGGTCACGGCCGTTGCCGATCTCGTAGCGCCGGCGCAGCCGGTCGGCGAGCCGGTCGTGCCGGCGGCCGCCGAAGCGGTGGTGCAGTTCGATGAGGAACGCGAGGGCGTCGGGGGTGAGGATCTCGTCGTAGCGGGGGCCGAGGCGGCCGGCGATCTCGATCGCAGGCTCGGAGGTCTGGACGGCGATCGAGCGCGGGCGGGTGCGCATCGGGGTGGCGGTTGCAGGTGTCATGTCCCTGTTCTCCTGTGAGCGAGTGCGGGTGAGTGTTCCGAGGTGCGTCGCCCGGCGTGTGCGCCGGTCCGGCACCCCGTGATCCGCGGTTCGGATCCCTGGGCGGTGCGTCGTGTGTCCACTATCCGGTGAAGTTTCACGCCCTTGATGACCGAAACCGGTGTGAACTTTCCCGATAGTTCTGCGTTCGTGACAGAATCGCGGAATGAGCATCGAGTTCGCGGGACCCGCGTCGACCGTCACGGCAGACGATCAAGGTGTGGACGCACTCACGATGGGCCGTCGAATCCGGCAGCTGCGCACGGCGCGGGGGATGACCCTCGACGAGCTCGCCGCCGCGGTGGACCGCGCCCCCAGTCAGCTCTCGATGATCGAGAACGGTCGGCGGGAGCCGAAGCTGACCCTGCTGCGGGCGATCGCACGGGCGCTGGGGTCGACGCTGGACGCGCTGCTCGAAACCGAGCCGCTGGATGAGCGCTCGACGCTCGAGATCCAGATGGAGCGAGCGATGCACGGCCAGACGTTCCAGGCGCTCGGCATCGCGCCCTTCCGAGTGGGCAAGACGGTGCCCACCGAGGCGATCAAGGCGATGCTCGCCCTGCAGAGCGAGATCGAGCGGCTGAGCGACGAGCGATCGGCGACGCCGGAAGAGGCACGGCGTGCGAACGTGGCGCTGCGGCGCCTGATGCGCACGCAGAACAACTACTTCCCCGACCTGGAGCAGCACGCCCGGGACCTCCTCGACGCCGTGGGGCACCCGGGAGGCCCGCTGACGCAGCGCACGGCATCCGACATCGCCGCGCACCTCGGCTTCACGCTGCACTACGTGCCCGACCTGCCGCAGACCACCCGCAGTGTCGCGGACATCAAGAACGGGCGGCTGTACCTGTCGAGTCGGGTGCGGGCGCAGTCCGACCCGCGCACCGCCGTGCTGCAGGCGCTGTCGAGCCGCATCCTCGGGCACTCCGAGCCGCACAGCTACGCGGAGTTCCTGCGCCAGCGGGTGGAGACGAACTACCTCACCGGGGCGCTGCTCATCCCCGAGGGGCACGTGGTGCCGGCTCTCACCGACGCCAAGGAGCGCCGCGCCCTGTCGATCGAGGATCTGCGTGACACCTACTCGGTGTCGTACGAGACCGCCGCCCACCGATTCACCAATCTGGCGACGGTGCATCTCGGCATCCGCGTGCACTTCCTGAAGGTCCACGAGTCGGGCACGATCACCAAGGCGTACGAGAACGACGACGTGAACTTTCCGACCGACCGGCTGGGGTCGATCGAGGGCCAGATGTGCTGCCGCAAGTGGACGAGCCGGGTCGTCTTCGACGTCGACGACCACTTCAACCCGTACTACCAGTACACGGACACCGGCAACGGCACCTACTGGTGCACGGCGCGGGTGGAGGCATCGAGCGAGGGGGCGCACTCGGTGAGCGTGGGCGTGCGGTTCGACGACACGAAGTGGTTCCTCGGCCGGGACACCCCGAACCGGGGCGTATCGAAGCACTCCGTGGAGGCCTGCTGCCGGCGCGCGCCGGTGGAGCTCGAGTCGGCGTGGCGCGAGCACTCGTGGCCCAACGTGCGCACGCCCCGCACGCTCCTGGCGACCCTGCCGACGGGTTCGTTCCCCGGTGTGGACTCGACCGAGGTGTACGAATTCCTCGAGGCCCACGCCCCGCGCTGAGTTCGCGGGGCGCTATTGCCGCAGGGTGCTGCTGCCGTGGGCTTCGGTCGTCGCGAATGCGCCCTTCCAGGCGCTCGCCGGGGCCGGATGGGACGACCGAACGCCCGCCTGGGCTCGCAGCGCGCGCGACGCCCGAGATAGCGGCCGGGCGCTACGCTCGCGCCATGACACTCAGCGACGCGGGCCCGATCATGCCGACGGGCGGGCCAGACCTGCCCCAGCGGCGGCACCTCGTGACCGCCCTTCCCGGACCCCGTTCCCAGGAGATCCTCGCGCGCAAGGCCGCTGCCGTGCCCCAGGGCGTGGGGCACACCGTGCCGGTGGCCGCGATCGCCGCCGGCGGCGGGGTCGTCGTCGACGCCGACGGCAACTCCCTCATCGACCTCGGCTCGGGGATCGCCGTCACCACGGTCGGCTCGTCGCACCCCAAGGTGGTCGCGGCGATCCAGTACCAGGCGGCGCAGTTCACCCACACCTGCTTCATGATCTCGCCGTACGAGTCGTACATCGCCGTCGCCGAGGCGCTGAACCGCCTGACCCCGGGCGACCACGACAAGAAGAGCGCGCTGTTCAACTCCGGCGCCGAGGCCGTAGAGAACGCCGTGAAGATCGCGCGCAAGTACACCGGCAAGCAGGCCATCGTCGCGTTCGACCACGGCTATCACGGCCGCACCAACCTCACGATGGCGCTGACGGCGAAGTCGATGCCCTACAAGAGCGGGTTCGGACCGTTCGCCCCGGAGGTCTACCGCGCCCCGGGGTCGTACCCGTTGCGTGACGGTCTCTCCGGCCCGGATGCCGCCGCTCGCGCGATCGCCCTCATCGACAAGCAGGTGGGCGCCGACAACCTCGCCGCCGTCATCATCGAGCCCATCCAGGGGGAGGGCGGGTTCATCGTCCCGGCCGACGGATTCCTGCCCGCCGTCGCGGATTGGTGTCGCGCCAACGGCGTCGTCTTCATCGCCGACGAGGTGCAGTCGGGCTTCGCGCGCACGGGCGCGATGTTCGCCAGCGACCTGTTCGGCATCGTGCCGGACCTGGTCACGACGGCGAAGGGCATGGCAGCGGGGATGCCGCTGGCCGCGGTGACCGGCCGCGCCGAGATCATGGATGCGGCCCACGTCGGCGGACTGGGGGGCACCTACGGCGGCAACCCGGTGGCGTGCGCCGCCGCGCTCGCCGCGATCGAGGCCTTCGAGAACGACGGCCTCATCGAGCGGGCGCAGCAGATCGAGCAGCTCCTGCGGGGCCGTCTGGAGCCGCTCGCCGCCGCCGACGCGCGCATCGGCGAGGTGCGCGGCCGCGGCGCGATGATGGCGATGGAGTTCGTCGATCCCGAGACGGGTGCGCCGGATGCGACGCTGACGGCCGCGGTCGCGAAGTCGGCCATCGCCGAGGGCGTCATCGTGCTCACCTGCGGCACCCACGGCAACGTCATCCGCTTCCTCCCGCCTCTGTCGATCACCGACGACCTGCTCCAAGAAGGGCTCGACGTCGTCGCGTCCGCCCTGGCCTCGCACTGAGCCGTCCGCGCCGCCCCACCGCGGCGCACCCCGGGGCGTGCGGCGTGCGTGCCGAGCCTCGGGGGCGGCATGATGGGCGTCAAGCACACGCCGATCCCCGCCGATGGGGCGGGGGGAACGGAGCACCCATGAGCACGTACGCCGTCGTGAACCCCGCCACGGGGGAGACCCTCGCCACCTATCCCACCGCCACCGCCGCCGAGGTCGAGCAGGCCATCGCCGTCGCAGACGAGGCCGCGCGCGGCTGGCTGCGCGAGTCGTCGGCCGACGAGCGGGCGCGGCTGCTGCGCCGGGTCGCCGAGCTCCACCGCGAGCGCCGGGACGACCTCGCCGCGATCATCGTGCGGGAGATGGGCAAGCCCTTGGCCGCCGCCGAGGGCGAGGTGGACTTCGCCGCAGACATCACCGAGTACTACGCCGACCACATCGGCGAGATCACCGGCGACACCCCCGTGGACATCCTGGGGGAGGGGACCGCGGTCATCCGCCGTGCGCCGCTCGGAGTGCTGCTGGGGATCATGCCGTGGAACTTCCCCTACTACCAGGTGGCGCGCTTCGCGGCCCCGAACATCGCGATCGGCAACGCGATCCTGCTCAAGCACGCATCACAGTGCCCGCAGTCGGCCGAGGCGATCGAGAAGATCTACGCCGACGCCGGCTTCCCGGCAGGGGTGTACACCGACCTGCGCCTGACCAACGAGCAGGCCGCCGAGGTCATCGCCGACCGCCGCGTGCAGGGCGTGTCGGTGACCGGTTCCGAGCGCGCGGGCGCGGCCGTGGCCGAGGTGGTCGGACGCAACCTGAAGAAGGCCGTGCTGGAGTTGGGTGGTTCCGACCCGTTCCTGCTGCTTTCCACCGACGACCTCGACCAGGCGGTGCAGGCCGCCGTCGACGCGCGGCTGGACAACGTCGGACAGTCCTGCAACGGTGCCAAGCGCTTCCTCGTGGTCGATGACCTCTACGACGCCTTCCTCGAGAAGTTCACGGCCGCGATGGCCGCCGCCACCGTGGGCGACCCGTTCGCAGAAGACACCGTGCTCGGCCCGCTGTCATCGGTGACTGCCGCGGAGCGCCTGGCCGAGCAGGTCGACCGCGCCGTGGCGCAGGGCGCGACGCTGGTCACAGGGGGCACCCGCGACGGCGCGTTCTACCCCGGCACCGTGCTGACGGGGGTCACGCGCGACATGGACGCCTACCGCGAGGAGTTCTTCGGTCCCGTGGGCGTCGTGTACCGGGTCGCCGACGAGGACGAGGCGATCGAGATCGCCAACGACACCGGGTTCGGCCTGGGCTCGTACGTCTTCACCACCGACCCGGAGCAGGCGCAGCGCGTGGCCGATCGTATCGATGCCGGGATGGTCTACGTCAACGTCGTGCTGGCGGATTCGCCGGAGCTGCCCTTCGGGGGAGTCAAGCGCAGCGGCACGGGGCGGGAGCTCGGACTGCTCGCGGCCGACGAGTTCGTCAACAAGAAGCTGATCCGCGTCGCGCCGACTGCCTGACCCCTGGCATCCGCCGGCCATCGGCGGTTGGATGGTGGTATGGACCAGCTGCAGGAGTTCGTCGACGCCCTGTCGGATGAGGAGTGCTGGGAAAGGCTCGCCGGGCAGAAGCTCGGACGCCTCGTCACGCACGTCAAGGACGTGCTGGACATCTTCCCCGTGAACTTCGTCGTCGACGACGGCACCATCGTCTTCCGCACCGCGCCGGGCAGCAAGCTGTTCGAGCTGACTGTCAACGACGAGGTGCTCTTCGAAGCGGACGACCACGATGACGACGACGCGTGGAGCGTGGTGGTGCGCGGGCACGCCCGGGTGCTTGACACGACCGAAGAGGTGCGCGCGGCCGACGCGCTGCCGCTTCATTCGTGGATCCCCACCCTCAAGTACCACTACGTGCGGATCGAGCCCGTTGCACTTTCGGGGCGCGCTTTCGCCCGTAAGCCCGAGCCCGACCGCTACGGGATCGCGGAATACTGACGGCGCCGAGCGGCCGGCCGGCCCTCCGTCCGCCGGGGGATTCGCCGGGCGCAGAGGCCATGCCGTACACTGGGTCATGCAGTCGAAATCTGCACTCTTTCGCCATGCCCGGAGCGGAATTTCCGCTTTGTCATGACTGGAATGCGATTTCATCCCGAGGCCCCCGGGCCTTTAGGGCGGTAGCTCAATTGGCAGAGCAGCGGTCTCCAAAACCGCAGGTTGCAGGTTCGATTCCTGTCCGCCCTGCGCGTCAGCACACGCTGACACACCAGGTCACACACAGGTGGGGTTGATGGTCCAGGACGAGTCGAAGGGCGAGGTCGTCGCCAACGACGCGCCGCGCGAGAAGAAGCCCAACTTCTTCCAGCGCATCGCCATCTTCATCCGCCAGGTCTTTGCGGAACTCCGCAAGGTCGTGACACCGACCCGCCAGGAACTCCTGAAGTTCACGGGGGTCGTGCTCGGTTTCGTCGTCGTGATGATGGCGATCGTCTACGGTCTCGACTGGGTGTTCACCTGGTTGGCGCAGATCGTCTTCGGCGTCCCGCTCTGAGCGCACACGCCGGATCCACTCCGGTGACCCGGGACATGGCGCCGGATCCAAGAACGGAAGAGAACCCAAGTGTCTGAAAAGTATGTCGACGACGCCGATTGGGCGACCGCTGCCGAGCAGTCCAGCGAGGACGACGAGGCCCAGGAGGGCAACGTGCTCGCCGAAGAAGAGCGCGCATCCGAGCCGGCTGAGCGTGCCGCCGTGCACATCGTCGAGGACGGCGACGGCGAGCAGGACGACGCCACTGAGATGGACGACATCGAGATCGACGACCCCGAGGCTGACGCCATCGTGAACGACGCTCTGGAGATCGACCAGGCTGCCGAGGCTGAGGCCGCCGCCGAGGTGCTCAACGACTCGCTCGCCGAAGAGCAGGCCGAGCGCGTCGCCGAGCAGGCCGACGAGGTCACCCCGTACGACGGCCCCGATGTCAACGGCGAGCCGGACGCACCCGTCGAGGACGAGGGCTTCCTGGCGGACTTCGCCGCCGCCGGCCGCATCGTCGACGACGCCGAGGCTGCGGAAGAGTCCGGGGACGAGGACGAAGACGCCGAAGAGGACCCCTACGAGGCGTTCCGCTCCGAGCTGCGCAGCCTTCCGGGCAAGTGGTACGTCATCCACTCCTACGCCGGTTTCGAGCGCAAGGTGAAGGCCAACATCGAGCAGCGCAAGTCGACGCTCGAGGTCGAAGAGGACATCTATCAGGTCGAGGTCCCCATGGAGGACGTCGTCGAGATCAAGAACGGTCAGCGCAAGATGGTCACGCGCGTCCGGATCCCCGGCTACGTGCTCGTGCGCATGGAGCTCAACGAGGACACCTGGTCGGTCGTGCGTCACACGCCCGGCGTCACCGGCTTCGTCGGCAACGCCCACAACCCGACCCCGCTCCGCTTCGAAGAGGCCTTCAACATGCTGAAGTCCCTCGTCGAGGTCAAGGAGGTCGCCTCCGCCAAGGGTGGCGGCGCCAAGGGATCGGCCACGCAGGCGCGCAGCATTCCCGCCGAGGTCGACTTCGAGGTGGGCGAGACCATCACGATCAAGGAGGGCTCGTTCGCCGGCCTTCCCGGTTCGATCAGCGAGATCAAGCCCGAGAGCGGCAAGCTCACGGTGCTCGTCTCCCTGTTCGAGCGCGAGACCCCTGTCGAGCTGTCGTTCGACCAGGTCACGAAGCTCTGACCGCATTCGGTCACGACGAACGCCCCGCCAGGCCTTTGCCTGCGGGGCGTTCTCGCGTTCACGGGCGTGCGTGCCCGCCCAGTGCGGGCTGTGGATGAGACCGATGAGGTTGCCGAAGGGGTCGGCGATGGTCGCTGACCACCAGCCCTCGCCACGCTGCGTCACCGGCTCGAAGGTGGCGCAGTGGCCGATGCGCGGGAGGGGCCGGGGATCGGGTAAGATTGTGGGGTTTGCACGTGCGTTCAGCGCGCGGGCAGACCAACCGCCGTCCGGAACCGCCGGACACGCGGGAGATGGACACGGTCCCGAGCCTGGCGAGGGATCGGTCCTTCGAAGAGAGGAAGCTACACATGGCACCCAAGAAAAAGGTGACCGGCCTGATCAAGCT
Source organism: Microbacterium sp. zg-Y818 (assembly GCF_030246905.1). Lineage (NCBI taxonomy): Bacteria > Bacillati > Actinomycetota > Actinomycetes > Micrococcales > Microbacteriaceae > Microbacterium > Microbacterium sp. zg-Y818. The sequence goes on along the minus strand of NZ_CP126741.1, from coordinate 2,499,621 downwards.
CCAGATCAAGGCCGGCGCCGCGAACCCCGCGCCGCCGATCGGTCCGGCGCTCGGTCAGCACGGCGTCAACATCATGGAGTTCTGCAAGGCGTACAACGCCGCGACCGAGTCGCAGCGCGGCAACGTCATCCCCGTGGAGATCACCGTCTACGAGGACCGCAGCTTCACGTTCGTCCTGAAGACGCCGCCGGCCGCGGAGCTCATCAAGAAGGCCGCCGGAGTGGCCAAGGGCTCGCAGACGCCGCACACCACCAAGGTGGGCAAGCTCACCAAGGAGCAGGTGCGTCAGATCGCCGAGACCAAGCAGCCTGACCTGAACGCGAACGACATCGAGGCCGCCTCGAAGATCATCGCCGGCACCGCCCGCTCCATGGGCATCACGGTTGAGGACTGAGGGGGATAACGAACATGGCTAAGTCCAAGGTTTACAACGCAGCGGCCGAGAAGCTCGAGCCCGGCAAGTTCTACTCGTCCACCGAGGCCGTTCAGCTGGCCAAGGAGACCGGGTCGAAGAAGTTCGACTCGACCGTCGAGGTCGCGCTCAAGCTCGCCGTCGACCCGCGCAAGGCGGACCAGATGGTCCGTGGCACGGTCATCCTGCCGCACGGCACGGGCAAGACCGCCCGCGTCATCGTGTTCGCGACGGGCCCGGCGGCCGAGGCCGCCATCGCCGCGGGCGCGGATGAGGTCGGCGGCGCCGAGCTCATCGAGAAGGTCGCCGGTGGCTGGACCAACTTCGACGCCGCGGTCTCCACGCCCGAGCTCATGGGCCAGGTCGGTCGCCTCGGTAAGGTGCTGGGTCCCCGTGGCCTCATGCCCAACCCGAAGACCGGCACCGTGACCCCCAACCCGGCCAAGGCCGTGGAGGAGATCAAGGGCGGAAAGATCGAGTTCCGTGTCGACAAGCACGCCAACGTGCACTTCGTCATCGGCAAGGCGTCGTTCTCGGCCGAGCAGCTGGACGAGAACTTCAAGGCCGCGCTCGAAGAGATCGTGCGTCTGAAGCCGTCGAGCTCCAAGGGCCGTTACATCCAGAAGGGTGCCATGTCGACCACGTTCGGCCCCGGCATCCCGCTGGACGTCAACGTCTTCTGAGCCGACCCGCTCACACGCAGGGACCTCGCCTCCGGGCGGGGTCCCTGCGTCGTTTCCGGGCGGTCTGCCGGGCGAGGGCGCTCACGAGAGGGTGCTCGCCTGTCGCGAATGGTCGCTGCAGGCGCCGGGAAAGCGTCGTCCGCGTCAGGTGAGGGGTGGGCGGGAGGAGCGGGAGCGCGAACGGGAGTGGCGGGGACAGTGGAGCGTGAGGCTGGTCAAGCGGTGGGCAGGACGTCGAACCCGGCGCCGCCGCCGGCCTCGCGCTCGGTCACCGCTGCGGCATCGACGCGAGAGCCCGGCGGGCCGTCGGCCATCCACGCGAGCACGGCGTCGACCTGGTCCGCGGTGCCCTCGATCTCGGCCTCGACCGAGCCGTCTCGGCGGTTGCGGACCCAGCCCGATGCGCCGGCATCCGTCGCCACCATCCGCAGGGTGTACCGGTAGCCGACGCCCTGCACCTCGCCGCGGACGATCACGTGCACACGCCTCATGGCACCATCCTGCCGCGCGCGGCGTCGGCGCGCGACCTGGGTCAGTGCGGCAGCACGAGACTGACCGCGAGCACCGCCATCACGACGGCGATGACGGCGTCGAGCACGCGCCACGCGCGGGGAGTCGCCAGCCACCGCCCGAGGAATCGTGCACCGTAGGCGAGCGAGAAGAACCACACGACGCTCGCGGCCATCGCGCCGAAGGCGAACACCCAGCGCAGGTCGCCGTGGGTGGTGGCGACGCCGCCGAGCAGGAAGACCGTGTCGAGGTAGACGTGCGGGTTCAGCCAGGTGAGTGCGAGGCAGGTCAGCAGCACCGGCGCGAGTCGAGTCCGCGCCATGGTCGCGCCGGGTGGGGCGGATGCCGTCTCGCCGCGGGCCGGCTGCGCCTGCGACGTGCCGGCGGTGAGCGCCGCGCCGCTGGGTCGCCACGCCCGCCGAGCGGCCAGCACGGCATAGCCGAGCAGGAATGCCGCGCCCGCCCACCGCACGACGTCGACGAGCCACGGCACGGCCTCGAGCGCGATGCCGAGTCCCGCCACTCCGGCCGCGATCAGCGCGGCATCCGACAGCGCGCACACGATCGCGACAGCCGCGACGTGCTCGCGGCGCACCCCCTGGCGCAGCACGAAGAGGTTCTGCGCGCCGATCGCGACGATGAGCGAGAGACCGAGCGCGAAGCCGGCGACGAGGGAGGGGAGCACATGTCGACGTTACGTCCCCCGGGCGGATCAGTACAGCTCATGATTCTTCAGTCCCGTTAGCATGGCTTATGCCTCGAATCCCCGTGGACCTGGCCGAGACCCTGACGACCGTCATCGATGAGGGCACGCTGGATGCCGCGGCGCGGCGCCTGCACGTGACGCCCTCGGCGGTCAGCCAGCGCATCAAGACGCTGGAGCAGCACATGGGCCGTGTACTTCTGGTGCGGTCGAAACCCGTGCGCGCCACGGATGCCGGCCGAGCGGTCGTGCGCCTGGCGCGCCAGTTCGCGCTGCTCGAGCACGATGCGGTGCGTGCGCTCGGCGGCGAGCAGGCGGCGGTGACCTCGGTGCCGCTGGCCGTCAACGCGGATTCGCTGGCGACGTGGTTCCTGCCGCCGCTGGCGCGGCTGTCGCGCCGGCATCCGGTCGTGTTCGATCTGCACCGCGACGACCAGGACTTCACCGCGGGGCTGCTGGAGAGCGGCACGGTGATGGCGGCCGTGACCTCGCAGGGCGCGCCGGTCGCCGGGTGCGCCGTGACCGCGCTCGGCACGCTGCGCTACGAGCCGGTGGCCACGCCCGGCTTCGTGGCGCGGTGGTTCCCCGACGGAGCCGACGTCGGTGCCCTCGCCGAGGCGCCGCGCGTGGACTTCGACCGTCGCGACGACATCCAGCGCGCGTGGCTCGGCCGTCGCGGCGTCGACCCGGGGGCGCCGCCGCGGCACTATGTGCCGGCATCCCACGACTTCGCCTCCGCCGTCGCGCTGGGGCTCGGCTGGGCGATGCTGCCCCGTTTGCAGTCGCAGCGCGCCCTGGATGCCGGAGAGCTCGTGCTGCTGGGCGACGACGCGGTCGACGTGCCGCTGTACTGGCAGCAGTGGAATCTGCGGTCCCCGCTGCTGGATGCGATCGCCGACGAGCTCGTCGGCGAAGCGCGGCGGGTGCTCGTGTCGGAGTGAGCGGAGGGGTCGTCCTGCGTGCGACGCATTGCCTGTGTGGCGCGCTCAGCATCGCAGGCGCGGTGCGGCACCCACGAGTATCGCCTTGATCTCCTCGGTCCGGTCGGCGGCGTGCTGCTTGGCGATCGCGAGCGCAGCATGTTCGAACCGGGCGCGGGTCGTGCGGTCGGTCATGCCGACACCGCCCCGCTGAATTCGACGAACGTGATCTATCTCGATCTCGCCTGCCCTGAGCGCCGCGAACGTCGCCGGGTAGTCGCGTATCAGGCTGGCGGCGTCGCTCATGCGTTCCTGCGCCTCGGCGGCAGGGCAGCCCAGCGCCGCGCCCAGTTGCTCCGCGATCGCGCACGCCGCAGCTGCTCGGCGCGGGGCGGATTGGACCGCTGCGGCCTCTCTCATCACGATCGCGTTCAGCTCCGCCAGGCTTTGCAATACGTCCGCGTGACACGCTGCGAGCAGCCGCCGGTTCTCCGTGAACTCCTGTCTCAGGGCGAAGAGCGACAGGGGTCCGATGGGTAGATGGTTTGTCGAATCGGTCATGCGCTCACCCTGCGGACCATCGCCGACACTCGCAGCCCCAGAAGACCCCGCCCACGTTCGAATCGCGGACATCTCCGACTGTGGAGGAGGCGCCGCTTAGGGGGCGGGTCCACGTCCACCGGCGGCGGGTGCTCGTCACGCCCGGCGCATGACTCAGTCAGAACGGCCCGCAACCGGGCTGCAGACAGCCCATGCCCCCAACCTTCCTGAGTTGTGGCACGGTCGGCACCTTCTGGTCGGCCGCAGGCTCAGCCGGCGCGAACGTATTCCGACACCACGACGCCCGAGCGGTAAGCCGTGGTGGCGACCTCGTCGAAACGCTGCGGGGCATAGCCGCTCGGCGCGAACAGGGGGATGCCGTCGCCGAAGCGGACTGGATGCCGCTTGAGCACGAGGCGATCGATGTCGTCGACCAGAGCACTGGCGAGAGTCGCGCCACCGCACAGCCAGATGTCGGCGCCCTGCTCGCGCTTGAGGTCGCGCACCACCGCGACGGGGTCCTCGGCGGTGACCGTGAGGTTGACCCGGTCGCCGGTCAGATCCGCGGCCGTGCGGGTGCGGGAGAACAGGAACTGCCGCAGGTGGCGGTACGGGCTCGGCGATTCTGGCAGGCCAACCGCGTAGGTGTTCCACCCCATGAGAACCGTGTCGAACGTGGTGCGCGGCTGTTCGATGCCGAGCGCTTGTGCCAGGTGCGTCGGGATGGTGTCGGCGAACCGGTCGTTGATGGCGTCCATGTGGTCGCCGTCGAACACGAAGGAGCCGAACTCGCCGCCCGGGCCGGCGATGTATCCGTCGAGGGTTACGGCGACGTAGTAGGTGAGTTCGCGCATGACGTTCCAATCACAACTGCTGTAGTGGTCCGAACCTACAGCAGGTGTAGTGGTTCGCGCTACCATGGGCTGTGGCCAGAAACGATGAACGCCGACGACTGCTGGCCGATGCCGGACTCACCGTGCTGGCCGAGGAAGGCTCCCGGGGGCTCACGCACCGCGCGGTGGACGAGGCCGCGGGTGTACCCATCGGCACAGCGTCGAACTACTTCCGTAGTCGTGAGGCGCTCATCACCGGCCTGGTCGACCGTATCGGTGAGCGGCTCGCGCCCGATCCAGCGGCTTTGCAGGAGCGCGCCGCACGACCGCCGAGTCGTGCCCTGTTCACCGAATACCTCCGGGACATCGTGCATCGGCTGTCCGAGAACCGTGACGTCACGATCGCCCTGTTCGAGTTGCGATTGGAGAGCATGCGCCGCCCGGAGGTCGCGCAGTTGCTGGGATCGTGGCGGCGCGGCGGCTTCGAAGGCGATGTCGCGTTCAATCAACAGGCAGGGCTCCCCGGCGGGCGCAGGGAGATCGCGCTGTTCCACTATGCGATCGACGGGTTGTTGTTCGATCGCCTCGGGACCCCTATCGACCCGGAGACGCCGACGGACGCTGTTGTCGACGCCCTCGTCGCGGGACTGCTTCCCGCTGCTGCGGACTGACGTTGCGCCCGGTCAGTCGTCGCTGACGCGCAGCACCGACTTGCCGCGGGTGTGTCCACGCTCCAGCTCGGTGTGCGCCGCGGCGGCCTCATCCAGGTCGAACACGCGATCGAGGAAGACCCGGATCGACCCGGACTCCAGCAGCCGCGAGAGCGTCGCCAGCACCCCGCCGTCGGGGATCACCTTGTACGACGTCGCGCGCACGCCCGCCGCGGCGGCCGCCTCGGCATAGCCCGGCCAGCCGCCCGTCGGCACCAGGATGTACAGGCCGCCGGGGCGCAGCACCGAGAGGGAGCGGCTGCCGGTATCGTCGTGCACATTGCCGACGAGGTCGATGACGACGTCGACGTCGCCGGCGACGTCCTCGAACCGCGTGGTCGCGTAGTCGATGACCACCGACGCCCCCAGCTCGCGCAGCCACGGTAGGTTGCGCTCGGAGCCGGTGGCGGTGACATGGGCACCGAAGTAGGCGGCCAGCTGCACGGCGAAGTGGCCGACGCCGCCGCTGCCGGCGTGGATCAGGATGCGCTGCCCCTCATGCGCGTGCGCGGTCTCGACCACGAGGCCCCAGGCGGTGAGGGCGGCCAGGGGCACGCCGGCCGCTTCGGCATGGGACAGGGATGCCGGCTTGCGCGCGACCGACAGCGTGGGCACGACCGCGTACTCCGCGTACGTGCCGCCCGAGCGGGGGAACGGCACCATGCCGTAGACCTCGGTGCCCGGCGGGAGCGGGTGCGACTCGTACGGGGACTTCACCACGACGCCACTGAAGTCGAAGCCCAGGGTGCTCGGATACGACGTGATGCCCGCGGTCGCCCCGGCGCCGCCGCGGGTCTTCGCATCGATCGGGTTCACGCCGGCGGCGACGACGCGCACCAGCACCTCACTGAGGACGGGGCTCGGCACCGGCACGTCGTCGACCCGCAGGACCTCGGCCCCGCCGGGGTGGTCGAAGACGACGGCGCGCATCGTGGGTGGGGGATCGGAGACGACGACGGCCCCGGCGTCGGGGACGGTGGTCGATCTCAGCGGCCGGAATCGCATCGGTCGCTCCTTCCGCGCCCCGCGGGTAGGCGGCGGCGCTGCTCGGTTCGGCCCGGGATGGGGTGTCGTCCCAGTCAACCCGCAATTTGTCTCGCCCGTGTTACGCGGGTGCAACGACTCGCCCCCGCGGCATCCGCCCCCGGCGTCCTCGCGGTTGGGGTGGGTGGGCGGTCAGGCGCGGGCGGCCAGGGCGTCGACGTTGGCGGGAGACAGCACGTGCTGAGTCACCATGATCGCCGCCCCCCGCACACCGGCGGTCTCGCCCGCCTGCGACTGCACTATTCCGAGGTGCTGCGTCGCCAGCGGGATGGACCGGCGGTACACCACCTCGCGCACCCCGGCCAGCAGGTGCTCGCCGGCGTGGGCGATGCTTCCCCCGATCACGATGATCGATGGATTCAGCATGTTCACCACGGTCGCGAGCACCTCGCCGACCTCGCGCCCCGCCTGGCGGGTCGCCGCGATCGCCGCCGGGTCGCCCAGGCGCACCAGGGCCACGACGTCCGCGCTCGTGCGCGCGTCGATGCCCTGGGTGCGCAGCTCCGCGGCGATCGCGGTGCCGCTCGCGATGGCCTCGAGGTCGCGTTCGTCGCCCGGCGGCCGGGGGGAGTCACGGCTGTACGGCACCTGCACGTGGCCCATGTCGCCCGCCGAGCCCTGGGCGCCGCGCTGGAGCCGGCCGCCCGAGATGATCCCCGCGCCGATGCCGGTGGACACCTTCACGAAGACGAGGTCGTTCACCCCCGGCCAGCTGACGGCCTGCTCGCCGAGGGCCAGGATGTTCACGTCGTTGTCGACGAGCACGGGGACGGCAAAGGTGCGCTGCACATAGCCCGGCACGTCGAACCGGTCCCAACCGGGCATGATGGGCGGGTTGGTGGGGCGGCCGGTGGAGTGCTCCACCGGGCCCGGCACGCCGATGCCTACGCCGACGAGGCGCGCGGGCGCGGCGTCGATCTCGTCAAGGAGTGTGTGGGCGTCGGCGAGGGCGCTGTCGAGGACCGCCTCGGGGCCCTCTGCGATGTCCTGCGGGCGCGTGCGCGAGGCGAGGATGTGCCCCGCGAGGTCCGCGACCGCGACGGTGACGTGGGTGGCACCGAGGTCGACGGCGAGGGTGAGCCCGGCGAGCGGGTTGAAGGCGATGCGGGCGGGCGGCCGTCCGCCGGTCGAGACCGCCTCTCCCGCCGGCCGCACGAGCCCTGCCGCCAGCAGCGCGTCGACGCGGGATGAGACCGTCGACCGTGCCAGTCCGGTGAGCGTGGCCAGCTCCGCCTTCGTGCGCGCGCGCCCGTCCCGCAGGATCTGGAAGATCTCGCCGGCCTCGGGGTTTCCCATTCCCGTGCCCCGTGCGACGTCGACCATGCGGACAGTAAAGCACACGACTTGTGCGCGCCTTTGCGACGGCATTCGCATCTGTACGCGAGAACTTTTGACGGGGTACTAGCAAAAGCTGTCGTCCGCGTGTCAGAATCACCGGCATGACCACGGACGTTCTCGACACCGGTGTCGACACGATCCGCACGGGGTTGCTCGGCGGCGGTTTCATGGCCCGCGTGCACGCCGCAGCGGCGCGGGCGGCCGGATCGCGGCTGATCGCCCTGGCGTCCTCCACGCCCGCCCGCGCTGCTGAGGCGGCGCGTCGGCTCGGCGCGGAGCGCAGCGAAGCGGACGCGGGGGCGTTGGTGGCGGCATCCGACATCGACATCGTGCACGTCTGCACGCCGAACGCCACGCACGCGGCGTACGCGCTGGCCGCACTCACCGCGGGGCGGCACGTGGTGTGCGAGAAGCCGCTCGCCACGAGCGCCGCCGACGCGCGCCGCCTGGTCGAGGCCGCAGCGGATGCCGGTGTCGTCGCGGCCGTCCCGTTCGTCTACCGCTACCACCCCATGGTGCGCGAAGCGCGCGCCAGAGTGGCGCGGGGAGAGGTGGGCACCCTGCTGAGCCTGCAGGGGGCCTACCTGCAGGACTGGCTGCTCGCGGCATCCGACGACGACTGGCGGGCCGACACCGCGGCGGGCGGGCCGTCACGGGCGTTCGCCGACATCGGCTCGCACCTGTGCGACCTGCTCGAGTTCGTCGCGGGAGAGCCGATCGTGCGCCTCACCGCCGTCACCCGCCGCGTCTTCGACCGGCGGGGCGGTCACGCGGTCGGCAACGAGGACATCGCCGCGCTGACGGTCGAGCTCCGCTCGGGCGCAGTCGGCAGCCTGCTGGTGTCGCAGATGGCACCCGGGCGCAAGAACGGGCTCGTCCTGGAGCTGCACGGCAGCTCGGAGAGCCTCCGATTCGCGCAGGAGCAGCCGGAGGAGCTGTGGGTCGGGGGGCGCCGCGGCTCCCAGCTGCTCCTGCGCGATCCTGCCACGGCCGACCCGTCATCGGCCCGCCTGCAGCGGATGCCGGCGGGGCACCCGATGGGATATCAGGACGCCTTCGACGGCTTCGTCGCCGACGTGCACGCCGCCGTCCGGGGCGAAGCGCCCGACGGCCTTCCGACGTTCGCCGACGGGCTGCGGGCGGCGGTGCTCGCCGAGGCGGTGCTGGCGTCGGCCGCGCGGCGCGAATGGATCGAGGTGGCGCCGTGACCGACACCGCGCTGGCAGACGCCCCGGTCCCCGCCGGGCCGGGGGACGTCGTGCTGCGCGCACACGGCATCGGCAAGAGCTTCTTCGGCGTGCCCGTGCTGCAGGACGTGGCGATCGAACTGCGTCGCGGCGAGGTGCACGGCCTGGTCGGCGAGAACGGTGCCGGCAAGTCCACCCTCATGAAGATCCTCGCCGGCGTGCATCAGCCCGACGCCGGAACCGTGGAGTACGAAGGGGAGCGCGTTTCGTTCAGCCACCCCCGCCAGGCGATGGATGCCGGACTCGTCACCGTGTTCCAGGAGTTCACCCTGCTGCCCGAGCGGTCGGTCGCCCAGAACGTCTTCCTCGGGCGGGAGCCGCGTCGCGGCGGCCTCGTCGACAAGCGCGGCATGGTGGCGCGCACCCGCGCACTGCTGAACGACCTGGGCGTCTCGTTCATCGACCCCGCCGGCCGCGTCGGCTCGCTCACGGTCGCCGAGCAGCAGATCGTGGAGATCGTCAAGGCGCTGTCGTTCGACGCGCGGGTGATCTCCATGGACGAGCCCACCGCCGCCCTCAGTGACCACGAGGTGGAGCTGCTGTACGCGATCGTGCGCAAGCTGACCGCGCGGGGCGTCGCCGTGCTCTACGTCTCCCATCGGCTGAAGGAGATCTTCGACCTCTGCGACCGCATCACCGTGCTGAAGGACGGGATGCTGGTGTCGACCGACCGCGCGGCGGACCTGACGACCGGCGAGCTGGTGCGTCGCATGGTCGGCCGGCCGATCCAGTCGTACTTCCCCGGGCCGGTGGCCGGCACCGTGCGCGGCGACGCGCGCGTGGAGCTGGAGGCGTGCGGCAACGAGTTCGTCGACGGGGTGACCCTGGTCGCGCACGCCGGCGAGATCGTCGGCATTGCGGGGCTGCAGGGGTCGGGACGCACCGAACTGGTCGAGGGGATCTTCGGCGTGCACGGGTTCACCCGCGGCACCATGCGTCTGGACGGGCGCCCCGTGCGACTGCACACAGCGCGCGCCGCCGTCCGGGCGGGGCTGGCGCTGATCACCGAGGACCGCAAGGCTCAGGGGCTCGCACTCAGCCAGTCCGTACGGGACAACACCCTGCTGGTCGTCCGCAGCGTCTTCGCAGGGCGCACCCGCGCGGCGCGCCGCGAGGCACCCGGCATCCTCAGCTCGCTCGAAGTGACCGCCGGCCGGCTCGACCAGGAGGTGCGTTACCTCTCCGGCGGCAACCAGCAGAAGGTGGTGCTGGCGAAGTGGCTCGTGACCGGTCCGCACGTGGTGCTGTTCGACGAACCCACCCGAGGCATCGACGTCGGCGCGAAGATCGCCGTCTACCAGCTCATGCGGCAGCTGGCCGCAGACGGCAAAGCGGTGCTCATGGTCTCGAGCGAACTGCCCGAGGTCATCGGCATGAGCGACCGCATCCTCGTCATGCGCGACGGCGAGCTGGTCGCCGAGCTGCCCGCCGGCGCGGGCGAGCACGAGGTGTTGGCCGCCGCGACGGGATCAGGGGCCGTCACGGAGCCGCATCGTGGCACGGGGGAGGCGGGGCGATGAAGCGCCTGCGGATCGACGCCAGCCTCATCGTGCTCGGCATTCTCATCCTCGTCATCGCAGTGGGCGCGATCCTCGTCGCCACCACCGGACGCAGCTTCTTCAGCCCGGGCAACATCCGCGACATCCTCACCGGCATGAGCGTGCTCGGGCTGGTCGCCATCGGGCAGACGCTGGTGATCCTGGGGTCATCGCTGGACCTGTCCGTGACGTACGTGATGAGTCTGGCCAGTCTCATCGCGGCGACGACCATGGCGGGGAACGCGGGCAACGTGCCCTGGGCGGTGACCCTGACGCTGCTGGTCTGCGCCGGCATCGGCCTGGCCAACGGTCTCATCGTGACCGCGCTGAAGGTGAACGGCTTCATCGCGACGCTGGGCGTGGGGCTCATCCTGCAGGGTGTGCTCAACACCGGGTACCAGGGGAGCGCCGGGTCGGTGCCGTGGTCTTTCCAGCTGGTCGGCGCGACGGGCATCGGCCCCATCCCGGTCTCGACGGTGATCATGCTCGCCCTCGCAGCCGCCGTGTGGTTCCTGCTCGATCGCACCCGCACCGGTGCGCACCTGTACGCCGTCGGCGGCGACCCCGACGTCTCACGGCTGTCGGGTCTGCGCACGCAGCCGCCGCTCATCGTCGCCCACGTGCTCTGCTCGGTGTTCGCCGGTCTCGCCGGGCTGCTGCTGGCGAGCAGGCTGGGGGTGGGAAGTCCCACGGTCGGACAGCAGGGCGGCTACGCGCTGCTGTCGATCGCGGCGGTGGTGCTGGGCGGCACCCTGCTCATGGGCGGCCGCGGCTCGGTGTGGGGAACCATCGGCGGCGTGGCGATCTTCGCCGTCGTCGACAACGTGATGAGCGTGATGCAGGTGAACCCGTTCCTCAAGGACGTCGTCCGCGGTGTCGTGATCGTCGCGGCGGTCGCCGTCTACAGCCGTCGCGCCATCGTGCGCCGGCGGGCACGGTTCGGCCCCGGCGGCACGCGGACGGGTGGGGATGCCAGGGCGGCGGCGGCCGCGCCGGCGATGGTGGCGGCATCGGCCGACCTGCTCGCGGACGCCGACCACGTGGGCAGCCGGCCGGCGGCGGCGACCGGAGGAGGTGACGGCAGATGAACGCGGTGCGCACGCTGCTGAGCCCTCGGGGTGCGGTGTTCCTGCTGCTGGTCGTTCTTCTCGTGGCGGTGACGGTGCTCAACCCCGGCTTCGCCGAGCCCGCACAGCTCATGCGGTTCATCCAGCGCGTGGCGCCCATCGCCATCGTCGCCATCGGGCAGTACTTCGTCATCATCGCCGGCGAGTTCGACCTGTCGCAGGGGTCGCTCATCACCGCGCAGGTGATCATCGCGGGCAACCTCGTTGGCCAGGATGACTCGCGGACCGTGCCGGTGCTGGCGCTCATGGCCGTCTTCGGGGTCGCCGTGGGGCTCGTCAACGGGCTGCTCACGACCCTGCTGAAAGTGCCGTCGTTCATCGTGACCCTCGGCATGATGCTTGCGCTGCTGGGAGCGGTCATGTGGTGGACCGGAGGAGCGGCCACAGGCAACCCGGCCGACAGCTTCCGGCAGATCGGGCGCGGCGGCATCCGCGACATCCCGCTCATCGAGTTCCTGCCGTGGGCGGTGCCGATTCTCGGGGCCTGGCTGGCTTTCGCGATCTGGCTCACCCGCCGCCCACTGGGCAAGATGCTCATCGCGATCGGCGACAACCCGCGTGCCGTCCGGTACTCCGGCGCGCGGGACTGGTGGATCGTCACGCGCGCGTTCGTGCTCTCGTCGCTGTCGGCCACCCTCACCGCCGTGCTGCTGGTCGGCTACGCCGGTGTGCACCCCGCGGTCGGTCGCGGCTACGAGTTCATCGCCATCACCGCCGTCGTGCTCGGCGGCGTCGTGCTCGGCGGGGGCCGCGGCTGGATCGTCTCCGCGGTGGCCGGGGCGTTCGTGCTCGAGGCACTGTTCCTGCTGATGAACTTCGCCGAGATCCCCACGTCGCTGCGCGATTCCGTGCAGGGCGTCATCATCATCGCCGCCGTGGCGTACTCGGGTGTCGCGTTCCGCGCCCGCCGCCGCGCGACACCACCGGCCACCCCCGCACCCGAGGCGGACTCCGAGACGCCTCCGGGCGGGTCGGATGCCACGCCCGCACCATCCGTCCTGGCCGCCGACGGCGGCACGGCAACCAGAGGAGAATAAGCAATGCGACGATCAATGAAGATCGCCACCACATCGGTGGCCTTCGTCGGCCTCTTCGCCCTCGCGGCGTGCACGACCGACCCCGCGGTGGCGCCGCCGGACGCCACCGAATCCGGTGACGCGGCGGCGCCGGCCGGCAACGAGTGGTTCGACCAGGAGCTCTTCGACGCCCAGTTCGCCCAGCGCGAGGTGGAACCCGCCGGCCCCGAGGACGAGCCGTACCTGCAGCACATCGACGCGGAGATGGTCGACACCGCGCAGTACGCCAGCGACGGTGCGAAGAAGGCGTGCTTCGCCAACGCGTCGATCTCCAACCCGTGGCGTCAGACCGGCTGGATCACGATGAACCAGCAGCTGAAGGCGCTGCAGGACGCGGGCGTCATCAGTGAGATGGAGACCCGCGACGCGCAGGACTCCGACGACACCCAGATCGCGGACATCGACTACTTCATCGCCGAGGGTGACTGCGACGTGTTCGTCATCTCGCCCAACTCCACGGCGGCCATGACGCCCGCCGTCGAACGCGCCTGCGAGACCGGCAAGCCGGTGATCGTGTTCGACCGGGGCGTGAACACGGATTGCCCGGTGACCTTCATCCACCCGATCGGCGGGTTCGCGTGGGGCATCGACACCGCCCAGTTCCTCATCGACAACCTGCAGGAGGGCGACAAGGTCGTGGCGCTGCGGATCCTCCCGGGCGTCGACGTGCTCGAGCATCGCTGGGCGGCGGCGGAGAAGCTCTTCGACGAGGCCGGCATCGAGGCGGTCGACTACTTCTCCGGCGGCGACCCGGCCGAGATCAAGAACATCCTCAGCGACGAGCTCGCGAAGGGTGACGTGGCAGGTGTCTGGATGGATGCCGGCGACGGCGCCGTGGCCGCCATCGAGGCGTTCGAGGACGCCGGTGCGGATTACCCCGTCATGACGGGGGAGGACGAGATGAGTTTCCTGCGCAAGTGGCAGGACACGGGCCTCACGGGCCTGGCGCCGGTGTACTCCAACTTCCAGTGGCGCACGCCCCTGCTGGCGATCCAGAGCATCTTCGCCGGGGAGGAGATCCCCAAGGAGTGGGTGCTGCCGCAGAGCCCCGTCACCGAGGACGAGCTCGACCGCTACCTCACCGAGAACGAGGGCATGCCCGACGGTCACTACGCCAAGTTCGGCGGTGAGAACCTCCCGGGCTACCCGGAGGTCTGGCAGCAGCGTCAGATGCCCTGACGACATGCGTCGGATCATCGGCGTCAACACCTGGGTGTGGACCTCGCCGCTGACGGATGAGTCGCTCGACCGCCTCGCTCCCCGAATCGCTGCGATGGGGTTCGGGGCGGTCGAGCTGCCGCTCGAAAGCGTCGGCGACTGGTCGGCATCGCGAGCGCGGGACCTGCTCGACGCGCTCGGGTTGCGCGGTGTCGTCGTCGGGGCGATGGGACCAGGGCGCTCCCTGCTCGAGCGGGCGGGAAACGTCGCGGCCACCCAGCAGTACCTCCGCGTCTGCATCGAGGCGGCCCGCGTGCTCGGGAGCCCCGTCGTGGCCGGGCCCCTCTACGCCCCCACGGGGGTCACCTGGCGGATGAGCGCGGCGGAGCGGGAGGATGCCGCCGCGCAGCTTCGCCGCAACCTCGCGCCCCTGGCCGAGCTCGCCGTCGACAGCGGGGTCACGCTCGCGATCGAGCCCCTCAACCGCTACGAGACGAGCGTGGTGAACACCGTGGGGCAGGCGCTGGAGGTGTTCGGGCCGCTGCTGGGGTCGGGCGTGGGCCTGGCGCTGGACACTTACCACCTCAACATCGAGGAGAAGCGCCCCACCGACGCCATCCGTGCCGCCGGAGGCGCCATCGCCCACGTGCAGGTGTGCGGCAACGACCGGGGCCCGGTCGGAGACGACCACACCGACTGGCCGGCGGTGCTCGACGCACTCGACGACGCGGGATACGACGGGATCCTGGGCGTGGAGAGCTTCACGGGGGACAATGCCACCATCGCCGTCGCGGCATCTGTGTGGCGTCCGCTTGCGGCATCCCAGGATGCGCTGGCGGAGAGATCGCTGGCCTATCTCACCGCGCTGGACGAACAGCGCTGACCCCGCATCGCCGACGATGCGGGCACCACTTGCGAAGGAGCACACATGGCACACCACCCCGTCACCCTCTTCACCGGCCAGTGGGCCGACCTGCCCTTCGAGGAGGTCGCGCGCCTGGCCGCGGGATGGGGCTACGACGGCCTCGAGGTCGCGGCATCCGGGGACCACCTCGACCTCCGCCGCGCCGACGAGGACGACGCGTACCTGAGGTCGCGGCTCGAGATCCTCGACCGCCACGGGCTGTCGCTCTTCGCGATCTCGCACCACCTGGGCGGGCAGGCGGTGTGCGACGCGCCGATCGACTTCCGTCACAAGGCGATCCTGCGCGACTACGTGTGGGGCGACGGCGAGCCCGAGGGGGTGCGCCGGCGCGCGGCCGAGGACATGAAGCGCGCCGCGCGGGTGGCCCGCAAGCTCGGCGTCGACACCGTCGTCGGCTTCACGGGGTCATCGATCTGGCCGTACGTGGCGATGTTCCCGCCGGTGCCGGCATCCGTCATCGAGGCGGGCTTCGAGGATTTCGCCGCCCGCTGGAACCCGATCCTCGACGTCTTCGACGGGGAGGGGGTGCGGTTCGCGCACGAGGTGCACCCGAGCGAGATCGCGTACGACTACTGGAGCTCGGTGCGGGCGCTGGAGGCGATCGACCATCGCGGCGCGTTCGGGTTCAACTGGGACCCCAGCCACATGATGTGGCAGAACATCGACCCCGTCGGGTTCATCCTCGATTTTCCCGACCGCATCTACCACGTGGACTGCAAGGACACCCGGCTGCGCCCGCGCAACGGCCGCGCCGGCGTGCTGGGTTCGCACCTGCCGTGGGGTGATCCGCGCCGCGGCTGGGACTTCGTCTCGACCGGGCGGGGCGACGTGCCGTGGGAGGATGCCTTCCGCGCCCTCGATGCGATCGGCTACGTCGGGCCGATCTCGGTCGAGTGGGAGGATGCCGGCATGGACCGGCTGCACGGGGCCGCGGAGGCCTTGGGGTTCGTGCGCTCGCTGCTGTGGGAGGCTCCGACAGCGTCGTTCGACGCCGCTTTCCAGAACCAGTAGGCGGGGGGAGTACCGGGCCGCGCCGCGCCCGCTGCCGCGCAGCCGCCCGCCCGCCCGCCCCCGCCCCCGCAATCGCTGAAACGACATCTGGCGGCCGAGACCGTGGGAAACAACCATGGTCTCGGCCGCCAGATCGGGTCTCACGGTTCAGAAGCCGGGAAAGCGGGTCCCGTCAGGCCGGGGGCGTGCCGGTCGTCAGGGCGCGCAGCAGTTCGGTGAGGTTGCGGATGTCGCCCAGATCCCAGTCCTCGAGCGCGGCGTGCAGCGTGCCTTGTTGCGGCGCACGGGCCGCGGCCAGGCGCGCCAGCCCCTCGGGGGTCGGGGACAACAGGCTCGATCGGCCGTCCGCGGGATCCGGCGTGCGCGTGACCAGCCCCAGATCCTCGAGCTCGCGCACGGTGCGGCTCAGCTGTCCCTTGTCGACCGCGAGGGTCTCGGCCAGGGCAGCCTGCGTCACCGGCTCGCAGCGCACGATGCTGGTGAACACCTTGTAGGCGCCGGGCAGCATGCCGGGACTCACCCGGTCGGCGTTCTCGGTGATGATCTTGCGGAAGCGGACGATCAGCTCGCTGAACTCCCCTTCCAGGGCCCGCACCGCCTCGGCGCGTTCCTCGGAGGTCTCCTCGCTCGTCATCGTGACCACCCTACCGGCGCGCATCGCGGGGGCCGGAGGCCTCGTCTGCGGCATCCGTCGGGTCTGCGGCATCCGTCGGGTCCACGACATCCGTCGCGTCCATGACGCGGTTGGAGGCCGTGAGGGAGCTCATCCCCTCGGGAACCGAGACCGTCGCGAAGTCGGCCTCCGCGGCGTGCAGGCGTTCGGTGGTGGTCATCGAGGTCAGCGGGGTGCGCGGGAGGAAGACGATCGCGACGAGGCTGACCACGGCGAACGGCACCGCGATGAGGAAGGCGCGCGAGATGCCGTTGGCGTACATCTGCTCGAAGATCACCCGCAGCGCGGGGGGCATGGTCGCGACGGAGGGGAGGGCGCCGGTCTGCAGCTGGGCGGCCCAGACCGGGCCCTGCTCGCCGAGGCTCGCCAGGGCGGCGGCGATGTCGTCGGCGCGCTCGGCGACGAGCTCGGTGACGCGCGAGGCGAGGGCGGCGCCCATCACCGACACGCCGATCGTGCCGCCGAGGCTGCGGAAGAACGTCACTCCCGAGCTCGCGACGCCGATCTGGGAGGGCTTGGCGGTGTTCTGCACCACCAGCACGAGGTTCTGCATTGTCATGCCCACACCCGCACCGAGCAGGAACATGTAGATCGACACGAGCGTGAAGTCGGTGTCGTACTCGATCGTCGACAGCAGCGTCGAGCCGGCGGTCAGCAGGACGGCACCGATCACCAGGAACGCCTTCCAGCGGCCCGTCTTGGTGATCAGCGCGCCGATGCCCATCGACGAGACCAGCAGGCCGGCGATCATCGGGATGGTCATGATGCCGGCTTCGGTGGGCGTCGCGCCGCGGGCGAGCTGCATGTACTGGCTGAGGTAGACCGACGCACCGAACATCGCGATGCCGGTGGCGATCGAGGCGATGACCGACAGCGTGAAGGTGCGGTCGCGGAAGAGCGTCAGCGGGATCAGCGGCTCGCGCGAGCGCAGCTCCACCAGCACGAACAGGGCGGCGCCGACGATTGCGCCGCCGAGCATGAGCGCCGACTCGACGCTCCACCACTGGAACGAGTCACCCGCGAGCGACACCCAGATCAGCAGCAGCGACACCGAGACCGACAGCAGCACGATGCCGAGGTAGTCGATGCGGGCCTTCTGCTTCGGCCGCGGCGGCACGTGCAGGTTGCGCTGCACGATGAGCAGGGCCGCGACCGCGACGGGGAGGGCGACGAAGAAGTTCCAGCGCCAGCCCCAGGCATCCGTGATGAGGCCGCCCAGGAGCGGACCGCCTACGGTTGCGACGGCCATGACGGCGCCGAACAGGCCCATGTAGCGGCCGCGTTCGCGTGGGCTGATGATGTCGGCCATGAGCACCTGGCTGAGGGCGGCGAGGCCGCCGGCGCCGATGCCCTGAAGCGCCCGGAAGGCGATGAGGGTCTCGGGGTTCTGCGAGAACCCGGCAGCCGCCGTGGCGAGCACGAAGATCACGATCGCAAGCTGGTACAGCACCTTGCGGTTGGTGAGGTCGGCGAGCTTTCCCCAGATAGGCGTGGAGATCGCGGTCGTCAGCAGCGTCGCGGTGACGACCCACGTGAATGCGGACTGGCCGCCGCCGAGGTCGTGCAGGATGACCGGCAGTGACGTCGAGACCACCGTCGAGGCGAGCATCGACACGAACATGCCGAGGATCAGGCCGGAGAGGGCTTCGAGCACGCGGCGGTGGGCGAGCTTCTCCGCAGTGGTGGCGGGATCGTTCGGGCGGGGGGACTTCGGCACGGGTCTCCTTGGGATGGATGCGAGACGGTGCGACCACGCTGGCGACCGGAAGTTGATGGACATCAACGGTTGAGATAGGTCAACTGTATCTCCGGGGTTGACGTGAGTCAACCATTTCGGCGGAGAGGGTCGCCACCGCCGTAGGTGAATACTCACTCGGGAACGCGAGTACTCACTGGGGAAGGCGAGTACTCACTGGGGAACGCGAGTACTCACTCGGCGAGGGCGAGGGCGCGGAAGGGCTCGCGCGGGGCGGTCGGCGGGGCGACGAGGGTGCGGCGCTGCATCGTGCGGTGGTACAGCTCGTCGATGAGGGCGGTGGCGAGCTTCACCAGCTTGCCGATCTCGTACTCGTCGCGGTCCACCCATGCGCACCGCGGTTCGTCGCCGACGGGCACGAAGTCCACGTGCTGCTCCCAGGTCACGAGGGTGCGCTCGGCGCCGAGCACGTGCTGCTGCCACCACACCTGACGCAGGTAGGAGCGCGGAATCGACCGCCAGTGCTTGTTGGTCGTCTTGATCTCGGCCAGGATCACCCGGCCGTTCTTATCGAGTCCGACGCCGTCGGGCGTGGCCAGGTGCCGTTTCTCGACCACGGCGTGGAACAGTGCCGACGACGGCTGGATGCCGTGGGTCGCGGCGACCCAGCGGGCGATCTCCGGTTCGCGGCGGCGTCCGTGATCGGTGTAGGCGTTGCCCGAGAATCCTGATCCGAGCAGCTTGGCGTCGGCGGCGCGGGCGATCGCCTTCTCGGATGTCAGCGCCGCGACATCCGTTGCCGTGATGCCGCGCGAGCGCGCCCGCACCCACGCCACGCGGTCGCGGGAATCCGCGACGATGCGAGCGGAGAGTTCGGGGGTCACACATCGACCCTAAACCCGGCCGCCGACGGCATCCGCCCTCCACGCCGCTCGGCGGCGGGTCGGATCTCGTCGGCCGGGCGCGCCGCAGCCGGTCAGGTGCGGGCGCGGCGCATCCGCCGTTCGTAGCCCAGTGGATCGCGATGGCTGTAGCCCACCTGAATGCGCTGGATGCCACCGAACTGCCCGATCGTCACCGCAACGAACAGCACCGACCACAGCACCGCGATGACCGCGAGAGTCGGGTCGGGGTCGACGGCGGTGGCGTAGAAGATCATCGACAGCGAGAACACCGCCGCCAGAAATGCGCCCACCGATGAGATCACCCGGATGAGCAGGTCGGGGGAGTAGGCAAGGAAGCGCACCGCGAAATAATCACCCGGGACGGGACGGCGCGCGCCCGACAGGTACGGCAGCGCTGCCCAGAAGGCCGTGGCCCGGGCAAGGCGTCGTCCTGACAGATGCAGTCGCCACAGCAGCAGAGTCGAGGGCAGTGCGAGCGCAAGGGCGATCACGACGCCGACGGCGCCGGAGAGTGCAGCCGTCGCTGGATCTGTGCCCGCCACCGACAACCCGAAGCCGGCGAAGATCGCGGCCAGCCCGGCGGCGGCATCCCCCGTCGTGCCCAGCAGCCCGAGCAGCCACCGTGACGTTCGGCCGTAATCCGCCCGCACGGCCTCGGTGGCCGCGTCCACGCCGGCGATGTTCATGCCCTGCGGCACGGTGGCGACCTCGCCCGCGGCCCGCGCGCGCTCCGCCGTTTCCACAAGGGCGAGCGTCGCCGGCTGGATCATTGCGAACACGTCAGTCTCCTGGGGGGACGGAAGCGGCCAGAATATCGGGCCCGGGGTAGGCCGGCGCCTCCTGGTCGGGATCGAGCAAGGTCGTGGAATCCAGTGCGAGCGCAGCGTAGGGCGCAAGGGCGTCGAGGTGCTCGGGGTCAGGGGTCAGCGCCACCACGAACACATGGCCGCTCGCGTCGGGGAGCGGCACATCGGCGAGGATGACCCCGACCTCGTCCCCGTTCGGCAGAAGGTAACGGCTGGTGGTCGACCACCCGTTACGGCCGTCGAGGGCGACGAACGATTCCGTCTGCACGTCGTCGCCGATGCGGACGAGGCCCGACAGGCTCCCCGCCATTCGCGCCGCCCGTGCGTCTTCGGGGGAGGGGAGGATCGTCGTGCCGATGAAGAACACCGTGGGCGTCTCCGAGATCCAGGGGAAGATTCCGGCGAAGGTGAACGCGAAAGGCGCTGCGCGCAGCACATCGCGGCCCGCGCGGAAGCCTTGCGTCAGTCCGGCACGCGTCTCGTCGTCCACCGCGTCGCCCGCGGCGGCCAGATACTGCTGCCACCAGCCCTCGGCGACGGTGTCGTCACGGAAAGCCGCCAGCTCGATCCAGCCCTGCGGCACCCGCTGCCACGGTATCCGCGGCTCAGTCGCGGCCACGCTCGGCCAGTTCCGCATCGGTGCGCGGGCCGTCGCCGGAGGCGAGGTTGCGCACGCGCTCGCCGAGGTTGACCGCGGGCTGGGTCATCGCGCCGACCATGTCGGTGCCGGACATATGCGCCTCCGTGAGCTTGGTCGACATCCACAGGGTGTTGGCCTGCAGGGCGATCGGGTTGAAACGCAAGGCGAGCGTGAGGCTGCCGGCTGCGGCGGCCGAACCGCCGCCCGCGAGAGCCAGGCCTCCGCCGCCCTGGATCACCGGGATCAGCACCTGGCGGGTGCCGTTGCCCAGCGCGGTGCCGAGTTTACCCAGCGCACCGCCGAGTGCGAGCCCGGCGAGCCCCATGACGAAGTCGCCGGCCGCGCCCTCCTCCCCGCGCAGCGCCTGCAGGCCGTCGATCGCGACCGAGGCGATCGCGAGCCCCAGTGCGATGGCGCCGATGGCCTGGCCCACCCCCGGGATGAACGCGGCGAACAGGGCGACGACCGCCATGATCGGACCGATGGTGTCGATGATGTCCTCGAGGATGGGCATCACGTTGTCCATGAACCAGTCCGCGGCATCGGCGATCGAGTCGCCCACGCCGCTGACGAAGTCCTTGAACTTGTCCCAGTTGCTGCCCGAGTACTTGGAGATGATCTCCGAGCTGCCCTGAAGCGCCTGGGCGCAGACCGTGGCGCACCCCTCGACCTCGGACTGCAGCGTCCGCGCGCGACGGCGGATGCCGTCGAGATCGCCTTGCGCGCTCTCGGCGAGCCGCAGGGCGAGGGCCAGGTCGTCGCCGGCGCCTTCCGCCAGCGGGTCGGCGCGGTACTGCGAGGTCGTGGTCGCCAGCGAGCTCTGGCGGCTGGCGAGCGTGGCCTGCGCCACGCGGGCCTGTTCTTCCAGGCGGGCTGCGCGCGCCTGGAAGTCGGCGAGCCGGTCGGCCCACTCCGTCAGCGCCCCCCGGGAATCCTCGAAGGCGGTGCGGATGTCGCGCAGGTGGGGGCGGAACTCCGAATCCAACGACGAGCGGAAGGCGTCGGCGGTCATGCCCTGCCACTCCGCGGAATCCCCGCCTCTCATGAGGTCCAGTGCATCGTCGGCGCTCCGACGGCCCGTCTCCAACTGCTCGGCGAAGGAACGCACCGCCGCGACATCGCCCGGCGCCGGGTCGAACCCGAGCGCGGCGAATGCGCTCACCGCGCACCACCGGGTCGGTGCGACGCGGCCTGCGACGGCGGCGTGCTGAGCGCGTCGGCGAGCGCGTCGTCGGTGCCCTCGAACGCGTCGGCGACGCCGTTGAGCGCGGTCGCCGCACCGCCGGCGTATTCGCCGAGCTTCTTCAGCCCGATACCCCACGAGCTCCCGAGCTCGTCCAATCGGCTGCGAAGGTCTGCGTGGGCCACGCTCGCCCCCGAAATCGACGCGAATCCGCTTGTCGCAGCCTCCAGGCGTTGACCGATGTCCGAAAGCGTCGCCTGCGTCCGCCGCAGCGCCTCGGTGTCCACTCTGAGATCCGGCATCAGCTCTCCTCCCTGCTCGCACTCAGCGTAGGAACGGTGCGGGGGAGAGGGGGATGGGGAGAAGTCCCCAATTCTGGGGCCAGGGCGGATTTTGCCGCATGGAGCGTACGACGTATGCTGGGACACAAGCCAAAGACCGTCGGTCATCGGTGTGCGCGCAAGCGCATCACGATCGAAGCTCTGCACAGCAGGGGCCCACGCAGGTGTACAGAACGATTCTCAGGAATTCAGCTCCGTGCGCTTGCGCCGGAGCTTTTTTGTTGTGAGGGAGCGACGGGCTGAGGTCGACGCCCGCCACCGCGGAGCGTCTCGTACACATCAAGGAGTGACCATGGCGCAGAAGGATGCATCGGTCGCCGAGCTCACGAAGAACTTCGAGAACTCGAACGCCGTCCTGCTGACCGAGTACCGCGGTCTGACGGTTGCCCAGCTCAAGCAGCTGCGCAACGACATCCGTCAGGACGCGCAGTACGCCGTGGTGAAGAACACGCTGACCAAGATCGCCGCGAACAACGCGGGGATCACCGCGCTGGACGAGGACCTCAAGGGTCCGTCGGCCGTCGCGTTCGTGCACGGCGACTTCGTCGCCACCGCGAAGGCTCTGCGTGACTTCGCCAAGGCCAACCCGCTTCTCGTGATCAAGGGCGGCATCTTCGAGGGCAACACCCTCACTGCCGACGAGGTCAACAAGTACGCCTCGCTCGAGAGCCGTGAGGTTCTGCTGGCGAAGGCGGCGGGCATGATGAAGGCGACGATGGGCAAGGCTGCGGCCACCATCGACGCGCTTCGCGAAAAGCTGGAGACCGCTGAGGCCGCGTAAGCGACCCGCGGCATTTTTCCCACAAACCCCATCTATCTAGGAGATACATCATGGCGAAGCTCACCACTGAGGAGCTGCTCGAGCAGTTTGCCGGCCTGACCCTCGTCGAGCTCAGCGAGTTCGTGAAGGCGTTCGAGGAGAAGTTCGACGTCACCGCTGCTGCTCCCGTCGCCGTTGCCGGCGCCGGTGGCGGCGCTGCTGCTGAAGAGGTTGAGGAGAAGGACTCCTTCGACGTCATCCTCGAGGCTGCTGGCGACAAGAAGATCCAGGTCATCAAGACGGTCCGCGAGCTCACCTCGCTGGGCCTCGGCGAGGCCAAGGCCGTCGTCGACGGTGCCCCCAAGGCCGTCCTGGAGGGCGCCAACAAGGAGGCCGCCGAGAAGGCCAAGGCCGCTCTCGAAGAGGCCGGCGCGACGGTTACCCTCAAGTAATCACGCTTCTGCGATGAAGGCCCCGGATGCCACGGCATCCGGGGCCTTCATCATGCGTGGTCCAGCAATCCGGTGTCGGTCACGACGACCCCCGGCGTGCCGCTGGGTGCGGCGGTGGAATTGCGCACGATGAGCCGCGCCTGAAGCAGGTGGGCGGCCGGCGTCGCCGTCGGCGACTGCAGTTCGCCCACGAGCATGCGGGCCGCTGCCACGCCCTGCTGGCGTGGGTTCTGCGCGAGGGTCGTCAGTGAGAACATCTCGGCGTATTCGTGGTCGTCGATGCCGACGACGCTGAGGCCGCCGGGAACGGGGATGGCCAGCCGCCGAGCCGCGATGATGGCTCCCACCGCCGCCTCGTCGCAGACGGCGACCAGAGCCGTAGGACGAGCGCGGGCGTCGCTCAGCGCGTCGACGGCCGCGGCATACCCTCCGGGCAGCGAGGCCGGCGCGGCGATGTGACGAGGCGGAAGACCCGCCGCAGCCATCGCCCGCTCGTACCCCTCGTAGCGCCGCCGGTCCACGCACGCCCACGGCTGCGCGTCGCCGCCGCCGAGGAAGGCGATGTCGGTGTGCTGCAGGGCGAGCAGGTGCTCGGTGGCCCGCTCCGCAGCGTGCGCGTCGTCCAGCGTCACCACGCCGGTGCCGGCGTCGCCGACGACGCTGACCACCGGTCTGCCCAACCGCAGCAGGCGGTCCAGCTCGTGATCGTCCGGGTCGAGGGCGACGGCGATGAGCCCGTCGAACCGCTTGCGGGCCAGGAAGTCGTCGAAGATGCGGCGGCGCCCCGCCGTTCCGGGCCGGGCGTCGTAGAGGGTCAGGTCCAAGCCGTGGGAGAGAAGCTCGGATTGGATGCCCTCGAGCACCTCGGCGAAGAACCAGCGGTTCAGCCGGGGCATGATCACCCCGATGTTGCGGGTGCGTCCGGTCGCGAGGCTGACCGCGCTCGTCGACGGGACGTAGCCCAGCGCCTCCGCCGCCTCTTGCACGCGTCGGCGCGTCTGATCCGAGACCTGGCTGCTGCCCGTGAGGGCGCGACTGGCCGTCGCCTTCGAGACGCCGGCGCGCCGCGCGACGTCGGCAATTCCGCTCATGAGAGATCTCCTTCGATTCACCGTCGCCGCATCATTGTGGCGCGAAACTCGGAACCGGTTCCAGCGGCATCCTGCCACGAACACCGAGAACCCCGCCACTGCGCCGTCGCCGAGCGGGGCCAGGGTGGGAGCGCACCCATGGTTGCCTTTACCGACTTGTTATCAACCGTGGTTGAGTCCTGTGTCAGCGTCCCCTAGCGTGGGAGCCGGAAGCGGTTCCAGAACCCGCACCGCTTCCCGCACGATTTGTGTAGCGACGACGCGCCGCGCGCGTCGGCTCGATGAGGAGGACACGCATGAAGACCATCCCGCGCAGAATGCTTGCAACCGGATCGCTCCTGACGGTCGGAGCGCTCGCGCTCGCCGGCTGCAGCGGCGGCCCGGGATCAGGCGGTGGGGGCGGCGAGAGCGGCGCCGACGACGGCAACGTCGTCACCATCTACGGAACGATCTCGGACACCGAGGCCGACCTGCTCGAGGAGTCGTGGGCAGAGTGGGAAGAAGAGAACGACATCGACATCGAGTACGAGGCGTCGAAGGAGTTCGAAGCGCAGATCGCGGTGCGTGCGCAGGGCGGCAACGCCCCCGACCTCGCGATCTTCCCGCAGCCCGGTCTGATGAAGGACATGGCGGAGCTCGGGTTCCTCAAGCCCGCTCCGGAATCGGTGGTCGAGAACGTCGAGGAGTACTGGTCCGAGGACTGGGCCGAGTACGCCACGTATGACGGCACCCTCTACGGCGCACCGCTCATGGCGAGCGTCAAGGGCTGGGTCTGGTACTCGCCGACGTTCTTCGAGGAGAACGGGTACGAAGTGCCCACCGACTGGCAGGGTCTGCTGGACCTGACCGCTCAGATCCAGGCCGACACCGGCGGCGCCCCCTGGTGTGCGGGCTTCGGCTCGGATGCCGCAACCGGCTGGCCGGGAACGGACTGGGTCGAGGACATCGTGCTGCGTCAAGCCGGCCCCGAGGTCTACGACCAGTGGGTCGCCAACGAGGTGCCCTTCACCGACCCGCAGATCGCTTCGGCGTTCGAAGAGGTCGGCAAGATCCTCAAGAACCCGGATTACGTCAACGCCGGCTTCGGTGGCACGGACACGATCGTGACGACCCCGTTCGGCGACACGGCATCCGCACTCGTCTCGGGTGAGTGCGCCCTTCACCACCAGGCATCCTTCTTCGACGGCTTCATCGTCGACGCGGGCGGCACGGTGGCCGAGGACGGCGACCTGTGGGCCTTCCAGACCCCGAGCTTCGGCGGCGCGGCCGCTGAGGGCGCGGTCGTCACCGGCGGTGGCGAGATCGTCGGCGCGTTCAGCGACGACGAGGCCACCCAGAAGGTGCAGACCTACCTCTCCAGCCCTGAGTGGGCGAACTCGCGTGTCTCGCTGGGCGGCGTCATCAGCGCCAACACCGGCCTCGACCCCGAGAACGCCTCGAGCGAGATCCTGAAGGAGGCCATCTCTATCCTCCAGGACCCGACCACCACGTTCCGGTTCGACGCGTCGGATCTGATGCCTTCGGGAGTCGGCACCAACACGTTCTTCAAGGGCATGAACGACTGGGTCAACGGTTCGGACACCGCCACGGTGCTCGAGCAGATCGAGTCGGGGTGGCCGTCCAGCTGACGGTTCCACGCATGGCGGGGCCGACCGCGACAAGCGGCCGGCCCCGCTTTTTTCCCAGAGTGCGCTGACGAACTCGAAAGGAACCCATGTCCGCCTTCTTCCAGTGGCTGAGCAACCTCACGCCGCTGCTGCAGATCCCGATCATCATCGGCGTGTTCGTCGTCGTGGTCGGGCTCATCCTGTTCCTCGTGGAGATCGCGCCCCGTCGCGGGCGCATCTACACGGTCATCCGCCTGGCGGTGTGCGTCGCCGCACCTGCGCTGGTGCTGCTCGTCCTGGAATCGTGGACCGAAGCGGTCATCGCCGCGGCGGTGCTGGGCCTGCTGTTCTTCTTCCTCGACATGCGCTCGAAGGAGGGCGCCGGGTCGCTGTTCGTGCTCGTGGCGTTCCTGGCGCCGGCGCTGCTGCTCGTCGTCGTCGGCCTGATCATTCCGGCCATCCAGACCACCGGCCAGGCGTTCATGAACCGCAACACCACCGAGTTCGTCGGGCTCGAGAACTTCGCCTGGATCTTCACCCAGCCGCAGGGCATCCGCGTCGTGGCGAACACGATCGTGTGGGTCGTCATCGCGCCGGTCGTCTCGACCATCGCCGGCCTGGCGTACGCATACTTCATCGACAAGACGCGCGGCGAGAAGTACTACAAGATCCTCGTCTTCCTGCCGATGGCGATCTCGTTCGTGGGCGCCTCGATCATCTGGCGCTTCGTCTACACCGCCCGCCCGGCCGGCCAGGAGCAGATCGGCTTGGCCAACCAGGTCATCGTGTGGCTCGGCGGCGAGCCGCTGAACTTCCTCGCGGTGCAGCCGTGGAACACGCTGTTCCTCATCGTCGTGCTCATCTGGGTGCAGACCGGTTTCGCGATGGTCATCCTCTCCGCCGCCATCAAGGGTGTGCCCACCGAGCAGATCGAGGCGGCCCAGCTCGACGGCACGAACGGGTGGCAGCGGTTCATCAACGTGATCGTCCCCGGCATCCGCGGATCTCTCATCGTGGTGCTGACGACCATCTCGATCGCCTCGCTGAAGGTCTTCGACATCGTCCGCACGATGACGGCCGGCGCGAACAACACCTCCGTCA
The DNA here is from genome assembly GCF_030246905.1 of Microbacterium sp. zg-Y818. Taxonomy (NCBI): domain Bacteria; kingdom Bacillati; phylum Actinomycetota; class Actinomycetes; order Micrococcales; family Microbacteriaceae; genus Microbacterium; species Microbacterium sp. zg-Y818. The sequence goes on along the minus strand of NZ_CP126741.1, from coordinate 2,472,591 downwards.
TCGCCAACGAGATGTACACGCAGTTGCGCAGCTTCGAAGGCGGACGCTCGGCTGCGTTCGCCGTCGTGCTGTTCGTGCTCGTGCTGCCGCTCGTGATCTACAACGCCAGGCAGCTGAAGAAGCAGAGGGAGATCCGATGAGCAACGTGGCGCCGATCGACCTCCCGGTCGACGAAGAGACCCGGCAGGACCTCCGACGCGGTGAGCGCAAGATCGAGCGCTCGGTCGCCGGACGCACGAAGAACCGCCTCACCTCGCGCGGGGCAACCCTGGCCGCGCTGGTCATCGCCGTGCTGTGGACGCTGCCCACCTTCGGCCTGTTCATCTCGTCGTTCCGACCGCGGGAGCTCATCCAGACCACCGGATGGTGGACCGCGTTCTCCAACTGGGGATGGACGTTCGAGAACTACACCGAGGCTCTGCAGGCCGGCAACAGCCAGCTGAATATGGCGGGCGCGTTCGTCAACTCCATCGCCATCACCCTTCCGGCGACGATCATCCCGATCTCCATCGCCCTGCTCGCGGCCTACGCCTTCGCGTGGATGGACTTCCGCGGCAAGAACATGCTGTTCATCATGGTGTTCGCCCTCCAGATCGTGCCGATCCAGATGGCGCTCATTCCGCTGCTGCAGCTGTTCTCCAACGGCACCCTGTTCGGGTTCCCGGTGATCGAGGGGATCGGCCAGGCCGGCTACGCGCAGGTGTGGATCGCGCACACGATCTTCGCGATGCCGCTGACGATATTCCTGCTGCACAACTTCGTCTCGGAGATCCCGGGCGAGGTCATCGAAGCGGCGCGTGTGGACGGTGCCGGGCACGGGCAGATCTTCTTCCGCATCATCCTGCCGCTGACGATGCCCGCCATCGCGTCGGTGGCGATCTTCCAATTCCTCTGGGTGTGGAACGACCTGCTCGTGGCGCTGATCTTCGCGGACGGCAACGTCGGGCCGATCACGAAGCTGCTGGCGGAGATGACCGGAAGCCGTGGCCAGGACTGGCACCTGCTGACGGCGGGAGCGTTCATCGCGATCATCGTCCCGTTGATCGTGTTCCTCGCGCTGCAGCGGTACTTCGTGCGCGGCCTGCTGGCCGGCTCGACGAAGGGGTGACCGGCCGCAACGGCCCCTGAGACGAACACTGACGGCCGAGACGGTGGGTGATTCCCACGGTCTCGGCCGTCAGTGTTCGTTTCACCGCTCGGTGGGCGGTGGGGCCGCGACCGGCGGGCGGTGGGGGTGGGGGTCAGGGGGAGCAGGCCAGGCGCTGCTGGGCGGCGGTCATCGCGTCGATCTCGAACCGCTGGGAGTCCCTCATGCTCGCGGCCACGGCGAGGGTGCGCGGTTCCGAGCCGAGCTCCAGCACGGCTTCGGCCATCGGGATCGCGCCCTGATGGTGGCGGATCATCAGCGACAGGAACAGGCAGTCGCCGGCGGTGCCCTGCGCCTCGGCGAGAGCGGTGAGCTCAGCGGGGGATGCCATGCCCATGGCCTCGCGCTCCTGCTCGGGGGAGAGGGTCGCCGTGCCCGTGACGCCGTGATCGTGACCGGCATCCGACGCCGCCATCCACGCCATGGGTGCGCCGCCGGCCTGCGGGAGCCCCCACTTGACCAGCCAGTCGAACATCTCGCCCCGCTGGCCGGCCTGCCCCGTGGCGATGTCGTAAGAAAGCACGCGCAGCTGTTCGTCGTCGGTCTTGCGATAGGCCGTCATCGCCATCTCGATCGCCTGCGCGTGGTGCGCCTGCATGTCGCGGGCGAACCCCGCTTCGGCGGAGTCGTTCGCGGGAAGGGCCGGACCGGATGCCGTGAAGGTAGAGAACCGGCCGGCGGCGAAGGCCACCGCGGCGACCGCGACCGCAATCAGCACGACCGCGATCCACCGACGCCGCGGGGCCTCGGTCATGACTGCTTGCCCGGACCGTCGATGGCGCCGGTGCAGGCGGCGTTGGGCTCGGGGACGCTCTGGCTGCGCCAGTAGGCGTCCAGGAAGTCCTCGATGCGCTCGTCGTCGGGTCCGTCGAGCTTCAGCTGGGCGTTCCATGCGCTCATCACCACGGGCGCGTCGAGGCCCTCGTGGGGGGAGAGGAGCACGTAGCTCGACGGCAGCTTGGCCTTGATGGCATCCAGGCCCGCCTCGTCGACGGCATCCGCGTCGTAGGTGATCCACACGGCGCCGTGCTCGAGCGAGTGCACCGCGTTCTCGTTCGGGACCGGCTCGGAGTAGATGCCGCAGTTCAGCCAGGCGGCGTTGTGGTCGCCGCCGGCCGGCGGGGTCTGCGGGTAGGCGACGGTGCCTTCGACGTGGGTGGCGGTGTTCTCGAACGTCTCGACGCCCGGGATCGCCGTCCCGTCGCCGTCACCGCGGTCGTATGCGACGGGCTTGGGCGTGAAGACGATGGATGCCACGACGAGCGCGATGACCGCGATGGCCGCAGCGACGCCCACGGCCCACCACACGAGCTTGCTGCGGCGACGCTTGGCGAGCTCCCCGCTGGTACTGCGCGAGCTTCTCCTGCTTCTGCCGCTCACGCTGCTGCTTGACGGTGAGGGCGATGTCGGCCTGGGTGGCGGGGTTGCCGCTCACACGCTTGGTGGGGCGGTCGGAGGGTGTCGGGGTCATGTGTGATCTCGGTTCGGAGGGGCGCACGGGGCGCGCGGGGGCGCGACGGTCGCCTCAGCCTATTCGCACGCATAGGTCAACGGCTGGGAAGGAGCTAGACTCGTCCGGTTCTCGAATCGTTTCGACGATTCCGCCCTGCGACTCCCTGGATACCGTGCTCGATACTTCGCCCGTCCCCACCGTCTCCGCCGCCGACTCCTCAGGCACCGACCGCCCCGCTACGACCGGTGCCATCCGCACCGCAGGCCGCACGGCGACCGGTGCCATCCGCACCATGGGCGCCAACCCCACGACCGCTCCGATCGTGCTGCACCCCGGTGACGCGCTGTCGACCCGCCGCCGCGTGCTCTACGTCATCCTGCTCGGTGCGCTCACCGCGCTCGGGCCCTTCACGGTGGACCTCTATCTGCCGGCCTTCCCGGCGCTCGAAGAGGACTTCCGCACCTCAGCAGCGTCGATCCAGCTGACCCTCACGGGCACGATGATCGGCTTCGCCCTGGGTCAGCTCGTCGTCGGTCCGCTCAGCGACAAGGTGGGCCGCCGCGTGCCGCTCATCGTCGTGACCGCGCTGCACGTGGTCGCCAGCGCGGCGGCCGCGATCGCGCCGAACCTCGAGCTCCTCATGCTCGCGCGGGTGCTCATGGGCGCGGGCGCCGCCGCCGGCGGTGTCGTCGCGGCCGCCATCGTGCGCGACCTGTTCGGCGGTCGCCGGCTCGTGGTCATGCTGAGCCGGTTGGCGCTGGTGTCCGGTGTCGCCCCGGTCGTCGCACCGCTCATCGGCTCGGCGCTGCTGACCGTCGTGCCTTGGCGCGGCATCTTCGTGGCCCTGGCGATCTACGGCGTCGTCATGCTCACCTGCGCGGTGGCGTTCCTCCCCGAGACCCTGCCCGCGGCCCGCCGCGCTGAGCGGGGATCGACGACCGTGCTGCAGCGGTATCGCTCCGTGCTCAGCGACCGCGTCTTCATCGGCGTGCTCATCATCGGCGGCATGACCTTCAGTGGGCTGTTCTCGTACCTCTCGGCATCCTCGTTCCTCTTCCAGCAGACCTACGGCTTCGACCCCCAGCAGTACGGACTGCTGTTCGCCATCAACTCCGTCGGCGTCGTCATCGGCGTGCAGACCGCATCGCGGCTGGCCGCCCGCTTCGGCCCGCAGTGGGTGATGGCCTTCTCGACCGCGGTGCTCGTGGTCGCCGGATCGGCCATCCTGGTCTGCGACGCCCTCGACGTGGGCATCTGGGGTGTGATGGTGCCGCTGTTCATCTTCATGACCGGATGCGGGTTCACGTTCCCGTGCGTGCAGGTGCTGGCGCTGGACCGCCACGGTAAGGCCGCCGGCACTGCGCAGTCGCTCGTCGGCGCCGTCAACTTCGGTGTGGCGGGCCTCGTCTCGCCGCTCGTGGGGTTGATCGCGGGCGATGGCGGCATCACCCCGACGACGATGGCCTCGGTCATGGTCGGTTGTGGCGTGATCGGGGTGCTGGCGCTGTGGCTGGTCGTGCGTCCGCAGACGGTCGAGCGCCTCGCGCCGTAGCGCCTCGCGCCGTAGTGCCCGTTTGCGCGGGCGGCTGGCGGCGGCGCGATAGCCTTTGCGGCAAGTCGTCCGCAAGCCCCCTCCGCCGGGCTGCCTGACGTCGCACAATGAGGTGATGGAAGCCCTCAACCGTCCGATTGCGCGCCTGCTCGTGCCCGGGATCGTGCTCGTCGCCCTCGCCTGCGCGCTGGGCGCGTGGATCCTGCAGCGCGGGCCCGAGCCCTTCGTGCTCGACCACTGGTGGAACCAGGCCCTCGTGGGGTGGCAGGTCGAGGCGGTGGCGGTGTTCTCACTGGCCATGAACTGGCTCGGCGGGGGAGTGTTCGGCGTCTTCGTTGTGCCGATCGGGGGAGCGCTGGCGCTGCTGATCATGCGGCGGTACATGGGTGCTCTGTACTTCGTGGCGGCGTCGATCTTCAGCGCCGCGGCGGTGCAGGTGCTCAAGCACCTCTTCGGCCGGGCGCGCCCCGAGGAGATCCTGGTGATCAGCGACTACGGCTCGTTCCCTTCTGGGCACGCCGCCAACGCCGCGACCCTCGCGGTGGTGGCCGCCGTGCTCTTCCCGCGGTTGTCGGTCGTGATCGCAGGGGCGGTGTGGGTGATGCTGATGGCCTTCAGTCGCACGTACCTGCACGCGCACTGGCTGAGCGACACCGTGGGTGGGGCGATGATCGGCGCCGGGATGGCGCTGCTGATGGCATCCGCCTTCGCCGTGCCGCTGCGGGCCGAAGCGACCCGCCGATCCCGAATTCCGCTCCGCGTCGCACCCGTTGCTGCCGAGTGAGTACTCACTCGGCGGGGCGGTGGATGGGGAGCGGCATGGTCGAGGTGTCGATCAGCGGGTCCTCGTCCTGGCGCTCCACCACGGCCTCGGCTTCGGCGGGCGTCTCCACCGTGGGCACCGAGCCGAGCAGCGGCCGCTGCGCGGTCTCCTTCATCGCCAGCATGGCGACGCTGCCCAGCAGCGCGAAGAACATGATGTAGAACGCCGGCATGTACGTGTTGCCGGTGAGTTCGATGAGGCCCTGGCTGAACAGCGGGGTCGTGCCGCCGAAGAGCGACGATGCCACGTTGTACGCGATCGCCATGGCGCCGAAGCGCGATGCCGTGGGGAAGAGCGCCGGCAGCGTCGATGCCGCCACGGCGACGTAGAAGGCCACCGGCACCGCGACCATCGTCAGCGCCACGAAGACGGCCCACAGTTCGCCGATCTGCATGACGGCGAAGGCGGGAACCATGAGCACGAGGGTCGAGCCCGCCGCGATGAGGTACACCGGGCGCCGCCCGATGCGGTCGCTCAGCAGGCCGATGAGCGGCAGGCACGCCGACATGACGAGCAGCACCGGCACCGTCGCCACGGCGGCGGTGAGGTTGGAGACGCCGACCTCGTTCTCGAGGTAGGTGGGCATGTAACTGGTGAGCGCGTAGCCGGCCGTGTTGGTGGCGGCGGCGATGGCCACGCAGATGAGGACGGGGCGCCAGTGGTGGCGCAGGATGCCGACCACGCCGTGACGCGCCAGCGGGTCATCGGCGGCGACGGTCGACTCATGCTCAACCGTCGTCTCGTAGGCCGGGGTCTCGGGGATGCGCAGGCGGAACCAGATCGCCACCACGCCGAGCGGGATCGCCAGCAGGAAGGGGATGCGCCAGCCGAAGTCGACCATCGCCGTGGGTCCCCAGACGCTCTCGGTGATGAGGGTCGTGAGTGCCACCACCGAGGCTCCCGCAGCGAACCCGACGTACGACGCGACGTCGAGCCACGACGACCAGAACCCGCGACGGCGGTCGGGGGAGAACTCGGCGACGTACGTCGTCGCACCGGCATACTCGCCGCCGGTGGAGAAGCCCTGCGCCATCTTCAGCAGGTACAGCGGCACGATGGCCCACAGTCCGATCTGATCGGAAGTCGGCAGCACCCCGATGAGGGCGGTGGCGACCGCCATGAGCGCCATGGTGAAGAACAGCACCCGCTGGCGGCCGATTCGGTCACCCAGCGGACCCAGGACGAGACCGCCGATCGGGCGCACCAGGAACGACACCGCGAACCCGAAGAGGGTCACCAGCAGCCCCCAGGGCTCCGGCAGGTCTGCGGTGAACACCATGGCGAGGGTGACGGCGAGGTAGCCGTAGATGCCGAAGTCGAACCACTCCATGAAGTTGCCCACGGCGGTCCCGCCGATCGCGGTGCGTACCCGCTTCTTGTCGACGACGATCACGTCGTCCACTTCCAGCCTGGGGGTCTCGGCCTCGGTCGTCTCTGCCTGTCGGGTCATGGGTCCTCCGCGTTCTCTCGCGCCGCGCGGGCGCGACGGACGTGTCCGTTCGGTCCGTCCCGGGTACCTTACGAGGCTGGGCGGACGACCTGCAGGCAGTTGGCACCGGGCGCAGCGGTGCGCTATCGCGCGCGGGCAACGGCAGCCCACAGGGGGCGTGTGGCGCGCGGGGATGCCGCGACGTAACGTCGCGGCATGAGCGAACTCACTGCGGCCGACGCGGCCCTGCGCGCGGTGCCGCGCCCCGACGGCTCGGCTCCCCTGGCGCTGGTGCTCGGGGCCACCGGCTACATCGGCGGGCGCCTGGTGCCGCGCCTGCGCCAGGCCGGATACCGCGTGCGCGTGCTCGCCCGCGACGCCGGCCGGGTGGCGGCCTTCCCCTGGGGTGACTCCGTCGAGGTGGTCACCGGCTCCGCCGAGGACCCCGACGCGGTGCGCGAAGCCGTACGCGACGTCGACGTGCTGTACTACCTCGTCCATTCCATGGCCGCCGGTCCCGGCTTCGACCGCACGGACCTGCGCGCGGCCGAGACGGTCGCGGCGGCCGCCGCCGCGGCATCGGTGGGGCGCATCGTTTACCTGGGTGGCCTGCACCCCTCGGGCGGCGAGCTGTCACCCCACCTGCGCTCCCGCGTCGCGGTGGGTGATGTCTTCCTCTCCTCCGGCGTCCCCACCCTGGTGCTGCAGGCGGGCGTGGTCATCGGCTCGGGCTCGGCCTCGTTCGAGATGGTGCGCCACCTCACCGAGGTGCTGCCGTACATGCCGGCGCCGCGCTGGGTGCGCAACCGCATCCAGCCGATCGCCGTGCGCGACGTGCTGCACTACCTGCTCGGGGCGGCGCGGGTGGATGCCGACGTCAACAGGGCCGTCGACATCGGCGGTCCCGACGTGCTGCGGTACGGACAGATGATGAACGGGTACGCCGCCGAGGCGGGTCTGCCGCAGCGGGCGATCGCGTCACTGCCGGTGTTCACGCCGGGGCTCGCCTCGCACTGGGTCAACCTCGTCACGCCCATCCCGCGGGCCATCGCCCGGCCGCTGGTCGCGTCGCTGCAGAACGAGTGCGTCATGGACGACCACGCGGTCGACGACCTCATCCCGCCGCCCGAGGGAGGCCTCACCCCCTACCGTCGTGCCGTGCGCCTCGCACTCGGGCGGGTCGCGGCCGACGAGGTCGAGACCAGCTGGCAGGATTCCGAGGTGCTCGGCGCTCCCTCGGACCCGCTGCCGTCGGATCCCGACTGGGCCGGGCGCACCGCGTACACCGACGAGCGTTCCACCCTCACCTCGGCCGACCCGCAGCGGCTGTGGGGCGTGATCACCGGGATCGGCGGCGACAACGGCTGGTACTCGACGCCGCTGCTGTGGGCGGTGCGCGGGTGGATGGACAAGCTCGCCGGCGGTGTGGGCCTGGCCAGGGGGCGGCGCAGTCGTTCGCGGGTCGCGCCGGGCGACGTCATCGACTTCTGGCGGGTGGAGACGGTCGAGGAGGGCAGCATGCTGCGCCTTCGCGCCGAGATGAAGGTGCCGGGAAGGGCGTGGCTCGAGCTGCGGGCGACCGAGGCCGATGGCGGTTCGCGCTACGACCAGCGCGCAGTGTTCTTTCCGCGGGGGCTGGCGGGACGGCTGTACTGGCTCGCGGTGCTGCCCTTCCACGGCTTCGTCTTCCGGGGCATGGCCAACCGCATCACGGCCACTGCCGAGGCCGAGTCGGCGGGGCGGGGACAGGTTGCGGGCGCCCTCTGACGGCCTTGGCGCCCCGGGCGATCGCCTGGCGCCGGGGCCGGCGGACCCGCCCGGTCAGGACGCCGTGCGATGGGCGCACGCCTCGGCGAACGCCGTGATCGCCTCGACCGCCCCCCGCGTGTCCGCGGGTGTGCCGCCCGCCCGTCCGGCCACCAAGCCCGCCACGAAGGCGCTGAGCGGCGCGGCCTGAGCCGAGGCCGCGGCGGTCGTGTCGTCGGCGAGGTCGAGCAGCAGCGCGACGGGTATGTCGTCCGCGACGAGGTCGAAGCGCTCGCAGAGAGCTTTCGCCCACTCGTTCGCAGCGTCGGTCGGAAGGATGCGATCGCTCACGACGTGACCTCCTCGGCGGCTCGGCGGCGAGCCATGGGTGTGATCCTCGCACGCGTCGGCGCGCGTGTGGCGCCCATCGTCGAATCCATGCCGTGCCAGGATGATCCCGTGACCACGATCCGCCCCTACCGCCGCGGCGACGAGGCTGCGCTCGCCGAGATCTGCCTGCGCACGGCGGATGCCGGCGCGGATGCCACCGGCGTCTTCGCCGACGACGACCTCTGGGCCGAGGTGTTCGTGCTGCCGTACGTCGCGCGGCATCCGGAGTTCGCCTTCGTCGTCGAGACCGACGACGGACGCGTCGCCGGATACGCCGTCGCGACCCCTGACACGCGCCGGTTCGAGGACTGGTTCGCCACCGAGTGGTGGCCGCAGTTCGCCGAGCGGTGGCCGCGACCCCAGGCCGAGCTGACCCGGCAGGATGGCACGCTCCTCTACGCCTATGGCCGTCGGGCGGGGGCGGAGCCGTATGGCGACACCCACCCCGCCCACCTGCACATCGATCTGCACCCCGAGGTGCAGGGGCAGGGGTGGGGGCGCCGATTGATCGACACGGTCGTCGCGGCGCTGCAGGCCGAGGGAGTACGCGGGCTGCATCTGGTCGCCTCTGCCGACAACGCCGGGGCGCTGGCGTTCTACGACCGCCTCGGGTTCACCCGCATGCCGTCGCACGAGGGAGTGCAGGCGTTCAGCCGCGACCTCTGACGATCGAGGCGATGCCGGCGATGCCGGCGATGGGGAGAAGTCCCCATCGCGCCCCCCGGCTAGACGATGATGCACTGGATGCCAGGAGGAATGCGATGACCGCCGCCACTGTGCGCCCCACTGAAGAGTGGAACTCCGCGGATGCCTGGGCGGCACTGCACCACGCCGAGACCTCGCCTCACGACCTCGCGTCGATCGCGGGTGCCTTTCCGCACTATGCCGAGCAGATAGCCCGACATCCCCGGGCCTATCCGGCCCTCATCGAATGGGCCGGGGTCGTCGCCGTGGGGCGGCGCACGACGCCGGGCGGACGCGATTCGACCAGTGCCGCGACCACCGACGTTCTGGCGGCGGGACGCCGCGAGTCCGGCGCGCATCCGCTGGCCTTCTCGGGCGACGCCGACGCGTGGCGCGCGGCGGTGGCCGCGGGTGCCGCACTCACGCAGGGCGCAGAGCGGCCGGTGGGGGTGCGGGCCGATCGCGCCTCCGAACGCGTCCGGTGGACGCCCGGCGCCCCGGCCGAGTCCTTCGCGCCCGTCGCGGCCGTCGCCGACCCGGCCGCGTCGCCCTGGTGGGCCGACGTCACACCGCGGGCGGCGCCCGCGCTCCCCGCCTCCATCGCCCTTGTTTCCCCATCTGCGATGTCCTCATCGCACGATGAGCCCGCATCGGCGGCGGACGCCGCGGTGGGGCCCGCCACGGCATCCCCGGCCGTGGGCGGCGATCAGCCAACGGGCGCGGTCAACGGCAAGGCGCTGCTCGGGTTCGTGTTCGCCTTCGTGCTGGCGCCGCTGGGCATTGTGTTCGCCCACCTGGCGCTGCGAGAGATAGGCCGCACCGGCGAGGCCGGGCGTGGCTACGCGCGCGCGGGCCTCGCAATCGGGTACACGGTCGTCACGCTGATCGCGGTCGCCGCCGGCATCGCGCTGTCGGTCGTGCTGTCCGGCTGAGGCCCGTCACCACGCCCGGCCCGCGTCGAGCCGCACCGTGCGGTCGACGAGCCCTTCGGGCACCTCCACGTGCGAGATCAGCACCACGGCCTGGTCGGGAGAAACCGCCTGCAGCAGGTCGGTGAGAAGCGCGTCGGATGCCGCGGGGTCCACGCCCGCGGTGGGTTCGTCGAGCACGAGCACCGGGAAGCCGTGAAGCAGGGCGCGCGCCAGTGCGATGCGCTGTGCCTGGCCCCCGGAGACGAGCGCGCCGCGCTCGCCGACGCGGGCGTCGAGGCCGCCGCGCTCTGCCAACCACGGGCCGAGGCCCACGCGGGAGAGCACCGCGGTCAGCTCATCGTCGGTCGCGGTGTCGCGGGCGAAGAGCAGGTTCTGCCGGATGTCCTCGTCGAAGAGCATCGGCTGCTGCTCGCACAGGCCAACGGTCAGGCGCACGTCGTCCGGCGACAGATCGCGCACCGAGCGGCCCCCGATGTCGTAGGTGCCGGTGCAATCGAGGAAGCGCACGAGCACGTGGGCAAGGGTCGTCTTGCCGGCGCCGCTGGATCCGACGACCAGGACGCGCTCGCCGGGGCGCACGTCGAGGTCGACGCCGCTGAGGGACGGCGTCGCCGCGTCCGGCCACGTGGCCGAGACGTCGCGCAGCCGCAGCCCCTCGCCGAGGGCGGGCGCCTCGCCGGTCGCGGGCGGCGCATCGCGGACGAGTCCGGCGGGAATGTCGGCGGGCACGGATTCGGCGATGCGCTCCGCCGAGGCGTGTACCTGCCGCCAGGCAGCCGCGGCCAGCGGCACGGCGCCGAACACCTCGAACACGGCCATCGGCACGAGCACTGCCACCGCCAGCGCGGGGCCGCCGAGGGTGGCGGCATCCGGAGCCGTCACGGCGACCGCCAGGAGCGACGCCGCCCCCGCGAGCAGCGAGACGATGGCGGTCGTCGCCGCCTGGGCGCCGGCGCGGCGGACCACCGCGCGGCGGACGGCCGCGTCGGCCTCGGCGATGCGGGCGCGGCTCTCGGCCTCGGCGCCGTAGGCCAGCAGCACGTCGAGGCTTCCCAGGTGGTCGGTCACGGCGTCGGCCAGCCGGGCGCGCAGCGGGGCGATGGCGCGTTCGGCGCGCCCGCCCGCGGCCCATCCCCAGAGCGTCGCGACCAGTGCGGCCACGATGAGGCAGGCCAGCAGGGTGAGGGCGGCGGGCCAGGACACGAATGCCACGAAGACGACGGCCGAGAGGGCCACGACAGCCGAGGCGACGAGTGGCTCCACCACGCGCAGCGGCAGGTTCTGCAACTCGTCGACGTCGTCGACGAGCGCTCCCAGCACCGAGCCGCGCCGCGTGCGGGTGAGCCCATCGGGGGCGAGGGGGATGAGGCGACGCACCAGCGCGGTGCGGGTGGTGGCGAGCTGGCGCAGCGCCGCGTCGTGCGAAGTGAGCCGTTCCAGATAGCGGAAGGCCGCGCGCGAGAGCGCGAAGGCGCGCACCCCCACGACAGCGGCGGTGAGGTACATCACTGCGGGCTGCTCGCTGGCGCGGACGATGAGCCAGGCGCTGACGGCGAGGAGGGCCACCGCCGACGCCTCGGTGGCGAATCCCGATGCGGCCGCGCGCCAGAAGCGGCGGGCGGGCGGCATCGCGCCACGCAGCACGTCTGCGGCGGTCGCCCGAGGGGCGGCGGTCGTGTTCGTCGTCGTGGTCATGCCGGCACCTCCGCCGTCTGCAGGCGCACGACGCGGTCGGCGTAGGCCCGGGCGGTGGTGCGGTGCGAGATGAGCAGCACGGTGGCCCCGGCATCGGCGAGCCCCCGCAGGTTCTGCCACAGCACATCCTCGGTCTGCGCGTCGAGGGCCGCGCTCGGCTCGTCGAGGGCGAGCACGGATGCCGCGCCGGCGAGGTACCGGTGAATCGCGCGCGCCACGGCGACCCGCTGCGCCTGCCCACCCGACAGTCCCGCTCCCTGCACGCCGAGCTCCCGCGCCGGATCGATGTCGACGGCGCCGGCCAGCGTGAGTGCCCGCGCCACCGTCGCGGGGTCGGGGGAGGGGGCGCCCAGTGCGACGTTGTCGGCGACCGTCCCCGAGATGAGGCCGGGGTGCTGGCCAGCCCACGCCATCCAGCGGTCAGGGCGCAGGCGGGTGAGGGCGACACCGCCGAGCGTCGCCTCGCCGTCGAATTCGGCCGCGCCGCGGAGCGCCGCGAAGACGCTGGATTTTCCGGCGCCGCTCGGTCCTTCCAGCAGCACGAGCTCGCCGGCATCCGCCCGCAGATCCACGGGTGCAAGCGAGCGGTCGCCGTACCGCACGCGCAGGTCGCGCAGCACGAGTGGACCGGATGCCGCACCGCCGGCCTCTGCAGCGGGTTCGGCTCCCGTCGGGCCCGCTGCGCCCGGCCGGTCAGCGCGGCGGGCGGCAGCCTCATCGAGCACCGCGAAGACGTCGTCGGTGGCGGAAACACCCTCGGCGGCGGCGTGGAACTGCACGCCCACCTGGCGCAGCGGCAGGTATGCCTCCGGCGCGAGCAGCAGCACGAAGAGGCCCACGAGCAGCGCCAGTTCGCCCTCGAGCAGGCGGAACCCGATCGACACCGCGATGATCGCCACCGACAGGCTGGCCAGCAGCTCCAGGGCGAACCCGGAGAGGAACGACACGCGAAGCACCCGCATGGTCTGGTCGCGGTAGCGCTCGGTGATGCGCTGGATCGACGCCACGGCGCGGTGCTGCCGGCCGAACACGGTGAGCGTCGACAGTCCCCGCACTGTGTCGGCGAAGCGGGCGGCCAGCTGCCGCAGGGTCTGCCACTGCTTGTCCTGCACCGCGCGGGTGGCCAGGCCGATGAGGATCATGAAGAAGGGGATGAGCGGAATGGTCAGCACCACCGTGAGGCCGGAGATCCAGTCCATCCACCACATCACGGCGATGATGAGCGGCGTCGCGATGGCCGTCTGCGCCAGCTGCGGAAGGTAGCGGGCGAAGTAGGCGTCGAGGGCGTCGAGGCCGCGCCCGGCGGTCAGGGCGAGGTGCGCCGAGTTGTGGCGGGCGAGCCAGCCGGGGCCGAGTTCGCCGACCGCCTCGACGAGGTTCGCGCGCAGCTGCGCCTGCACGCGCGCCGAGGCGCGGGCGGCGACCGTCTCACGCACCCACAGCAGCGCGGCGCGCAGGACGATGACCCCCGCGAGCGAGGTGAGGATGCCGGAGAGCTCGCCCCATGGCATCCCCTCGATCGCCCCGACGATCGCGCAGGTGAGCAGCCACGCGAAGGCGACGATGACGAGGGTCTGCGCGAGTCCGATCGCCGCGATCGCCGCGAAGAACGATCGCGACGCGCGCGTGTACTTCAGCAGCCGGGGGTCGAGGGGGCGGCCGCCGACGCGCGGTGGTGCGTCCGCGTCCTGCGAAGCCATGTATCGATCCTCCCACGCATGCCGCGCTCGGGCGGCGTGCCGATGACAACGGTCCGCCCCGGTCCGGCGCGCGAATCGCGCGGCGTGGGACCGGGGCGGCCGGGTTCAGTGGACTGCTGTGGCAGCCTTCTCGATCTCGGAGCGGGTGATCCGCTTGCGGAACACCCAGTAGGTCCACCCCTGGTACAGCAGCACCAGCGGCAGGAAGATGACCGCGGCCCACGTCATGATCGTGAGCGTGTAGTCCGTGCTCGAAGCGTTCTCGATCGTCAGGTTGAACGCCGGGTCGATCGTCGACGGCATGACGTTGGGGAAGAGCGCGAGCCACAGCGTCAGCACGGCGAACATCACGGTGCCGGCGCCGAAGCCGAATGCCCAGCCCTCGCTGTTGCGTCGGTTCGCGGCGATCGAGCCGATCAGCAGCAGCGCCGCGATGACGGCACAGGCGAGCGAGAGCATCAGCAGCGGAGCGTCGTTCGCCACGGCCTGCATGATGGTCCACACCAGGAACACCGCGGCAACGACGACCGTGACGATGCCGGACTTGGCCGCGAGGGCGCGGGCGTCGCTGCGCACCTTGCCGTCGGTCTTCAGTGCGACGAAGTACAGGCCGTGGGTGAAGAACAGCAGCAGCGTGGTGAGTCCGCCGAGCAGGCCGTACGGGTTCAGAAGCGTCAGGAGCGAGCCGACGAACTCGTGGTCTGCGTCCAGCGGCACGCCCTGCACGATGTTGGCCACCGCGACACCCCAGAGGAACGCCGGCACGGCCGAGCCGATGACGATCATGCGGTCGAAGTTGCGGCGCCAGCGCACGCTGTCGCGCTGGTGACGGTACTCGAACGACACGCCACGGGCGATGAGGGCGAGCAGGATCAGCAGCAGCGCCAGATAGAAGCCGCTGAACAGAGTGGCGTACCACTCCGGGAAAGCGGCGAACAGGCAGGCGCCGGCCACGATGACCCAGGTCTCGTTGAGGTCCCAGACCGGCCCGATGGTGTTGATGACCTGGCGGCGCGAGACGTCGTCCTTTCCGAGGAAGGGGAGGGACATGCCCACGCCGAAGTCGAAGCCGTCGAGCACGAAGTAGCCGACGAACAGCACTCCGACGATGAAGAACCAGATGTACGCGAGATCCATGACGTGCTCCTAGTAGACCGTCGTCGGGGTGTCTTCGAGGGAGGTGGGCCCGGCGTCCTCGGCATCGGGGTCCGGAAGCGGATCCGGGCCCTTCTGTGCTGCCTTGAGGATCAGCCCGAACTCCACCACCGCCAGCGCGGCGTAGATCAGGGTGAACGCGACGAGCGAGATCAGCACCGTCCAGCCGGGGACGTTCGGCGATACGCCGTCCTCGGTGAGCATGAGACTGAAGACGATCCAGGGCTGGCGCCCCATCTCGGTGAACACCCAGCCGACGAGGCTGCCCAGCAGCGGCAGCGGGGCCGACCAGATCGCGACCTTCCACATCCAGCTCTTGACGGGGCGCGTGGCCTTCTTGCGGGTGACCCAGAGACCCGCGACCGAGATCAGAGTGGCGACGCCGCCCAGGGCGATCATCCAGCGGAAGGACCAGTAGGTGACCCAGACGATGGGCATGTAGTCGATGCCGGCGCCGAACTGCTCGGTGTACAGCGCCTGCAGGTCGTTGAGGCCCTCGACGCAGCCGTCGAACGAGTGCGTGGACAGCAGGGACAGCAAGTACGGGATGCGCAGCGACCAGATCTCCTCCGAGCCGTCCGGTGTGCCGATGGAGAACAGCGAGAACGAGGCGTCCGCCCCGCATGCCGTATTCCAGATGGCTTCGGCGGCGGCCATCTTCATCGGCTGCGTTGCCACCATCACCAGGCTCAGCTGGTCGCCCGAGATGGCGACACCGGCGAACGAGACGATCATGAACCACATGCCGAACCGCAGCGAGCGGCGCATCGTCTCGATGTGCTGCGCGCGGGACAGGTGCCAGGCGCTTACGGCGATGACGACCGCGGCGGCGAACATCCACGCCGAGAAGATGGTGTGCGGGAAGGCGGCGAGCACGACGGGGTTGGTCAGCACCGCGCCGATGTCGACCAGCTCGGCCCGGCCGCCGTCGGCGGCCATCTCGTAGCCGACCGGGTTCTGCATGAACGCGTTGGCGGCCAGGATGAAGTACCCCGACAGGGTGGAGCCGAAGACGACCGCCCAGATCGATGCCAAGTGCAGCCCCTTGGGCAGCTTGTTCCACCCGAAGATCCACACGCCGATGAAGGTTGCCTCGAAGAAGAAGGCCATGAGGCCCTCGAAGGCGAGCGGGGCGCCGAAGACGTCGCCGACGAAACGCGAGTAGGCCGACCAGTTCATGCCGAACTGGAACTCCTGCACGATGCCGGTGACGACGCCCATGGCGAAGTTGATCAGGAAGATCTTGCCGAACAGTCGCGTCAGGTGCAGCCACGCCACGTTCGCGGTGCGGTGCCAGACGGTCTGGAAGATCGCCACGACCAGAACCAGGCCCAGGGTGAGTGGGACGAAGAGGTAGTGGTAGAGCGTCGTGAGTCCGAACTGCCAGCGGGCAAGCAGCAGCGGGTCGAGCAGATCCATCGGGATCCTTCCTCAGAAGGGGGTTTTCTTATCGCTGAAGGTAGTGAGCCGATGCTCACCTTTCCCGGCATGGAGCCGTGAATAAGCCCCTGCTGTGGTCAGACCACGCAGGCCTGGTATGAGAATACCTCAGGTTCGGCAAAAAAACCGGCGCCTCGGCAGGTTCTCAGTCGGAATCTGGGCGCGCGAAACCGCCTCGCCTGGGCGCGAGATGAGGGTGGCGTGGGTCGGGGCTCAGCCCCGGGCGGAAAGCTGCACGATGCACTCGCGCGGATCGCACGACGAGCGCATGCCGTCGACCGTGAGCGGGCCGCCGGCCTGGGCGATCACGCCCTGCATGAGCCCCAGGTGCACGGAGCACAGCACCTGACGGTGTCCGGCCTGAACCTCCGCGTGTGCGCACGGGCTGAGGTCGATGGTCAGCTCAGACTCGTCGACGATGGGGTCGAAGCCGGCGTCGACGAGGTTCTCCACCAGGGCGTCGACCTGGTGCAGCGCCTCCGTGGTCAGCTCCGGCGGCAGTTCGCTGGGGAGCACCCGGCGCATGAGGTCGCCGCGCTGTGCGGCTTCGCGCACCTTGCGCTGCTGCACCGGGCTGAAGGACTGGCCGCCGTCTGCCGCGCTGTAGAGCACCCGTGGCCGCCCACGGGTGGTGCGGTGCTCGATCTCGGAAACGATGTACCCGTCGTCGATGAGTCGCTGTAGGTGCTCGCGCACCGTGTTGGCGTGCAGTTTGGTCGCCTCCACCAGCTCCGCGACGGTGCGCTGGGGCCGCTCCTGGATGAGGTGGAGGATCTCCACGCGGGAGTAGCTGGAGATGGCGCTGTAGCCGGCGGGGCGTGTGGTCACACCACCATTATTCACGGTGGCCAGACCACAGCGCCACCCGACCTTTTGCCGGGGGTGCGGCAGGCCCGTCGCCGTGTGTCAAGCCCCCCGCGCCGTGCTGGCGGCTGCACCCGCTGTCAGCCAGAGTGGGGGGATGATCGGCATCGTCTTCAATCCCACCCGTGTGGAGCGTTCCGCTCTCGAGCGTGCACTCGCCACACGTGAGCAGCCCGTCGAGGTGCAGTGGTACGAGACGACGGTCGAGGATGCCGGTGAGGGCGTGACACGGCAGGCGCTGTCCGACGGCTGCGAGTCGGTCGTCGCCGTCGGCGGCGACGGCACGCTGCGCGATGTGGCTGCGGCGCTGGCGGGGACCGACGTGCCGCTGGGCATCGTGCCGCAGGGCACCGGCAACCTGCTCGCGCGCAATCTCGGCATCACGCTCGGCGACATTCGCCGCGCGCTCGCTCGCGCGATCGACGGCGACGACTCGCCGCTGGACATCGGTCGGATCAACCTGCACGACCGGGGCGAGGAGTTCATCTTCCTCGTGATGGCCGGCTTCGGCATCGATGCGCAGATGCTCGCCGAGACCGATGAAGAGGCGAAGGAGAAGGCCGGCTGGCTGGCCTACGTCGGAGCGCTGGGTCGGGCGATGGCGGCCACCGACGTCGTCGAGACGACCGTGGTGTTCGACGCCGACCCGCCGGCGACCGAGCCGGCGCACACCATCCTCATCGGCAACTGCGGCACCGTGCAGGGCGGTCTGCGCATCCTGCCCGATGCCGAGCCCGATGACGGGCTGCTCGACGTGGTGCTCGTCGGTGGCGAAGGCCCCGAGGGCCTGCAGTGGCTGGACGCGCTGAAATCCGTGGTCTGGGACAACGGCATCCGTCGCGCCGTCACCCGCGACGACAGCGCGGTCGACACCGCCACCACGCGTCACCGTCAGGCCGTCTCGGTGCGGGTCACGCTGCCACGCCCGCTGCCGTTCGAGATCGATGGTGAAGAGGTCGGCGAGACCACGGACATCCTCGCCACCATCCAGCCCGGCGCGCTGATCGTGCGCCGCTGATCCAGAATTGAGGGCATGACCGAACCTCTTTCCGTCGCCGACTTCTGGAGCCTCCGCCGCGCCGAGATGCCGCATCTTCCCGATGAACCCGCCGAGGCGTGGGCATTCGGGGCGACCCCGGAGCACGCCGACGGGCTGCTGGCCCTCGTGCTCGCCGGGGTGAAGACGGGTACTGCATCGTCGCTCTGGGATTACGAGGCGACGGGCGACCGGATGCCGCAGGTCGGAGACCTCAGCGTCATCCTCGACGGTGCCGGAGCGCCGCGCGCAGTCATCGAGACCACCGACCTGCGGGTCGTCCCCTTCGACGAGGTGGATGCCGAGCACGCGCACGCCGAGGGCGAGGGCGACCGCACGCTGGCCGACTGGCGCGCGGTGCACGAGCGGTTCTGGCGCGAGCACTCCGAGAACCCACGCGGGTACGAGCCGGACATGCCGGTGTTGTGCGAGCGGTTCCGGCTCGTGTATCCGCGGTGATCCGCGGCCGCGCCGTCGGAATTCCCGCTCTCGGCGCGAATCCGGCCCGCTGAGACGCGGTCGTCGACGCTCAGCAGGAATTCCGACGGCTCGCGTCGTTTTCCCGCGGGCTAGCCCTGCGCGTCCCAGACCACCGGCGTGGTGGTGCCGGTCTCCCAGTCGCGGCGCAGCACGCTGTAGGCCACCGAGGCCAGGGGGGAGCCATCGCGAACCGGCCAGGCCTCGCGGTAGTAGGCCTCCTGCACCCAGCCGCAGCGGCGGAACGTGCGGCGCATCGCTGCGTTGTCCTCGCGGGTCTGTCCCTCGAAGCGGGTCACCTCCGGCATGGTGGTGAAGACGCGCTCGGTCGCCGCCTGCAGGATCGGCGCGGCCAGTCCCCGCCCCCGCCACGCGGCGTCGAGGCGCAGGTCGAACAGCGGGGCGTCCTCGCTGAGGTCCTCGAAGCGGAAGAATCCGACGCGGTCGTGTTCGGCATGATCGATCCAGAAGGAGTCGTTGTCCTCGTCGCGGAACCGGCCGTCGTCGACCCACGACTCGACGTCTGCGCGGGTGGGCTGCGCCGCCACGTGGTGCGGGAAGCGGTTGCCCGTGAGGAAGGCGACGAGCGCCTCCCGCTCGGCTGCGGGGTCGATGCGGGTGAAGGTGATGCTCACCGAGCCAGCGTAGTTTCTCCCGATCCGTGCTCGAGGAGGAAGGCCCGCAGGACCTCGATCCAGCTGTCGAATGCATCCAGGTGTGCGTCATGGGTCGCGCCCGGGATGTCGGCGCGCATCGTGTGAGGGCGACGCGCGATCAATTCCGCCTTCTGTTCCGCGCTGAACAGGCCGTTCTCCGCGAAGACCGCGAGCGTCGGAACGGTCAGCTCTTGCCACTCCGTCCAGCGCGGCTTGTGGACCGCCGCTATGGTGCGCTCCATCACGTCCGCATCGAAGCGCCGTCGCAAGCCATCCGGTGTCGGCTCAAGATCGGCGATCCACGCTTGGGCCAAGGCGGATTCGCCGAGGAACGCACGAGCGTCGTCGGCGCTGGCGAAGACTGCGGGCCACGATCCGAAGAACGCGCGGAGGTGCGCCGCCTCATCAGGCTCGTCCGTGCCGAAGGCATGCCCCTCCAGCATGACGAGCCGCTCTACGAGATCCGGCCTGGCCGCGGCCGTGAGGAAGGCGGTGTGCGCGCCCATCGACTGACCAACCAGCGTCGCGGGTCGACCGGGAGACAACTGCGTGATGACTTCCACGATGTCGTCGACGAAGGCCTGGCGAGAGAGGTCCTCCGGTCTTCTGGAGCTCTGTCCGTGCCCTCGCTGATCGACGAGGACGACGCGGAATGCATCGGTCAATGCGTCGGCCGTAGCCAGCAGTTCGCGCGCGCTTCCCGCCAATCCATGGAGAAGCACGAGCAGCGCGCCGTCTCCACCACGATCCACGACGGATATCTGCACACTGCCGCGGTCGATCAGCACTCGGTTCTCGCTCATGCCGTCCTAGGGGTACGAGAGGTATCCGGTTGCAGGGTCGATTCCCGCGAGGAAGTCGCGAATGTCCGCAACCTGCTGTTCCCGACTGATCTGTCCGGAGATGCCGACCGTGCTGAACCCGTAGCCATCGTTGGGGCCAGAGATCCAGTCGTAGTGAATCGAATCCAAGTGAGTCGAACCGCCATCGCGCCTGCGCGCGGCGAACGTCTCACCGTCGACGGTGACGTTCCCGAGGTCGGTATAGCTGTGCGTGTCCGGGAGAGCGGACGTCGGGACGTACACCCAGCTCTCGTCGGTGGGCTCGGGGTCGCTCGGCATGCGTTCGACCCTATCGAGGGGCGTCAGAGCGCGTGCGCGTCGACTCGATCTTCCGTGCTCGGCTTCCATCCCAGCGCCGGTGCGACATGCTTCGCGAACGACTCGATGATGCGCAGGTTGAACGCAACACCCAGCTGGCTCGGAATCGTGAGCATGAGGGTGTCGGCACTGGCGATCGCGGCATCCTGCTTCAGCTGCTCGACGAGCGCATCGGGGGATGCCGCGTAGGTCTTGCCGAACGTCGAGCGGATGCCGTCGATGTACCCGACGCCCTCGCCCTCGGACGCATGGCCGAAGTACAGCTCGTCCTCGGCCGTGGTGATCGGGAAGATCGACCGGCTCACCGACACCCGCGGCTCGCGGGGGTGACCGGCCTCGCGCCACGCGGCGCGGAAGGCGTCGATCTGCTGCGCCTGCAGCACGTCGAAGGGCACGCCCCGGTCCTCGGTGAGGAGGGTCGAGGACATGAGGTTCACCCCCATCGTTCCCGCCCAGGCGGCGCTGTCGCGGTTTCCGGCGCCCCACCAGACGCGGGAGCGCAGGCCGGGGGAGTACGGCTCCACCCTCTGCATGCCGGTGTCCCCGCCGAACGGGCTCTGCGGGTCGCGCTCGGCCAGTCCCTCGCCGTCGATGGCCCGCAGGAACAGGTCGAAGTGGCTGCGGGCGATGTCGGCACCGCGCGGGTCTGTGGAACCGGTGTAGCCGAATGCCTCGTAGCCGCGCACGACGGTCTCGGGTGAGCCGCGGCTGACGCCGAGGGCGAGCCGGCCGTCGCTGATCAGGTCGACCGCGGCGGCCTCTTCGGCGAGGTGCAGCGGGTTCTCGTACCGCATGTCGATGACGCCGGTGCCGACCTCGATGTTCTTGGTCGTCGCGGCGATCGCCGAGAGCAGTGGCATGGGCGAGGCCTGCTGGCGCGCGAAGTGGTGGACGCGGAAGTACGTGCCATTTACCCCGAGGTCGTCCATGCCCTGCGCGAGGTCGATGGCCTGGCGCATCGAGTCGCCGGCGGTCAGCTCCCGCCCTCCGCCGAGGGGTCCATAGTGGCCGAACGAGAGCGTTCCGAAGCGTTGCATATCGAGTGCAACCGATGCCACGCGGCATCCATTCCGGTCCCGCCCGGTCGTCGCGAACGGTCGTTCAAGCGCCTGGGAACGGGCCCCTCGCGTCCACCGAAGCGTGGGGGCCGGGGAGCGTGGGGGCGCGGCGGCGGCGGGCGTACCGGTTGGGTCGTCAGGAACGTCCCGCGTGGGGCGCGGAAGGGGCCCGGTGGGACGACCGACCGTCCTGGGCGCGCCGCCGCGCCTGCATGAGGGTCGCGACCACGCGCCAGCCCACGAGGAGCAGCAGCAGCGTGAGCGTCGCCACGATGATGAAGGGGAGCGCCGTGCCCTGGCCGGTCACGGCGCGCAGCACCATGCCACCGGCGACCGTGACCGCCCAGACGCCGAGGCCGGTGCGCACCGGCGCGGCCGGTCGGCGCCAGGCGAGCGTCACCACCCAGCCGACCACGAGCGCGGCCAGGAACGGCCACGCGGTGGTCACCAGCCCGAGTCCGAAGGGCGCGGAGTCGTGGCTCGCCCGGCCTATGGCGGCGAAGAGCGCGACGAGCACGATGTCGAGGGCGAAGGCGGTGACGGCGGAGCGGGTCATGCCTCCATTGTCCCTGCCCGGGGTTGCTCACCTGTCGCGGATAGCGCCTTCCACAGGCGGGAAATCGTCATCCGCGACGGGTGAGGCGGTGGGCGGGGGAGCGGACGCGGTCTCGGCGGCGAGGGCCAGCACGATCTGGCGCCACCGCAGCAGGAAAGCCGGCTCGTCCAGGCGCCGGCGCCGCATCCAGGTGGTGACCTCCTCGTTGCACTTGCTGGCGTTGCACGACCGGCACGCGGGCACGACGTTGTCCAGGGTGTAGCGGCCGCCCCGGGAGATCGGCAGCACGCAGTCCCGCTGCAGCGCCGCCCCATCGGCCCCGCAGTACGCGCACGCCGCCCACGCGTCGAGGATGGCGAACCACTCGAGTTCGGTCAGGTCACTGCCCGACGCCGCGACGCGCTTCACGCGGCGGCGCTGCGCCCGCGCGCGGCGGGTCTGCGGTGCGGGCATGGCGACCAGGGTATCGGCGCGGCGATGAGGGATGCCGGCGGCGCGCGGCGCCGGCGCCGGCCCGGGCGCACGCCTCGGCCCCTGCCTGCGGCGCGCGACCCTGGCCCGGGCACGCCCGAGCCCGCTACCGTGGGGCGATGACGACCCAGGCGCAGCGCGCGCAGACCCTGTCCGACCTGCACGCCGCACCGGAGATCCTCCGCGTGGTGAACGTGTGGGATGTCGTCTCGGCGAAGGCGATCATCGACCTGCCCGAGACCCGCGCCCTCGCGACCGCCGGGCACTCCATCGCCGCGACCTTCGGGTACGCCGACGGGGAGAACATCCCGCTGGACCTCATGCTCGACATGGTGGGCCGCATCGTCGCGGTCGCCGGGGACCTGCCGGTCTCGGCAGACCTGGATGCCGGGTTCGGCGACCCGGGCGAGACCACCCGCCGCGCGATCGGCGTGGGCGTGGTCGGCGCGAACGTCGAGGACCGGCTGAAGCCGCTGGCAGACTCCGTCGCCGCCGTCGAGGCGATCGTCGCCGCCGGCCAGGCCGAAGGCGTGCCCTTCTCCCTCAACGCCCGCACCGACGCGTTCGTGCGAGCCGGCGACCGGCCCGTGCAGGATTCCATCGCCGACGCGATCGAGCGCGGCCGGGCCTACCTCGACGCCGGTGCCGACGTCGTCTTCGTCCCGGGTCCCCTCGACGCCGACATCACGCGGCAGCTCGTCGACGGGATCGGTGAGCGCAAGGTGAGCGTGATCGGGCTTCCCGGCGCGCTGTCGGCCGCCGAGTACGAGGCGCTCGGCGTCGCCCGCATTTCGTACGGGCCGATGACCCAGCGGGTGGCGCTGACGGCGCTGCAGGATGTGGCGAAGAGCCTGTACGGCGACGGAGTCATCCCGGCATCCACCCGCGCCCTGAACTGACGCCCCGAACGAGGGCTGCGCCGGCGCGCGCATAGGATCGAAGGCGACGCCCTGTGCGGCGTCGCAGGGAGGTCGCAGTGGGCGACGCGCAGGGCGCATGGGTGCTGGTCGACGGCGAGAACATCGACGCGACCCTCGGTGGATCGATTCTGGGGCGTCGGCCGCAGCCCGATGAGCGGCCGCGCTGGGACCGCATCCTCTCGTTCGTGGAGCACACCTGGCGCCGGCCCACGCGGGGCCTGTTCTTCCTCAACGCCACGACCAACCTGCCGATGACGTTCGTGCAGGCGCTCAAGGCGCTGGGCTACGAGCCGGTGCCGCTGTCGGGTCCCTCCGACGCGAAGATCGTCGACATCGCCATCCAGCGCACGCTCCAGGCGCTGCGGGACCGCAATGACGACGTCATGCTCGTCAGCCACGACGGCGACTTCGTCGACGACCTCGCCGCGCTCGCCGACGGCCGGCGGCTCGGTGTGCTGGGCTTCACCGAGTTCCGCAACAACGGATTCGCGGCGATCCCTGGCCTGGAGTTCTTCGACCTCGAGTACGACGCGCAGGCGTTCGACGCCCCGCTGCCGCGCATCCGCGTGATCCCGATCGAGGAGTTCGACCCCGCGCAGTTCCTGCGCTGACCTCGGTATCGCCGGCGCCCCGCGCGCCCGCGATTTCACGGTGGGGCGGTGTTGTCAACCCTTCCGCACCTCCGCGCGACCTCACGAAGACTGGACCCACCCACCGGGAGGAGCCAGCGTGACGTGTCAGCCGATCGAGTCGTACGCACCGATCGGCGATGGCCGCACCGTGGCGCTCGTCGGAGCGGACGGCAGCATCGACTGGATGCCGCTGCCCGAGCTCACTTCGGATGCCGTGTTCGCCCGCATCCTCGACGACGACACCGGTGGGTTCTTCGCCCTCGCCCCGGTCGCGGACTTCACGATGCGCCGCCGGTACGTTCCCCGCACGAACGTGCTGGAGACGACATTCACCACCGCCGACGGCGTGGTGAAGGTGACCGACGCGCTGGTGTCGGGCATCGCCGGGCGGCTGCCGTGGGCCGAGCTCGCGCGCCGCGTCGACGGGGTGTCCGGGCGGGTGGAGATGGCGTGGGCGGTGCGCCCCGGCACGTCGCTGCAGACCGCCTCGCCGTGGATCGAGTCAACGGCTCACGGTGCCACCCTCCGCTGCGGCACGACCGCGATCGCGATCGTCGGCTTCGAGCACGGTCCCGCCGAGCCCGACCCCGACGGACCGGACGGCCCCGTGCTGGCGGGCGCCTTCACCACGTCGCCCGACTCCCGCCACCTCGTCGTCCTGGCGGCGACCCACGACGAGCCACTGCACTTCCCCGACCCGCGCAACGTCGACGCCGGCATCGACCGCACGATCGGCAACTGGCGCAACTGGTCGAAGGCGTTCTCCTACGAAGGCCCGTGGGCCGCGCACGTGCAGCGCAGCGCCCTCGCGCTGAAGCTGCTCATCTACAGCCCCACCGGCGCGATCGCCGCAGCCGCGACCACGTCGCTGCCCGAGAGCCCCCGCGGCGGCAAGAACTGGGATTACCGGTTCGCCTGGGTGCGCGACCTCGCCTACACCGCCAACGCCCTGGTGCGCTTCGGCCTGCGTGAAGAGACCCATGCCGCCCTGTCATGGATGCTGCGGACGATCCGCGCCCACGGCCCCGACGTGCACGTGATGTACACGCTCGACGGGGAGCTCGTGCCTGCACCCGTCGTCGCAGACGTTCCCGGTTGGCGCGGCATCGGCCCCGTCGTCACCGGCAACCCCGCCCACGATCAGCTGCAGCTGGGGGTCTACGGCGACCTGATCGCGATCTGCCGCACCTACGTCGAAGCGGGCAACATCCTCGACATCGACACGGCGCGGCTGCTGGCCGCCGTGGCCGACCGCACCTGCGATCTGTGGCGCAACCCCGACTCGGGCATGTGGGAGCTTCCCGAGCTGCGGCACTACACGTCGTCGAAGATGGGGTGCTGGAAGGCGCTGGAGGACGCCGTCTGGCTGGCGGACGCCGGCATCATCCCGGGAGGCGCCGAGCGCTGGCGCGCCGAGCGCCGCCGCATCCGCGAATGGATCGACACCCACGGCTGGTCCGAGGAGCGCGGCGCCTACGTCTGGTACGCCGGGTCGGACGACCTCGACGCGTCGGTGCTGCTGCACGCGCCGAGCGGGTTCGACCGCGGGGAGCGCATGTCGCGCACGATCGACGCCCTCACCGCGCAGCTGGGCGCCGGCGCCCTGCTGTACCGCTACAGCGGAGTGGACCAGGAGGAGAAGACCTTCGTCGCCTGCGGGTTCTGGCGAGCCCACGCCCTGGCGTGCGTGGGCCGGCACGACGAGGCGCTGGAGGCGATGGACGCCCTCGTCGCCGCCGCGAACGACGTCGGCATCTACGCCGAGATGATCGACGAGGACGACGGGTCGGCGTGGGGCAACACCCCGCAGGCCCTCAGCCACCTGGCGTTCATCAGCGCGGCCCTCACGATCCGAGAAATCGTCCCGGAGCACAAGCTCCGCGGCCGTTGACCATCACGAGAGAGAGAACACCATGTCACGGGACCAGTACACGTTCACCGACCCGGCAAAGCTCTACGCCGACATCGAGCCCGGGGACCAGGAGATGTCGGAGCCCGGCCTGGATGCCGAGCTCACAGACAAGGCCGACCTCGGCGAGGACAGCTACCGCGGCTCCGGCCGCCTGACCGGCCGCAAGGCGCTCATCACCGGCGGCGACTCCGGCATCGGCGCCGCCACCGCGATCGCGTTCGCGCGCGAGGGCGCCGACGTCGCCCTGTCGTACCTGCCGGAGGAGGAGAAGGACGCCGAGCGCATCGCCGGCATCCTGCGCGACGCGGGCGCGACCGTGCTGACGCTGCCGGGCGACCTCAAGGACCCGGCATACTGCCGCGACCTCGTCGCCCAGACGGTCGAAGGGCTCGGGGGCCTGGACATCCTCGTCAACAACGCCGGCAAGCAGGTCTACAACGAGGACCTGACGACGCTGACCGATGAGCAGTTCGATCACACGTTCAAGACGAACGTGTACGCGATGTTCTGGATCACCAAGGCGGCGCTGCCGCACCTGACCCCGGGATCGACGATCATCAACACCACGTCGATCCAGGCGTACTCGCCGTCCGGCATCCTGGTGGACTACGCCTCGACGAAGGCCACCATCAACGCTTTCACGAAGGGCCTGGCCGAGCAGCTCGCGCCCAAGGGCATCCGGGTGAACGCCGTGGCCCCGGGACCGATCTGGACGCCGCTCCAGCCCACCGACGGCCAGCCGCCGGAGAAGCTCGAGGAGTTCGGTGAGCAGACGCCCCTCGGGCGTATGGGACAGCCCGCCGAGCTCGCGCCTGCGTACGTCTTCCTCGCTTCGGCGGAGTCCAGCTACGTCATCGGCGAGACGCTGAACGTCAACGGCGGCATGCCGACTCCCTGAGTCCGCCCGCAACGGCGAAAGCCCGTCCGGTCACCCGGGCGGGCTTTCGTTCTCTCCTGCGCGAGAGGATCAGCGCTTCGGTGTGCGATTCTCCGCGCTCACCATCCACGAGAGCTGCTCGAGCCGCTCCAGGATCGCGTGCAGCAGGTCGGCGCTCGTGGGGTCCTCGTCGTCGACGTCGTCGTGCACCTCGCGGCACGTGCCGCAGACGTCGTCGAGACGTTCGGTCATCAGGTCGATCACCTCGGTGGTGGCGATCTCGCCCTGCGGGAATTCCGCGAGGGTCGTGGTCTCGGCCACCACGTCGCTGCGCCCGTCGGGCAGGGCGTGCAGCGCGCGCATGCGCTCGGCGATGGTGTCGGCGAACGTGCGGGCAGCCTCGATGATCTCGTCCAGCTGCAGGTGGGTGTCGCGGAAGTTCGTGCCCACCACGTTCCAGTGGGCCTGCTTGCCCTGCAGCGACAGCTCGATGAGGTCGACGAGAACCTTCTGCAGGTTGTCGCTGAGGTCCTGCGAGGCGGTGAAGCCCTTCTCGGCGTTCTCCTCGGTGGTGAGCTTCGCGCCCTTGCCGCCCGAGGCGCTCTTGCGCCGGTTGGCTTTCTGAACGGTCTCGGCGCTCTTGCTCGTCTTGCTCGTCTTGGTCGTCGCCATGTGTAGCGCTCCTGTTCGATCGGGGTGTCTTCGACCGTAGGCCGGGGCTGGAGCGGGCGACCTTCCCCTTGCCCTGGCGCCGCCGGAGTGCTACGCCGGGGCAGGCGCTACGCTCGCGACATGGTCGACGACGGCGCGGGTGGCGGAGGCACGGCCGACACGGCGCTCCGCCGCACGTACCGCTACCTGCGACTGGGCGTCGCGGGCACGGTGGTCGCCATCGCCGTGGCGGTGACCCTCGAGAGCTTCCGCGGCGGGCTGCTCGAATCGATCAGCGCGTACTACTACACGCCGGCTCGCGACGTGCTCGTGGGGGCGCTCATCGCGGCATCCCTGGGCCTCCTCGCCCTGTCGGGGCGCGGCGTGCAGCGGGCGCTGCTGGATGCCGCGGCGCTGCTGGCTCCGCTCGTCGCGTTCGTGCCCACGCCCACGCTGGCCGCGGGATGCGGCGCGGCGCCGTGCGTTCCGGCATCCGCGCACCCGTCAGTCGAAACCGGGGTGGCCACCTACCTGGTGGTGGGGGCGCTCGCGGTGGTCGTCGCGGTCGTCATCGGCACGCGCGCCGACGCCGGCCGGGCGGCGCTGGCGCTGACATGGCCCTCGATCGTCCTCGCGGTCGCCGTGCTCACCGCGACCTGGGCCTGGTGGGGGCTCGCGCGCGCGTCGTTCCTCGGCTTCGGCCACGTCGTCGCCGCGACGGGGTTCTTCGCGCTGCTCGCAGTCGTCGCACTCATCGACGCAGGGCGCAGCGACTGGTCGCCGGAGCAGCCGCCGCCGCGCGGCGTGCGCATGGCCTACGCGGTCGTCGGGGTGCTGCTGGCGGTCGACCTCACCGTGGTGATCGCGGTCGTGGCGATCATGGGCGACGACGCCATGCGCACACCGATCGTCTTCGTCGGCGAGGTCATCGCGCTGGGCCTGTTCGGCCTGTACTGGGCGCTGCAGAGCGCGCGCACCTGGAACAGCGCCGACCCGCGGCTGGCGCTCAGCTCCCCGCGTCGACCCCGCCGCTGAGCCGGCCGTGCAGGGCGGTGGTGGCCGCGTTCATGCCGACCAGCTCCACTGCCGTGCCGCGCTGGGCGTACTTGGTGACGATGGCGTCGATGGCGGCGACCGTGGAGGCGTCCCACACGTGCGAGCGCGTCATGTCGATGACGACGCGCTGGGGGTCGTGGGCGTACTCGAACTGCGTGGTCAGGTCGTTGCTGGAGGCGAAGAAGAGCTCGCCGTCGACGGTGTAGCGGGCCACGTCGCCGTCGGAGCTCACGGTGCGCGTGACGGTGGTGAAGTGCGCGACGCGGCGGGCGAACGTGATCATCGCGGCCAGCACCCCGGCCACGACGCCGAGGGCGAGGTTCTGCGTCCACACGGTGACGACCACGGTGACGAGCATGACGATCGTCTCGCCCAGCGGCATCCGCTTCAGGGTCGCCGGGCGGATGCTGTGCCAGTCGAACGTCGACACCGACACCAGGATCATCACGGCGACGAGCGCGGCCATCGGGATGATCGCCACGACATCGCCCAGCGCCACGACGAGGATCAGCAGGAAGACACCGGCCAGGAACGTCGAGAGGCGGGTGCGGGCGCCGGAGGCCTTCACGTTGATCATCGTCTGGCCGATCATGGCGCAGCCGCCCATCCCACCGAACAGTCCCGATGCGAGGTTGGCCGCGCCCAGGCCCCAGGCCTCGCGGGTCTTGCTGGAGCGGGTGTCGGTGATGTCGTCCACGAGCTTCGCGGTCATCAGCGACTCCAAGAGCCCCACCATCGCCATGGCGAGGGCGTAGGGCGCGATGATCTGCAGCGTCTCCCATTGCAGCGGCACGTCGGGGAGGAACAGCGACGGCAGACTATGGGGCAGCTCGCCCTGGTCGCCCACCGTGGGCACGGCGATGCCGAACACCACGACCACGCCGGTGAGCACGACGATCGCGATGAGGGGCGCGGGCACGGCCTTGGTCACGCGGGGCCAGATGTACAGGATGGCCAGGCCCGCCGCGACGAGCGGGTACACCGCCCAGGGAACGTCGATCAGCTGCGGCATCTGCGCCAGGAACACCAGGATCGCGAGCGCGTTGACGAAGCCGACCATGACGCTGCGGGGGATGAACCGCATGAGTTTGGCCACACCGAGCACCGCCAGCAGAATCTGCAGGACGCCGGCCAGGAGCACGGTGGCGACGAGGTAGTCGAGGCCGTACTCGCGGGCGACCGGCGCGACCACGAGCGCGACGGCTCCCGTGGCCGCGGTGATCATCGCCGGGCGGCCGCCGGTGAAGGCGATGACCACGGCCATCACGAAGGAGGAGAAGAGCCCGACGCGGGGATCCACCCCCGCGATGAGGGAGAAGGCGATGGCCTCGGGGATCAGCGCGATGGCGACGACCATGCCCGCCAGCGCCTCGCGCGTCAGCAGCCGGGGACTGCGCAGCGCCTGCAGCACGGTCGGTTCTATGCGGGGGCGGGCCACGTAATGATTTTACGACCGCGCCGCCGCACGCCCGCCGAGGGTCACTGCAGGGCGGCATCCACCGCCTGCGCCAGCACCGAGGCGACCGGCCATGCGCCGTCGGCGGTGTTGCCGATGACGGTGACCGTGGTGTCCGTGGCCGGCAGGTGCGCCGACCAGAAGGCCGCGCCGGTGTCGTACCCCTCGGCGATGAGGGCGTCGCCGGTGGCGTGCAGCCAGGTGCCGAGGCCCGCGCGCTTGTCCTCGTCTTCGACGTGATGGCGCGGTCGGGTCATCTCGGCGTAGGTCTCGCGCGAGACGATGCGCCCCTCGCGCAGGGCGCGCCAGAAGGTGTGCACGTCTGCCGCGGTCGTGAACGCCCCGCCGTCGCCGTTGCCGAGCACCGGCAGGTGCAGGGTGTTCGCCCGGTCGTCCTCGTCGTAGACGTAGCCGACCGCGGTGTCGGCGGGCAATTCGTCCAGGCGCAGGAAGTCGGTGCGGGCGAGGCCGGCCGGCTCGAACACGAGGCGGCGAACAGCGTCGTGGTAGCTCTCACCGGTGACGCGCTCGATGACGATCGCGAGCACGACATACCCGCCGTTGCTGTACGCGAAGCGCTCGCCGGGGGTGAACGTCTGAGGGAGGTCGGCGAGGAGCGGGAGGAACGCCTCGGCGGTGGTCAGCGTGTGCACCGGGATGCTGAGGACGTAGTCGTCCACCTCGCCCTCGGCATCCTCGTCGAGGTAGTCGCCGATTCCGGAGGTGTGACCGAGAAGGTGCTCGATGGTGACGGCGTCGTCGATGAGCGGGAGGTCGTCGCCCAGGATGCTGCGCACCGGCTGGTCCAGCGCGAGCTCGCCCGATTCGATGAGACGCCAGATCGCGAGCGCGGTGAAGATCTTGCTGCCGCTGGCGATGGCGAACCGGGTGTCGGGCGTGGTCGGCACGGCGAATGCCCGGTGGGCGAGGCCGTAGGCGCGCTCGAACGTGCGGGTGTCGCCGACGTCGACGGTGACGATGCCGGAGAACGACTCGGCGTCGGCTGCGGCGTCGAGGGCGTCGGGGTCGATGGCGAGTGACATGGTGGTGCTCCTTCCGGGTCCTTCCACGCTACGGGATGGCCTGCGGGCGCCGCCAGCGACGGCGGCGCAGGTCGGGAGGGCGGGGGACGACTCTCCCTCTAGGCTCGGGGCGTGATCTTCCGCACCTTCGACGACGGCGCGGTGCTGCGCGCCGCCCGGCCGGGCGACGAGCCCGGCATCCTCGCCCGCATCCGCGATCTCGCCGTCTACGAACGCGAGCCGGATGCCGTCGAGAACACCGAGTCCGCACTGCAGGAGTCCCTCTTCGGCGCCCAGCCGCGGGTGTTCGCCCACGTGGTCGAGCGCGACGGCGCGATCGCCGGCATCGCGATCTGGTTCCTGACCTACTCGACGTGGACGGGCCGGCCCGGCATCTGGCTCGAGGACCTCTACGTGTCCGACGAGCACCGCGGTCGCGGCTACGGCAAGGCGCTCATCGCGTCGCTCGCCGTCCTGTGCGTGGAGCGCGGGTATTCGCGGTTGGAGTGGACGGTGCTCGACTGGAACGAGCCGTCGATCGCGTTCTATCGCGCGCTGGGCGCGCAGCCGCAGGATGAGTGGACGACGCAGCGGATGACCGGTGAGGCGCTGCGCGCGCTCGGCGGGTCCGGCCCGTCTGGCGGGTCCGGCCGGTCTGGCGCGCCCGGCCGGTCTGGCGCGCCCGGCCGGTCTGGCGCGCCCGGCCGGTCTGGCGCGCCCGGCCGGTCCGCGCGGGGATAACAGACGATCCGGCACGGGGCAAGCCCTTCAGCGCCGGGCTGGCGCGGGGGACGATGGCAGCGCATTGTCCGTTTCAGGAAAGGAATGCCCATGGCTCGCATCACCGAGAGCGTCGACGTCAATGTCCCCGTGTCGACCGCCTACAACCAGTGGACGCAGTTCGAATCGTTCCCGCAGTTCCTGAGTTTCGTGGAGTCGGTCACCCAGGGCGATGACGAGACGACCCTCTGGAAGGTGAGCGTGGCCGGGGTCGAGCACGAGTTCTCCGCCAAGATCACCGAACAGCACCCCGACGAGCGCGTCGCGTGGAACAGCATCACGGGCGATGTGAACCACGCTGGAGTCGTGACCTTCCACCGTCTGGACGACAACACCACCCGGGTGACGGTGCAGCTGGATTGGGAGCCCGAGGGCTTCCGCGAGAAGATCGGCGCGGCCGTCGGCTGGGACGACCACATGGTCAAGAAGGACCTGAAGAAGTTCAAGGAGTTCATCGAGTCGCGCGGCACCGAGACCGGCGCGTGGCGCGGCGACATCAGCTGAGCCCTGGCTTTTCGGTACCCCGTCGTCCCGTTTCCTTCGGGGCGGCGGGGTTCTTGTCTGCGCTTTCTGCCGACAGTCCCTCGTTTTCGCATGTGAGTTCCGGTTCACACAGGGCCGGCGGCGCGGCGGGTGGTATGGCCAGATGCCCGGGCCTGCGGCGGCGGCTGGCAGTGCCACCCCGCACGCGCGCGTGTGAGTGGGAACTCACATGCGCGAGGCGGTGGGTCTCGCGATCGCAACTCCGACGCGGGGGCGCCATGCCATCCGTTGAGACCGAAGGGCCGTCGGCGACATGTGTGAGCGGGAACTCACATGGCGAAACGGATGTATCGGAAGTCCGCGTTCGGCCGCGCTCCGTAAGCTGGAGACCGTGCCCGCCGTGCTCAACGTCTCCGCCTACCTCTTCACGCGGCTCGACGATGCGCCCGAGCTCGGTCCGCTCCTGCGCGCGCGTGCGCTCGCCGCGGGGCTGAAGGGCACGATTCTGCTCGCCGAAGAGGGGATCAACCTCTTCCTCGCCGGCGATCCCGACGCGGTGCGAGGCTTCATCGACGACCTGCGCGTCGACCCGCGCTTCGCGGCGCTCATCACCAAGGAGAGCTGGTCCGACGATCAGCCCTTCGGCAAGATGCTCGTCAAGGTCAAGCGGGAGATCATCCGCATGGACCGTCCGACGATTCGCCCCGAGTCCGGACGCGCGCCCGCCGTCGCGCCGGCGACGCTGCGCCGCTGGCTGGACCAAGGCCACGACGACGACGGCCGCGAGGTCGTGATGCTGGACACCCGTAACGCCTTCGAGGTCGACTACGGCACCTTCCGCGGTGCCGTGGACTGGCGCATCGAACGGTTCACGCAGTTTCCGGATGCCGCGGCCTCCCACCGCGACGACCTGGCCGGCAAGACGGTCGTCAGTTTCTGCACCGGTGGCATCCGCTGTGAGAAAGCCGCGATCCACCTGCGCGAGGTGGGCGTTCACGCGCTCCAACTGGACGGCGGCATCCTCGGCTACTTCGAACAGGTCGGCGGTGATCACTGGGCGGGGGAGTGCTTCGTCTTCGACGAGCGGGAGGCCCTCTCGCCGGACCTCGCGCCGCGCTGATACCGGCGCTGTCGGGGCCCACCCCGCGCGGGTAGCGTCGGAACCATGAGCGCGCGCATCGTGGTCCTCACCGGTGCCGGAGTCTCGGCGGAATCCGGCATCCCGACCTTCCGCGCCGTCGACGGGCTGTGGGAGGAGCACCGCATCGAGGACGTCGCGACTCCGGAGGGTTTCGCGCGCAACCCCGCCCTCGTGCAGGAGTTCTACGACCAGCGGCGCCGCGCCGCGCGGGCGGCTGAGCCCAACCCCGCGCACCGCGCCCTGGCCGAACTCGAGGAGGCCACGGGCGGCGACGTGCTCATCGTCACGCAGAACGTCGACGACCTGCACGAGCGGGCGGGCTCCCGGCGGGTGATCCACATGCACGGCGAGCTGGCGAGTGCGCTCTGCACCCGGTGCGGGGCGCACGTGCCGTGGGCCGAAGATCTGGCCGACGGGCCGCCGTGTCCGCGCTGCGGGGCCAGCGCGCTGCGACCTGACATCGTCTGGTTCGGTGAGATGGTCTACGGGCTCGATGAGATCTACGAAGCGGTGGAGACCTGCGAACAGCTGTGGGTCATCGGCACGTCCGGCAACGTGTCGCCGGCATCAACTCTGCACGCGCTCGCCCGCGCGGTCGGTGCAAAGACCGCGCTGCTGAATCTCGAGACCCACGAAGACACGTCGCTGTTCGACGAGGTGGTGCTGGGTCCTGCATCCGTCGTCGTGCCCGCGTACGTGCGCCGTGAGCTGGAGCGCGCCTCCGGCTGAGCGGCGGGGCGAATACTCACTCGGCGACACGAATACTCACTCGGCGGGGCGGCTCAGGCGCAGGGTCGCGAGCTGGAAGGGCTGCAGGCACAGGTCGATCGCGTCATCGGACGCCGCGGCGAGGGCGGTTGCGGCGACCGGGCGCTCGAGCAAGTCCGTCTGCTCGACGGCCGTCCAGGCGAAGCCGGGGCGCAGTGTCGCGCTGCGCTGGCTGCCGAGGGCCTCGTACAGGCGCACGATGACGTCCCCCGAGCCGTCGTCGGCGAGCTTCACCGCCTCGATCACGACACCGGCGTCGTCCAGCGTCAGGGCGGGCTCGATCGGGCGCGCGCCGGTCAGGGCGACCGTCGGCAGGTTCAGCCGGAACCCCTCCGCGACGGCATCGGCGACGTCGGCGCCCGGGAGCAGCGACACCGTGAACTCGTGCGATCCCTGGTCGGCCTCGGGGTCGGGGAAGAGCGGTGCGCGCACCAGCGTCACGCGCGCCACGGTGTGCGCGCCCCCGCTCGCACCGTCGCCGCGGCGGACGTCGTGACCGTAGCTCGCGTTGTTCGCGACGCTGACGCCGTAGCCGCCCTCCACCACACGGATCCAGCGGTGCGCCACGGTCTCGAACTTCGCGGCATCCCAGGTCGTGTTGCTGTGCACCGAGCGTGACACGTGCCCGAACTGGATCTCGGACTGCGTGCGCTCGGCGCGCAGCTGCAGCGGGAAGGCCAGCTTGAGCATCTTCTGCCGCTCCCGCCAGTCCAGTCGCACCGTGATGTCCAGCGCCCCGCTGCCCGGATCGACGCGATACTCCTGCTCCACCCGTGAGCCTCCGAACGACCGCGTGACGACGAGACCGCCGCCGTCGGCGGTCGGCTCGATCGACTCGACCTCGAGCAGGTCGCGGTACAGCGCCGCATCCTCGACGTCGATGTTCCAGGCATCCCAGTCCCGGGGCGTGTCACGGAAGAGCTGCAGCACACCGGCGGGCCGCTGCGGATCGATCAGCTCCCGGTCGGCGACGAGGTCGCGGGCCCCCACGACCACGCCGCGCGCGTCGATCGCCCACCGCATCCGGTCGTGCGCGAACACCCACCCGTCGCCCGCGGCGCGCACGCGCACCACCGCCGCGTCCACCGCCGCCGCCGGCACCTCCGCCTCGACGGCGGCGCCGAGCGCCGGCACGCCGCCGACGGCGACCGGCGCCGCGTTCGCGCGAAGGCGCAGGTCCCCGTCTCCGGCGAGGGCGCGCAGCGCGGCGTCGATGATCTCCGCCAGCTCCACCGCGACGGCGGCGTAGTTGCGCTCAGCTTCCTGGTGCACCCAGGCGATCGACGTGCCGGGGAGGATGTCGTGGAACTGCTGCAGCAGCACGAGCCGCCACAGGCGCCGCAACCGGTCGGCGGGGTAGGCGGCACCGGTGCGCACGGTCGCGAGCGTCGCCCACAGCTCCGCGGCGCGCAGCAGGTGCTCACTGCGGCGGTTGCCGCGCTTGGTGCGGGCCTGGGCACTGTAGCTGCCGCGGTGGTACTCCAGGTACAGCTCGCCCGACCACACCGGAGGGTCGGCGTACTCGGCCTCGGCGTCGGCGAAGAACTGCGACGGGGTAGCCATGCGCACCTTCGGCGACCCCTCCAGGTCGGCCGTGCGCCTGGCCGCGGCGACCATCTCGCGCGTCGGTCCGCCGCCGCCATCGCCCCAGCCGAACGGCACCAGCGAGGAGCGCGCCCCGCCCTTCTCGGCGAACTGCCGCTCGGCGCGCGCGAGGTCGGCGGCGGAGAGGTCGGAGTTGTACGTGTCGACCGGCGGGAAGTGCGTGAACACCCGGGTGCCGTCGATGCCCTCCCACAGGAACGTGTGATGCGGCATCCGGTTGGTCTCGTTCCACGAGATCTTCTGGGTGAGGAACCACCGCGACCCCGCCTGCGCGATGATCTGCGGCAGGGCGGCGGAGTAGCCGAACGAGTCCGGCAGCCACACCTCCAAGGGCTCCACCGCGAACTTCTCCAGGAAGAACCGCTTGCCCTCGACGAACTGACGCGCGAGCGCCTCGGACCCCGGCATGTTCGTGTCGGATTCCACCCACATGCCGCCCACGGGAACGAAGCGGCCGGCCTTGACAGCCTCGGCGACCCGGGCGAACAGGTCGGGGTAGTGCTCCTCGAGCCAGGCGTACTGCTGCGCAGACGACGCCGCGAAGACGAAGTCCTCGTCGCGGTCGATGAGATCCAGCACGTTCGAGAAGGTGCGGGCGACTTTGCGCACCGTCTCGCGGGTGGGCCACAGCCACGCCGAGTCGATGTGGGCGTGCCCCACCGCGGTGATGTGGTGGGAGGATGCCGCAGCCGGCGACGCCAGCACGTCGGCCAGCTGCGTGCGCGAGGCGGTGGCCGTGCCGGCCACGTCGTCCGGGTCCAGGGCGTCGACGGCGCGGCCGAGCGCGGCGAGCACGCGGGCGTGCCGGGTGCGATCGGGATCGAGCTGGTCGACGAGACCCCGCAGCGCCGTGATGTCCTGCGCGAGCTCCCACACCTCGCGGTCCCGCAGTGCCAGCTCGAGACCTGCGAGGCGGTAGATCGGCTCGTCGCCCGCGGTGGCGGGGTCGCCGAGCGGCGTGGGTGCGAAGGTGAAGGTGCCCGCGACGCTGGGGTTGCCGGCCGCCTCGATGTAGAGGTCCACCTCGTCACCTTCGATCGGCACCGTGGCGTTCAGCGGCTCGATCGCCTTGACGATCGTGCCGTCGGGGCGGAAGACCAGTGCCTCGGCTTGGAAACCGGGCGCCGAGACGTCGAACCCGAGATCGACCACCAGCTCCACGCTGGTGCCGGGGGCGTCCGACCAGCCCGCCGGAACGGTGCCGGTGACGTGGAACCACACCGTGCCCCACGGCTTTCCCCAGCGGCCGCCGACCTCGAACGGCCTGTACTCGGCGCGCACGGCCTCGGCGAAGGGCACCGGCTCACCGGGCACCTCCCACGCGGTGATCGTCAGCGGCGTGGTCTCCCGGTACAGCGCACCGGCGAGCCGGTCGCGGCTGAGCCGGTCGATGCGCTGGAGGGCGAGACGGTCGTTGCGGTGCATGGCGGAAACTCCGATCGGGAGTGCAGGGCAGGGGGCGGTCAGCCCTTGACGGCGCCGGCGAGGGCGAACGAGCCGCCCAGCCCGCGGGTGACGAGCAGGTACAGCCCGAGTACGGGCAGGGAGTACACGAGCGAATAGGCAGCCAGGCGCCCGTAGGCGACGGTGCCGTATTGGCCGAAGAACGCGTAGATCGACACGGCTGCGGGTTGCCAGTCGGGGGAGTAGAGCAGTACGAACGGCACGAAGAAGTTTCCCCACGCCTGCAGGAAGACGAAGACGAAGACGACGCTGATCGCCGGCCGCATGAGCGGCACGACGATGCGCCGCAGCGCCGTCATGGCGCTCGCGCCGTCGACCCACGCCGCCTCTTCGAGGCTCACCGGCACCGAATCCATGAAGTTCTTCGTCATCCACAGGGCCATCGGCAGCGAGCTGGCGGCCAGGAAGAGCACGACCGCCCACGGCTGGTTGATGAGGCGCAGCTGCACGAAGAGGCTGTAGACGGGCACCATGATCGCCGTGATCGGCAGGCAGCTGGCGAAGAGCACGCCGTAGAGGAAGGGTCCGTTGAAGCGCGAGCGGTACCGCGACAGCGGATACGCCGCGAGGACCGCCACGACCACGGTCACCACGGCCGCGCCCGTCGACAGCAGCAGGCTGCTCAGCAGTGGCCTGAGCGTCAGCTGCGGGGTGAGCACGTCGGCGAAGTTCTGCAGGGTCGGCGCCGTGGGGATCTTCACCTGGTAGCTCGCCGCCGAGTCGAAGGCGGCGAGCACCACCCACGCCAGCGGAAGCGCGAAGACGAGGCCGATGACGAGCAGCACCAGGTTCGCCCACAGCCGCGTCGCGGCACGCGTGGGGGCGGCGACGCTGGGAGCGCGGACGCTCACGTGCGGCTCCCGCCGGCGCGCAGCGACAGCACGTACCCGATCGAGAAGACGGCGCCGAGCACCAGCATGACCACGGCGATGGCGTTGCCGTAGCCGATGTCGCCGAACTGGAAGGCCTCGGTGTACGCCAGCACCGGCAGGGTACTCGAGAGGTTCCCCGGCCCGCCCTTGGTCATCACCCAGATCAGGGTGAACACCGACAGGGTCTGCAGGGTCGTCAGCATGAGGTTCGTGAAGATCGTCGGGCGGATCATCGGCAGAGTGATCAGCCTCAGCCGCTGCCACGCGCCTGCGCCGTCGATCATCGACGACTCGATCACTTCCAGCGGCACGTCGTCGAGCGCGGCGCGGTAGATCATCATCGAGAACGCGGTGCCCCGCCACGTGTTGGCGATGATGATCGCCACGAGGGGAAAGGCGTAGAGCCAGTTGGGCCCGGCGATGCCGACGCCCGCCAGCATCGCGTTGAGGGTGCCGTCGGCCGAGAGGAAGGCGTACCCGATGAAGGCGGCGACGATCTCGGGCAGCACCCAGGCCGTCACCACGAGCACGCCGACGATGCCGGTGACGGCGCGGCTTCCCACGCGGAAGAGCACGGCGAGGACCAGCCCCAGCACGTTCTGCCCGATGATCGCCGACCCCACGACGAAGGCCACCGTGATGCCGATCGACAGCGGCAGCACGGGGTCGGCGAAGAGGCGCGCGAAGTTGTCGAGCCCGATGAACTGCGGGTCGGCGGCCCGCGCTCCGCTGAGGGCGCGGTCGGTGAGTGAGCCGTAGAGGGCCCACACGATCGGACCGGCGAGGAACACCAGGAGCAGCCCCCCGGCTGGCACCAGCGGCAACGCCCTGGCGGGTGTCGTCCCCCTGCTGATGCCGCTCCTGCGCGTGACGCGCGTGTCCTGCGCCGGTCCGATCGTGGTCATCGTCATCGCTACTGTGCGATGACCTTCTCATCGCCCACGATCTGCCGCACGGCGTCGTCGTAGGCGGCCGCAGCTTCTGCGGCGGTCTGCTGGCCCGTGATCACGGCCTCGGTCGCCTGCTGCACGGCGACGGAGATCTGCGGGTAGTCGCTGTTGGCGGGGCGGAAGTTGGTCACCGCCACCGCCTCGGAGACCGGACCCACGAACGGGTTCGCCTCGAGGTACGTCGGGTCGGCCGCGACATCGGTGCGCACCGCGATCTGGGCGTTGTTGATGGCGTACCAGAGCGAGTTCTCCTCGTTGAGCACGGTGGTCATGAACTCGAAGGCGAGGTCGGGTACGTCGGTCTGGGCGGATGCCGCGAGGGTCCAGCCGCCCGACATGCTGACGCCGGCGGGGCCTTGTCCGTCCTGAGTGGGAAACAGCGCCACGCCCATGACGTCGCCGTACTCCGGCCACGGGTAAGCGCCGCCCTCTTCCCAGAACGACGGGGTGTAGGAGCCCTCGACGGTGCCGCCGAGTCCGTCCTGCGGGAACATCTCACCGAACACCGCCTGCCAGACGTTGGGGTCGAGCGCGCGGTCGGGGGAAACGGCGTAGCCCTCGGAGTACAGCGTCTCGAGGAACGTCAGCGCGTCGACGAACCCCTGCGACTCCACGACCCACTTGCCCTCTTCGTCGTCGTAGAGGCCGGTGCCGTCGCCGGTGCCGTAGAGCAGCTGGTAGAAGCTCTGCATCACGGTGCCCTCGCCCGTGCCGGTGCCCGCGTACATGTTGAAGGGCACCACGTCGGGCTGGCTTGCCTTGATCTTCGCGGCTGCGTCGAGGATGTCGTCCCAGCTTTCGGGCTGCCAGGGCACCTCGACGCCGGCGGCATCCAGAACGTTCTTGTTGTACCAGATCACCCGAGTGTCGGTGCCGAGCGGCAGGGCGTAGACGCTGCCGTCCTCGCCTTGACCGGCCGTCTTGGCCGCCTCGTCGAACATCTCCCACTCGTCCCAGCCCGCGAGGTACTCGTCGAGGTTGAGCAGATAGCCCGCTTCGACGTCGCTGCGCACGTTGAAGGTGTCCTCGTAGAACACGTCGGGGGCGGTGTCGGGGGAGCCGAGCGACAGCTGCAGGCGGGTCTTGTACTCGTCGTCGGTCGCGGTGATGGGCTGCAGCTCGACGGTGACCCCTTCGTTCTCGGCTTCGAACTGCTCCTTCGCCTGGGTGAGGAGGGTGTCCAGCGCCGTGAACGAATCGGTCTTCGAGTAGACGACGGTGACGGTGTCGCCGTCGGTGGAATCCCCGCCGTCGGCGGAGCACCCGCCGAGCACGAGGGCGAGTGCGACGCAGGCGGTGGCGGCGGTGACGGTCGGCAATGCCCTCATGGTGCTGCTCCTTTGCTGGGCCCCGGGGTAGGCAGAGGCGGCTGGCGCCTCGCGGCATTAAGTCAATCGAATGGACTTAAAGGATGTCAAGCGGGGAAGGTGTCAATTGCGCAACAGTGAGGTCGGCCGCGGCGTCAGCACCTCATCGAGGATGAGGCATGCCGCTCCGATCGCGCCCACGTCGTCGCCCAGCGCCGTCCCGACCACCGTGACGTCGTGAAGGCCCCGGGCGACCCGCAGGCCTTCCAGCGCCTCCGCCACCTGGGGATCGAACCAGGGGGCCAGCCGCGACCACAGTGGACCCCCGAGCACGACGCGGTCGACATCCAGCAGGTTGCAGACCACCGACAGTGCGCGGGCGACCCGGTGCGCGGCGCGGTCGAGCAGCAGACCGGCGAGGGGATCGCCGGCGCCTGCGCGGCCGACGAGCGCCGAGAAGGCGTGGTCGATGGTGACCGGGTCATCAGACGTGCGGCCGGCGGGGAGGATGCCGAGCTCCTCGGCCTCGGCCACGAGGGCCGCCGGCGTGCAGCTCACGGCCACGCAGCCGCGCAGGCCGCACGCGCAGGGTGCACCGGTCGGGTCGGTGACGATGTGGCCGATCTCGCCGGCGTTGCCCGAGCCGCCGCGCACCACGTCATCGGGGAGCATCAACCCCACGCCGAGACCAGTGCCGAGGTAGAGGAACGCGAAGCTGCCGGTGGTGTCGGTCGAGACCCAGCGCTCGGCGACGGCCGCGGCGGTGACGTCCTTGTCGAGCACGACCGCAAAGCCGGTCGCCCGCGCGATCGCGTCACGCAGCGTCACCCGGTGCCAGCCGCCGAGGTTCGGCGGGTCGACCACGACTCCCCGCCCGGCGTCGATGGGTCCGGGGGCGGCGATCCCGACCCCCACGATGCGGGTGCGGTCCACGCCGGTGGCATCCACCAGTCGCTCGAGCTCCCTGGTGATCAGCCGCACGGTGTGCTCGGGGTCGTTGGCGTCGGGGGTGGGGTGATGGTGACGGGCGACGACTTCGCCGTCGATCCCCAGCATCACGAAGCTCAGCACGCTGGGATCCACGTGAACCCCCAGTGCGAACCGGCTGCCCGGTGCGAGGCGCAGCGTGGTGCGGGGCTTGCCCGGTCCCGGGGTCACCGAGGTGCGGCCGGCTTCTGCGACGATGCCGGCATCCATCAGTCGTTGCGTGATGTTCGACACGGTCTGGGCGGACAGGCCGGTGAGCGCGGCGAGCTCCACCCGGCTGAGGCCGCCGGATCGGCGGATCTGGTCGAGGATCACCGCCTGGTTGAAGCCGCCGACGCTCGGTTGGTTGGCGCCGCGACGGGCCATTGCGCACCTGCTCTGTCGGATCTTCCGACGAGCGTAGCGCCCGCTCAGGTAAGGGCCGGTATCCTTGATGCGGTGCGTCTGGGTTCTCCGGCGCACGACACGGTGCATCTACCTGCTGGAAAGGCAAGGCGGCACGTCTGAACCTGCCCGCCGAACCGAGGTCTTCGCCATGTCTGCTCCCGCCGTTGATGATCGCCCGCTGATCGTCCACACCGGTCCCTGGTACTTCCCGATCGCGTTCCTCGCGCGTCTGCCGTTCGCCATGATGGTCGTCGGCGTGCTGACGCTCGTCGTCTCCTCCACCGGCTCGGTGGCGCTCGGCGGCCTCACCTCGGCCGCAGTCGGCATCGGCACGGTCATCGCCGGTCCGATCGTCGGCGACGCGGTGGACCGCCACGGCCAGCGCCGGGTGCTCGTGCCACTGGGGCTGGTCAACAGCGCCCTGCTGGCGGCGTTCCCATTCGTCGTGGCAGCGGCGACGGCGGATTGGATGCTGCTTCTCGCAGCCCTGCTGATCGGCCTGACCGCCCCGCAGGCGGCGGCGATGTCGCGCAGCCGGCTGATGGCGATCATCCGCGAGCGCCTCACGGTGTCGCGCCGCGAGCGAACGTTCTCGCGCACCATGGCGTACGAGTCGGCCGCCGACGAGACGGCGTTCGTCATCGGGCCCGTCGTCGTCGGCGTGCTCGCCTCGTTCATCGCGCCGTGGGCGCCTGTGGCCGGCGCCGCTGTGCTGAGCTTCGTCTTCGTCACCGCGTTCGCGCTGCATCCGACCGCACGCGCGGCCTCGCCCGTCGCGGGGGACGAGCCGGCCGTGATCGCGCCCGCGCGCGAGCTGCTGCGCATGCCGGTGCTGGTCATCGTCGCGGCGACGTTCGCCGTCGGCGCGTTCTTCGGCACGACGCTGACGTCGCTCACCGCCTTCATGAAGGCACAGGGCGACGTGGACTCGGCGGCGCTGCTGTACGGCGTGATGGGGATCGGGTCGGCGGTGCTGGCCCTTGCGGTCGCGCTGCTGCCGACCCGGTTCGCGCTGCGGTGGCGCTGGATGCTGTTCGCCGCCGTGCTGGTGGGGGCGACGGCCGCCTTCACGCTGAGCGGCACGGTCACCGCCGTCACCGTGGCGCTGGCGATCATGGGGCTGGGCGTCGGTCCGACGCTCGTGACCCTCTTCAGCCTCGCCGGCAACCGCAGCCCCATCGGGCGCACGGCGACCGTGATGACGGTGCTCGGGTCGTCGGTCGCCCTCGCACAGTCGCTGGCTTCGGCCGTGACCGGAGCGGTCGCGGAGGACTTCGGCGTCGAGACGGCGATGGCGTTCCCGCTTGTCGCGGCGGGGGTCGTCCTGCTGCTCGCGGTGATCAACCTCGCGGTGGAGCGGCGCGGGCGGCGGGTTGCGGTGGGTTCGGGCGTGCCCGTCGCGCCGGTTGCGTCCGTTGCTTCCGTGGCTTCGGTGGACGCAGATGGCCCTGTCGAGGCGGGCGCCGGGGCCGTTCGCGACGACTGAACCGGCCCCGCCCGCCGTTCAGGAGGCCGGAGCCGGGAAAGGGCGCTCCTTGAGGAGCGCCGCAAGGTGCGCGGCGTGGCGGGCCACTGTCTCGGTGGTGGTCGCGACGGCTTCCGGCATTTCGTCGAGGTCCTTGTAGTCGGTGGTCTGCATGGCCTCGCCGTTCCAGTAGACGCCGCCCTGCGACGGGATCGTGAATCCGACGTCGTTGAGGCCCTGGAAGGCATCCGCGATGACGGCGTGCGCGCCATCCTCGTTGCCCACGACGGCGACGACGGCGACCTTTCCGGCGAGCAGCGGGCGGCCCTCGTCGTCGGTCTCGGAGATCTCGGCATCCAGTCGCTCGATCACGCGCTGGGCGACGCTCGACATGTGGCCGACCCAGGTGGGGGTGGCGAAGACGAGGATGTCGGATGCCAGCACGCGCCCGCGGATCAGCGGCCATTCGTCGCCGTCGCCCATGTCGGCTTCGACTCCGGGCTTGACGTCGTGGTCGACCACGCGCACGGTCTCGCCCGTGACGTCGTGGGCGGCGAGGGCGTCGAGCACCTGCTGGGCGAGCAGGTCGGTGCTGGACTCGGCGGGCGAGGGCTTCAGAGTGCAGTTGAGGACGAGGGCACGGAGCATGGAGAGTCCTTTCGGTTTCTCCTCAGGCTACGAATCGTCGCGAGCCCGTCCCAGTGGTTGACAGCTCCTTCCACCGCCGAATACTCACTCGCGCCAGGCGATGCCGGCGGCGGCGATGCGGCGGGCGGCCTCGTCGGCGGGCACGTGCTCGCCGACGGTCGAACCGCGCCCCAGCGCGACGGGGGAGTGCACGATCGTGTCGGCATAGACGTGCACCAGGTTGTAGCCCTGCGCGGCATCCTGCCCCCGCGTCGAACCCACGGCGGTCGCGAGATCCTGTCCGTACGCGCTCGACGACGCGACGGCGACGGGAATGCCGGCGAACGCGCCGAACGACGGGTGGTGCACGTGCCCCGACAGGATCGCCCGCACATCCGATCCGCGCAGCACGTTCGCGAGCGCCTCCTGCCCGCGCAGCTCCACCGTCACCGCAAGATCGAGCACGGTCGGAAGCGGCGGGTGGTGCACCACCAGCAGGCTGCCCTCGGGTGCAGACGTCGAGAGCTCGTCGCGCAGCCAGGACTGCTGCTCGGGACCGATCTCTCCCCAGTGCTCGCCAGGCACGGTCGAATCCAGCACCAGCACGCGGAGCCCTCCGAACCAGCGGGTGAAGCAGACG
This sequence comes from Microbacterium sp. zg-Y818, assembly GCF_030246905.1. Taxonomy (NCBI): domain Bacteria; kingdom Bacillati; phylum Actinomycetota; class Actinomycetes; order Micrococcales; family Microbacteriaceae; genus Microbacterium; species Microbacterium sp. zg-Y818. The sequence goes on along the minus strand of NZ_CP126741.1, from coordinate 2,428,165 downwards.
GGCGATGCCGGGTCGGCCGCGTCCGGCAGCGGCAGCTCCGCGCGCATCGCGGCGCGGTCGTCGTGGTTGCCCGCGGCCCACACCACCTCGGCGCCGATCCGCTCGGCGACGGGCTCGACGAGGGCGAGCAGCCGACGGTACGCCGACCGGTCGCCCCGGTCGACGAGGTCCCCCGCCAACAGCAGCGCGTCGGGGCGCAGGCCGCTGGTCTCGATCCGCTCGAGCAAGGCGGCCAGGTGCCCGTCGGCGTCGGCGGCGCCGTACAGGAGCGTGTGCTCGCCGGGCAGATGGGTGTCGGCCAGGTGCACGAAGGTCTTCGCGGGCCGGGGGTGTTCACTGACGATCATCGGGTCGTTCCTTCGGGGGTCTCGGGAAGAGCTCGGATGCGGCGCCGGGTGCGGGGCAGGGCGCGACCCGGCGGCTGCGGGGTCAAGACGGCGCGGCCGCCGTCGACCCGGGGACGAGGGGACCGGCGTGGGAGCGACGGACCACGCCGTCGTCACCGGAGGCGAGAAGGTGCTGCATCGCCTCGACGGTCTCCCGCGCCACCTGCTCGACGGGTATGCGCACAGTGGTGAGGCCCAGCAGATCCGCGCCGGGAAGGATGCCGTCGCACCCGGTGACGCTGAGGTCGCGGGGAACGTCGAGGTCTGCCGCCCGCGCGGCGCGCAGCACCGCCAGCTGACGGTAGTCCGAGGGGCACAGCACGGCGGTGATCCGTCGGGAAGAGGCCAGCGCGACAACCGCGTCCACGCCGTCGTCCGGCGCGGCCGTCACGTGCACCGTCTCGACCTCGACGCCGATGGCCTCCAGCCGCTCACGCATGGCGCTGGCTCGCACATGCTCGGGGAAGGATGCCGCGGGGTCGGTCGCCAGCACCGCGACCCGGCGGTGCCCGAGGGAGTGGACGTGGTCGGCGAGCAGAGTGCCGTGGGCGTGCTCGTCGTAGGCGACCGAATGCACGCGGTCGCCGACGGCGTCGCGGCCTGCGCGGATGATCGGCACCTGGTCGGCGAAGGGGTCCAGCTGGCTGCTGGTCACGCCGCCGGTGGCGACGATGAGGCCGGCGACCCGCATACCCAGCAGCCGCTGCAGGGCGGTGACCTGCTTCGTGCCGCCGGTATCGGCGCCGATCGTCACGGTCACAAGGTCCAGCCCGCACCGATTCGCTTCGTCCTGCAGGCACGAGAACAGCAGGCCGTAGGCAGGGTTGCTGGCGTCGCGCAGCAGCAGCCCGACGGTGCCGGTGCGTCCGGCGGCGAGTTCTGCCGCCATGGTGTTCGGCACGTAGCCCAGGCGCTCGCAGATCTCGAGAATGCGCGCACGGGTCTCCTCGGCGAAGCGTCCCTCGCCCTTGAGCGCACGGGTCGCGGTGGCCCGCGAGACCCCCGCCGCCGCGGCGACGTCGCTGATCGTCACCCGCAGAGGCGGGCGGTCGGGCACGTCACTCACGCGCGCGCTCCCCGGCCTCCGGGGTCGCCGTCGCCGTCCACCGCACCGGCGGCGGCCGCGCGGGCAGTCGGAGCCGCTGCGGCCGACTGCGCCGCCCGGCGTCGCGCGGCCCGCCCGGGGCGGCGCGGCGATCCGGCGCTCGCCCCGCGGCCGTACACGAAGTACATGACGAGACCCATGATGATCATGAGCAGCACGGTGTAGACGAACGTGATCGGCATCGCGTCGAGGTTGTTCTCGCCACGCGTGCTCTCCTGGATCGCGACGCCGAGTGGCTTGTACAGCGGGTGGTAGAGGAAGATGGCCGCGTCGTAGTCGTCGAGCAGGCTGTTGAAGTTCAGCGCGGTGATCGCCGCCGCGGTGGGGAGCACCAGCGGGATGATCACGCGGCGGAACGCCGTCAGCGACTTCGCGCCGAGGATGCGGGAGGCATCCTCCAGCGAATCCGGCACCGACGCGAACGCGGCCTTCAGCAGGCGCAGCGTGAACGGGATCTTGATGACGATGTAGGCCACCAGCAGCAGCACCGGGGTGCCGGTGAGCACGGCGCCTGCGACCCAGCCGTTGGGGCGGTCGAAGGTCATGACGAGCCCGAGGGCGATGAGCACCGTCGGCAGGATCCACGGGATGTGCAGCACGTACTCGATGAGCGACGTGACCGGGTTGCGGTAGCGCTGCAGCACACGGGCGACGAACAGCAGCCCGACCACGACGATCACCGAGGCCACCGCGCTGTAGACGACGCTGACGATGAACGGCCGGATCGCTCCCGGCGTGGTGAACACCGTGATGTAGTTCTGCAGCGTGAAGCTGTCGAGGGTGATGCTGCCGGCGAGGATGCTTCTGGCATCGACGAAGGAGAACAGCACGATCAGCACGACCGGGATCAGGTAGATCAGCCACACGAGGTACGCCAGCACATGCACGACGGCGTTGGCGACCGGGTTGGGGATCGGCTGCTTCTGGATGGGTGTGGCGACCTTGGCCACAGAGAAGTAGACGCCCGACTTCTCGGCGCGGTTCATGATCGCCAGCAGCACGATCGTCGCGAGACCCAGCACGATCGCCAGGAGCGCCGCGATGTCGCGTGTCACCGGGCTGCGGGAGAGATCGACGATGAGGGGCGCGACGGTTTGGAAGTCCGGTCCGCCGAGCACGAGCGGCGCCGTCAGCGCACCCAGTCCGATGAGGAAGGTCAGCACGGTCACTGCGAAGAGCATCGGCCGCATGACCGGCAGCACGATGCGCCGAAGGATGCTCCACGTCGACGCGCCCATGAGCTTGGCGGCCTCGATCGAGGCGAAGTCGATCTTCGCCAGCGACGAAGACAAGAACAGCATGTGGTTCGTCGTCGTCGCGAAGGTCATCACGAACACGACGGCGAAGTAGCCCGAGAACCAGTCACGGTCCAGGTCCGGCCAGATGTTCAGCGCCAGGTTGGTGACGAACCCGAATCGGCCGTAGATGAAGTTGTAGCCGGCGGCCAGCACGATGCCGCCGTAGATGAGGGTCGTGGCGTACCCGAGCCACAGCAGCCGCGATCCGCGGACGCGGAAGTACTGTGTGACCAGCACGATGAACACGCCCACGATGTTGACCGTGATCGACAGCGTCACCGCCAGCAGAAAGCTGTTGCCGAGCGTGCGCATCGCCCGCTCGCTGCCGAGCAGCTTCTCCACCGCGCGCACACTGAACTGCCCCTCGGGGAAGAAGGTCGTCCCCAGCAGCGACAGGTTGGGAAGCACCAGGAACGCCGCGGCGAACCACAGCACGGCCACGCCGGTGACCCACACGAGGGGCGAGCGCACCATGGCGCGCGCCTGGCCGGAGCCGCGCCGGCCTCGCCGGCCGGCGCGAACCGGCGGCACCGGGGCAGCCGCGGCCGGAAGCTCGTCCGCCTCCGGCGGCGGGGGAGCGGTGAAGGCCATGTCAGGCTCCCGGGTACTGCAGGACCCAGCGCGGATCGATGCCGAGGGTGACCTGCGTCCCCGGCTCCCACCGCTTCGCAGCGGCGGAGCCGGGCACACTCACGCGCAGCTTCGCGTCGTCGACCGCGACGGTGTAGACGCTGTGGCTGCCGTGGTACGTGCGCCCTTCGACGGTGCCGTCCACGGGCAGGACGCCATCGGTGGCCCCCCACGCCGGAGCCCCCACCGCGACGGCGACCTTCTCGGGGCGCACGTAGCTCTCGGCGTTCTCGTCGAGAACGGGCAGATCGGATGCCGCGTCGCTCGCGGCAGCGCTTTCGCGCAGTCGCCGCAGCACGGCGGGGGTGAGGCGATTGCTCTCCCCGATGAACCGGCAGACGAACGAGGTGGCGCTGCGGTCGTAGATCTCCTCGGGGGTGCCGACCTGCTGCAGCTCACCGGCATCCAGCACCGCGATGCGGTCGCTGAGGGTCAGCGCCTCCTCCTGGTCGTGCGTGACGTAGACCGTCGTGACGCCGACCTCGCTCTGCAGCTGCTTCAGCTGCTCGCGCAGCTGCACCCGCAGCTTGGCGTCGAGGTTCGACAGCGGCTCGTCGAGCAGAAGGATCTTGGGGGTCAGCACCAGCGCGCGGGCGATGGCCACTCGCTGCTGCTGACCCCCCGACAGCTCCGAGACGTTCTTGTCCAGCTGCGCCGACGCCAGACCTGTGCGGTCGGCGATCTCGTCGACGAGTCGGCGCTGCTCAGCCTTGGGGGCCTTTCGCACCGCCAGCCCGAACGCGATGTTGTCGCGCACGTTCATGCTCGGGAACAGGGCGTAGTTCTGGAACACCATCCCCACGCCGCGCTTCTCGCTGGGCACGTTCGTGACGTCGCGATCGCCGATGACGATGCGTCCCGCCGTCGGCTGGATGAAGCCGGCGAGCGAGCGCAGCGCGGTGGTCTTGCCGCAGCCCGAGGGCCCCAGCAGGGTGAAGAACTCGCCCTCGCGGATTTCGAGGTTGAGCCCTCGCACGGCGCGGTGGTCGCCGAAGGAGACGTCGACGTCGTCGAAGCGGATCACTGCCTGTGCCTGTCGCCTTCTCAGCCGATGTACTCGAGGGTGACCTTCTCGACCCAGTCGCCGAGGTGCTCGCTGACGAGGCCGAAGTCGATCTCCTGGCGGGGGATTTCAGCCAGCTGGGCCACCACGTCGGGGTTGGCCTGCTCGACCGCGCCCTCGTTGACCGGCATCGCGTTGAACTCGGCGGCGAAGGCGCCCTGCACCTCGGCGCTGCCGAACCAGTCGATGAACTCCTGGGCGCGCGTCTCGTTGGCGGCGCCGTTGATGACGGCGATCTGCTCGGTCACGTAGGGCACGCCGTACTCGGGCACGACGAGGCCCGTGGCCGTGCCGTACTCCGCGTCACGGGCGGCGATGCCACTGGAGGGCAGCACGCCGAAGTCGACCTCGTCGCGGGTGATGCGGGCATAGAGGTCCGTGCCCTCGACGACGGGGGAGCCGTTGGCGTAGTACGACTCGACGATCTCCCAGCCTTCGTCGCTGACGCCCAGGTCGCCGTCCTCGTCGAGGTGGCGGGTGAGGATGCCGGCGAGCACGAGCTGCGGCGTCGCCTGCCCCAGCGCGGGGTTGACCTCGTACCGGCCCTGGTAGGCCTCGTCGGTTGCGAGCTCTTCGATGTCCTCGGGAGCGTCCGAGACGGCGTTCTCGTCGTAGACGGTGACGATGGCCTGCTGCACGAGCGGCCAGTATGCGCCGTCGGCGGGATCGCCGGCGTCGGCGGGCACCTCACCGCTCCAGCTCGGCTCGTAGGCGACGATGGCGTCTTCGGCCTTCAGCTGCTCGAAGAACATGTTGTTGAGACCGAACACCACGTCGCCGACGGGGTTGTTCTTCTCGGCGATGATGCGGTTGGTGAGATCGGCGCCGCCGAGGCCCACGATCTCGATGTCGAAGCCGGCCTCTTCGGCCTGCGCCTGGATCCACTCGCCGCGGCCATCGGAGTTGGAGTTGGTGTAGACGATGAGCGTCCCGTCCGACGAGCCGGTGTCGCCGGCGTCGGTCTCGGTGTCGGCGTCCCCGCCGGCGCACCCGCTGAGAGCGAGCACGGCGACAGCCGCCGCCCCGATGACCGCCAGGTGCCTCTTGCCTGATCCAAACATGCTGTGCCTCTCGCTCTTCATTGAGGTGGGTCCCACCAAGGGGAGACTACCCCAACCGTTTGTTCCGATCCAACAACCATGCGCCGTTTCCGTGGTTGCGGTCGCGCGTTCGCACTCACCCTACGCCTACCTGGTGAACGGCGCGCCAGCACGCGGTGAACACCTGTGCGCGATCGCGCGGCTTTGCGCCGCTGTCAAGCCCGCGATCGCGGTCCGCGACGTCGGCGAGGGTGGAGTGCGACGAAGGAGGGTGAGATGACCGACGAACGTCCCCGCCCGTGAGCACCCGGCTGCTGCTCGTGTCCGACACCCACATCCCCGGGAGGGCGCGACGACTCCCCGACGCGGTGCTGCGTGCTGCGGATGCCGCGGACCTCGTGATCCATGCGGGTGACTGGGTCGCGGCATCCGTCGTCGACGAGCTCGAGCGGCACGCTCCCGTGCTCGGTGTGTGGGGCAACAACGACGGCGCCGACCTGCGTGAGCGGCTGCCCGAGATCGCGCGCCGCGACATCGAGGGCGTGCGGGTGGCAGTGATCCACGAGACCGGTGACGCCCGCCGCCGCGAGGCGCGAATGGATGCCGCCTTCGCCGACACCGACCTGCTGGTGTTCGGTCACAGCCACATTCCGTGGGACACGACGACCCCCGGCGGGCTGCGGCTGCTGAACCCCGGATCGCCGACGGACCGCAGGCGACAGCCGCATCACACGATGATGACCGCCGAGATCGACGCAGGACGGCTGCACGAGGTGCGGTTGATCACGCTCTGACGGTCGCCCCTGTGCCATGCCCGCGCGGGCTTGGCAACCCCCACGTGTCGGGGCCGGTGGCCGCGCAACACTGAACCACCGACAAGGAGGCGTGAATGAAAGCGATGACCTACCGCGGGCCTTACAAGCTCCGCGTGGAAGAGAAGCCCGACCCGAAGATCCAGCACCCCAACGACGCGATCGTGCGGGTGGAGCTGGCCGCCATCTGCGGATCGGACCTTCACCTGTACCACGGCATGCTCCCGGACACCCGGGTGGGCCACACGTTCGGACACGAGTTCATCGGCCGGGTGGAGCAGGTGGGCTCCTCGGTGCAGCACCTGAAGGTCGGCGACCGCGTCATGGTGCCCTTCAACATCTACTGCGGCAGCTGCTTCTTCTGCGCACGCGGCCTCTTCTCCAACTGCCACAACGTCAACGCCAACGCCACCGCCGTGGGCGGCATCTACGGCTACTCGCACACGGCCGGCGGATACGACGGCGGTCAGGCCGAGCTCGTGCGCGTGCCCTTCGCCGACGTCGGGCCGGCCGTGATCCCCGACGGCGTCGACCCCGAAGACGCCCTGCTGCTGACCGATGCGTTCTCGACGGGCTACTTCGGCGCGCAGCTGGCCGACATCGTCGAGGGCGACACCGCGGTGGTGTTCGGCGCCGGTCCCATCGGGCTGGCCGCCGCCCGCTCGTGCTGGCTGATGGGCGCCGGCCGCGTCATCGTCGTGGACTACCTGGACTATCGCCTGCGCAAGGCCGAGGAATTCGCCTACGCCGAGACGATCAACTTCGGCCAGGTGAACGACATCGTGCTGGAGCTGAAGAAGCAGACCGGCGGACTCGGCGCCGACGTCGTGGTCGAGGCGGTGGGTGCAGAAGCCGACGGGCACATCATGCAGCACGTCACCTCCGCCAAGCTCAAGCTGCAGGGCGGCTCCCCGGTGGCGCTGAACTGGGCGATCGACTCGGTGCGCAAGGGCGGCACGATCTCGGTGATGGGCGCCTACGGGCCGCTGTTCAGTGCCGTCAAGTTCGGCGACGCCATGAACAAGGGCGTCACGATGCGCATGAACCAGGCCCCGGTCAAGCGGCAGTGGCCGCGGCTGCTCGAGCACATCGCCGCCGGGCACATCAAGCCCAGCGAGATGATCACCCACCGCATCCCGCTCGAGCACATCGCCGAGGGGTACCACATCTTCTCGTCGAAGCTCGACGACATCATCAAGCCCGTCATCACGGTGGCCTGAGCGCCGTTTCGAAGGAGACCGACATGCCTTACACCGCAGACAAGCCCGGTTCCACCCCCGATCCCGAGGCGCTGCGCGCCCGCATCCCCGGCTGGGGCGCCGACCTCGACCCGTCAGACCGCCCCGCGTTCCCCCGGGAGCAGCCCGGCATCGAGACCGGCGCGCATTGGGAGCTGCCCGCGCAGCAGTCCGGCGCGTCCGGCCGCGAACGGTCGATCGAGCACGAGCGCATCACGCCCGTCTTCGGCACCGCGCAGCCGCTGCACGGGATCTCCGGACGCATCCGCCGCTTCGCGTACGAGCGCTTCAGCGAGGGTCAGACCGCGCACTGGCTGCTGCTCGTGGCGGGCGACAGGGTGGACGCCGTCACGGCCCACGTCACCTCGCTCTTCAGCAAGCGTCCCGATGACCCGATCACCGAATCCGGCGTGGCCGGCGAGATCGCCCACCGCCCGATCGCGTCGCGCGTCGGACGAGGACGCATCGACCTCAAGCACGCCTGGATGGACCCGATCCTCGTGATCGGACCGTGGGTGGTGGCATCCGTCCTCGCGATCAAGCTCGTTCGAGCCGTGTTCCTGCCGGCCTCGAAGCGCGGGAAGTGACACCGGCCGCCCGGTACCACTGCGCGCAGAAGATCACGATGGTGATCGCTTCGACCCACGCGCCGGTGTAATACATCAGCTGCGCCCCCGCCCGCACGTCGAGCACGTCAAGACCTGCGGGCGGGTTGGCGTAGAGGAACTTCGCGAGGATGCCGTGCGAGGCCATCGTCGCCACGAGCACGATCGCCGTCAGCACGCGCCCCGGCGGGTGTGGGCGGGGGTCGAGCCCGATCACGGCGGCGAGGAAGAGGTACCCGGCCGCGACGAGATGCGCATGCACCAGCACGTGCACGAGCGGCTGCGTGCGCATCGCCTCGAAGACGGGCGTCAGGTAGATGAGCCAGAGGCCGCCGGCGCTGAGCACGGCGGCGGTGATCGGATGGGCCACGAACCGTGCCGGGGCGCTGCGCAGCAGCCGGCTGAGCCGTCGGGCGGGGGTGACGTCGAGGGTCCGCAGCGCGAGGGTGACGGGGGCGCCCAGCACCATGAGGAGCGGGGCGACCATGCCCCCGAGCAGGTGCGCCCACATGTGGCCGGTGAAGCTCTCGTGGGCGGCCGCGGCCAGCGGACCCGCCGCAGCGACGGCACCGGCCGCGATACCCGCGCACCACAGCACCGTGCGCGACAGCGGCCATTCCCGGCCGCGCCGACGCGAGCCGGCGACGCCGCCGAGGTAGCAGGCCACCGCCACGACGGCGACGAACAGCACGAGCGCATCCAGCGACGCGCCGCCGCTGTGGGCGTGAGTGGCATCCATCTGCAGGGCCCGCTATCGCGCGGGGGACTCGGCCCGCACGGGGGCCGCGCTGCGGGTGAGGTAGACCAGCACGGCTCCGGCGACGATCATCGCTGCGGCCGTGAGGTTCCAGACCAGGTCGTAGACGAAGACGTCTTCGACGTAGCGGATCTGGTGGATGCCGAACACCTTGTGGTGCACCGTGCCGTCGTACAGCTGGAACACTCCCGCGCCGAGCAGAACCCCGCCGCTCCATCGCTGCCAGTTCAGGGCCTCGTGCCGACGGAGGTCTGCCAGCAGGAACAGGCCCGCGATGGTGGCGAACCAGCTGACGGCATGGAAGACACCGTCCGACACCAGGCCGATCGCCGGCGTGGACAGGTCGTAGAAGTGGTGCCAGTGCAGCAGCTGGTGGAAGACGGCCTCATCGATGAACGCGATGAGGCCGACCCCGAACAGCACGCCGGACCAGAGGTTCTGCGCGGGGCGCGTGCCCCGCAGCGGTGCGGCGCTCATCCTCCCGACGGGTTGTCGACCGGACGATCGTCGTCGTCGGTGGTGTCGGGCTGCTCGGGCGCGCCGCCCGAGGCGGTGTCGGCCTCGAGGTCGCCGTCGGGCGTTCCCTGCGTGTTCTGCTTGTCGTCGGTCATGATGCCTCCGTCTGCGAGATGCGTCCTGCCAGTAGACCACCGCCGATCACCGCAAGGCCCGGGCCTTGCGCGCCGCGGGGGGATGTGTCAGGGCGGCGGTGGCCCCACCTGGTCAGGCGTCGGAGCGGTCGAGACGCACGAAGGCCAGCACGATGCCGGCGACGAGGGAGCCGAGCCCGCCGACGGCCATGTCGCCGATGGTGTCGGGATAGGTCACGAAGATCTCGTCGGTGATGAACGCGTAGCCGACCCACTCGATCATCTCCCAGACGGCGCTCGCCGCCAGTCCCAGCACGGTGACCAGCACGATCGCCGTGCGTCGCGCAAACCCCTCGGTGCGGGGGTCGGGGGTGATCGAGAACCGGACGAGCACCAGGTACGCCATCGCCGCGAGCACCGCCGTGCACGAGAAGTGCAGGATGAGGTCCCAGTTGTCGACGGTGCGGTAGAAGTCCAGCACGTTGCTCCACGCCGCGGCCAGCACGATCACCTGGTAGACGATGTCGAACGACGAGCGGACGCCGACGAAGCGGGGGACCAGCAGCGCCGGCAGGGCGAGCGCCAGGATGCCTGCGTCGGTCGCGGTGCTCCAGATCGACGCCGCGATGACGCTGAGCAGTCCGACGAGTCGCAGCGTGTCGGCGATGACCTCGCTCACCGTCTGCGGGCGCCGGAGGAAGTTCTCGATCATGGGCTGTTCTCCGATCGCGGCATCCGCAGGACGGCTTGGACGGGGAAGTGGTCCGACGCCCAGCCACCGTCGACCGGGTCGGCGTTGACGGCGGCGGTGACGACGGCGGCGGAGGGCGAGACCGCGATCCAGTCGATGCGGTCACCGGCGGTGCGGGGCCGTCGGTAGCCGCCGTAGGTGCCCCATTCCGGGGTGAGATGCTCGGCCGCCGCCGTCCACGCGTCGACGAGCGTATCGCCGGCGAGGAGGTTTCCGACGGCGGGGGAGGACGGCCCCGCGTTGAGGTCGCCCATCACGACGGCCGGCCGTGGCTGCCCGGCGACGAGGCGACGGATGTACTGGGCCCCGCGCAGCCGGGCGCGCGAGGAGAGCACGTCGAGGTGGGTGTTCACCACCAGAAACTCGGCGGAGGTGGCGCGGTCGCGGAAATCGGCCTGCACGAGGATGCGAGGAATGACGTTGCCCCAGGTGGTCGAGCCGGGCTGCTCGGGGCGGTCCGACAGCGCGCTCTGCCTCCAGTCGAGCAGCTCGAGCCGCTCGGCGTCGTAGAACAGTGGACAGGCCTCGCCTTCGCGGCGGGGGTGGCGCCCGTGGCCGACGAAGCGGTGAGTCGGGCCGAGGGCGGCGGCGATCGCGGCGGCCTGGTCGGGCAGCGCTTCCTGCACGCCGAGAACCGTCGGCCGCTCCGCGCGCAGCACGCCGCGAAGCCGCGGCGCCCGCCGCGCCCAACGGTCGGCGGGTCGGGTGAGCAGAGCCGGCATCCGCCGCCGGATGTTGAACGTCATGACGTGCAGGTCGGGGGCGGCCACGGGGCCGATGAGAGGCCGCAAGGGGTCGGTCATCGCCCGACGCGGCTTCGCGCGTCGGGCACGTCGCGGCGGTGCAGGGCCCGTTGCATCCACAGCTTCTGCCAGCGCACCGGCGGGAAATCCTCGGGCCAGTGCGCGACGACGGTGTGGTAGCCGCGCCAGACGCGCCGTCGAAAGCCCACACGGTCGCCGAACGGGCGCATCGAGATGCCCATCGCCGCGTTGCGCAGATAGCGGATGCGGTGGCGCAGCCCCAGATGGAATGCCAGGTCGAGGTCGTCGTGCACCTCGGGGTCGTGGCGGTGCACCTCGTCGTGCACGTCTCGCCAGGCCGACCTGCGCATGGCGAGGTTGGACCCGAACAGCGGCAGATGGCCGAGCGCCGAGAAGGTGACGGCGGCGTAGGCGCCGAGGTAGAGGGCGGCCAGCGGTCGCCGCAGGCGCCGCGGTCCGTCGACGAAGCGGGCGCCGCCGGTGAAGGCCGCGACGTCGGGATGCCGCTCCAGCGCCTCTGACATCGTCTGCACCCACGTGTGCGCGGGCAGGCTGTCGGCATCGAGGCGCAGGATGATGTCGCCGCGCGCGGCGTCGTACCCGCAAGAGCTGGCAGCAGGGATGCCGGGCTCGTCGCAGCGCACCACGCGCGCCCCCGCGGCGCGGGCGACCTCGGCCGAGGAATCGGTGGAGCCGTTGTCGACCACGACGATCTCGTCGGGCAGGCGTGTCTGCAGGGCCAGGGCGCGCAGGCACCGGCGCAGCTCGGTGTCGTCGTCCTTCACCGGGATCACCACCGAGACGGCGGTCCTCGTCCCGGTCTCTGCGGCGGTCACGTCATCCTCTCGGTGGCACGTTCTGCCACGGTACCCACCGGGTGGCCTCGTCCCGGGTCGTTGACGCGGCGCGTCTGCTCAGGTAAGCCCGCGCAACGGCCGGGCGACGGCCTCGCTCCGCCGGCGAGACGCGAACGGCCACGCCCGGGTGAGGGGGCGTGGCCGTTGTGGCGGATGGGTCAGAAGCGGAACGTGCTGCTCTGGGTGGCGTCGTCTCCCGACTGCTCGTCGGAGTGACGGTCCCCGGGGCCGCGGCGCTCGGGACGGGTGTCGTCGCCGCGGGAGTCGTCTTCGGACTCGGTGTCGGGCGTCACCTCGGCTCCGCCGTCCTCGGGAGCGACGTCGGACTCGCTGTCCTGGGGCGCGCTGGGGCGGTCCATGTCCCGGTTCATGTCCTGGTCCATGCCGCCGAGGGGCCCGCCGCGGCCGAAACGACCGGAGTCGTCGTGGTCGTCGTCGTCATCCCAGCGCATGTCGTCGTGGTGCCACAGCTCGCTGTCGCCCGCGTTGCCCGCGAGCGTCGGTTCGACGGCGTTCGAGACGCCCCAGCCGGCACCGAACCCGATGCCCAGCAGCACGACACCGGCGGCGACGCCGCCGGTCACCTTCACCCAGGTGCGCTGGGCGAACGGCTTCTCGTTGGCGGCGGCCTTGGCGGCGGCCTTGGACGCCTTCGCGTCGGCCTTCGCGTCGGCGGCAGCGGCCTGCGCGTCGGCCTGCGGCGCCGCGGGCTGCTCGGGCATGGGTGGGCGCGGCGGCAGCGGCGTCGCCGCGGCGGTCGGCGTGCTGTCGGGGGTCGGGGTGGTTTCCTCGTTCTCGTTGGGGGTGGTGTTCTCAGGCATGCCCACACTCTCGCGCGCGCGTTCAAAGACAAGACCAAGAGTCGCCCTGTCCGGGCGAGTCCATAGGTTCGTCAGTGCCAGCCCTCAGCCCACGGGGCCACCGCCGGCCGAGCTGCGTGCAGGGAGGGCGAGCAGAAAGGTCGTGCCCGCCGGGGAGGTGCTCTCGACGTGCACCCCGCCGCCGAACCGTGTCGCGATGTCGCGGACGAGCGCGAGCCCGAGTCCGAATCCGCGTCGTTCGCCGGGTGCAGCAGAGCGGGCGAAGCGCTCGAACAGCCGGTCGGTGTCGATGCCGGAGATCCCGGTCCCCTGATCCGCCACGCGGATCTCGACGCGCCGGCCCGCCGCACGCGCCGTCACCTGCACCGCGCCGCCGTGTGGGGAGTGCCGCACCGCGTTGTCGAGCAGCGCGATGAGCGCGCGGGTCAGGGCGGCACCCTCCGCGCCGACCTCGAGCGTCGCGGGGACATCGACGTAGATCGTCACCCCTGCCTCGGTCGCCTGAGGGGCGACGACCGATGCCGCGTCGTGCGCGGCCGCTGCCACCGATGCGACCGCGCGGCGGTCGTCATCGCGCGCGCCGGCCGCCTCGGCGGTTTCGAGCAGATCGGTGAGCGCCGCATTCATCACCTCGGCGTCCCGGCGCAGATCGGCGAGCACCGCCGAGACGTCGCCGCCGCGTTCGGCGCGGTGCTGTGCGAGCTGGATGCGGCTGGTCAGCGTGGTCAGCGGGGTGCGCAGCTCATGGCTCGCGTCGGCCACGAACGCCCGCTGCACGCGGAGCGCCTCGGCCAGGGGCAGGGCCGCGCGCTGGGCGGCGTACCAGGCGATGACGGCGAGGGCGACGACGCCGAGCACCCCGAGCACGATGGCGACCGGCGCCACCTCGTCGAGGTCGATGACGCGCGCCCCCGGTCCGCCGCCCTCGCGGGGCGGCCGGCGGTCGGGGCGCGAAGCGGCGATCATCACCGCGACGGTCGCCACCGTGATGATCGCGACGACGGCCGCCGAGGCCAGCCCCACCCACAGGCCCGCCCGCAGCGCGGCCTGGTTCACCCGGCGGCGGTCGGCGGCGGTCGCGGCCTCCCTCCGCCTGCTCATCGGGGGGCTCCCGCACGGTAGCCGCGGGCGCGGACGGTCTCGATGATCTCGGCGGTGGATTTGCGGCGGATGTAGTGCACGTACGTGTCGACGGTGGCAGCGGAACCGCCGGGGAAGACGGCGTCGACGATCTCCTCGCGGGTGAAGACATGCTCGGGGCTGGAGGTGAGCAGCTCCAGCAGCGCCGTCTCGGCCTGGGTGAGGGCGACCCGCCCCGTGGCGGGGGAGTACAGTGCCTGGGCTCCCGGCGTGAAGACCCAGTCGCCCAGCTCCCGGCGGTCGGCCGGCCCGCGTCCGCGGCGGACGGCCCGCAGGCGCGCGCGCAGCTCGGCGAAGTCGAACGGCTTCACGAGGTAGTCGTCCGCCCCGGCATCCAGCCCGCTCACGCGGTCGTCGACGGCGCCGAGCGCGGTGAGCATGATCACGGGGGTGGCGATACGGGCGGTGCGCACCGCGTGCAGCAGGTCCACGCCCGACATGCCGGGGAGGCGTCGGTCGATGATCATCACGTCGTAGCGTCGCCCGAGGGCGAGGCTGCGCCCTTGCTCACCGGTGGCGGCGTGGTCGATGTCGTACTCGTCGGAGAGCACCTCGATCACCATCGCCGCCGTCTCGGGTTCGTCCTCGACGTAGAGCAGGCGCGGCTTCGCGGCGCGCGGGTCGGATGCCGGTGCGTCGGCCGCTTCGCCCGCCCTCATTCCCGCGCGCTCCGGTGGTTCATCCGCCCAGGCTAGGAGCGGGAGCAGGTGGCGGAAAGGGTGTCGACCGTTGAGTCCCGGCGGCGGGATGCGCACACTGGCGGCATGGATGTCAACGTCTCGGAACTGCTCCGTCTCGAAAACGCCGGTTGGCAGTCGCTGTGCGACGGCAGCGGCGGCGACTTCTATGGGACGGTGATGACCGACGACGGCCTGATGGTGCTCGCCGACGGCTCGGTGCTCGACCGCGGGCAGGTCATCGCCTCCCTCGCCGACGCGCCGGCATGGTCCGCATACGAGATCACCGACGAACGGCTGATCGAGATCGGTCGGGATGCGGCGGCCTTCGTGTACCGGGGACGCGCCTTCCGCGCCTCGGGCGGGCCGCCGTTCCAAGCCGAGATGTCCAGCGTCTACGTGCGCCAGGACGGGAAGTGGCGGCTCGCGCTGTACCAGCAGACGCCGGTGCCGAGTGAGGACAGCGTCGAGCTGTGAGTCGGCCATGAAGCACGCGCTTCCGGTTGTCAACCGGTTCCGTGGCGGCCTCTGGCGCGATGTGATGGCCGCTTACCGCTTCTTATCGCCAAGACGAAAGGACCGCCCCCATGGCTGACACGAGCGAACTGCAGAAGCTCAATGAGCTGCTCAAGAAGTTCCGCTTCGCGATGGTGACCACCCGCGCCGAGGACGGCACGCTCACCGCGCACCCGCTGACGGTGCAGGAGACCGAGTCCGACGGTGACCTGTGGTTCGTGATCGGCCGTCACGCGTCGGCCGCGCAGCACGTGCTGCGCGACCCGCACGTCGGGGTCTCGTTCAGCTCGAACGACGCATGGTTGTCGCTGGCCGGCACCGCCGAGATCGTCGATGACAACGCCAAGCTCAAGGAACAGTGGAACCCCGCGCTGGAGGCCTGGTTCCCGCAGGGACCCGAAGACCCCGAGATCGTGATGCTGAAGGTCAACGCCGAGAGCGGCGAGTACTGGGACAGCCCGGGCGGCCGGGTCGCGAGCGTGCTGGCCTTCGTCAAGCACAAGGTCACGGGTGAGCGCCTCGAGGGCGAGAACGAGAAGTTCGATCTCTGAATCGGCGCGCGCGGCGGATGGCGGGCCGCGCACAATCGTCATCACCGGTGCCAGCGACGGCATCGGCGCAGCCGCGGCCCGGCAGCTGCAGGCAGCGGGGGAGCGGGTCGTCGTGGTCGGGCGCAACCCCGACAAGACGCGCAAGGTCGCCGAGGAGATCGGGGCCCCCTTCCACCTGGCGGATTTCGCGCACCTCGACCAGGTGCGCGATCTCGCCGCTGCGCTGCGGGAGTCCTACGAGCGCATCGACGTGCTCGCCAACAATGCCGGCGGCATCTTCGGCCCGCGCCAGCTGACCGACGACGGGTTCGAGGTGACGTTCCAGGTGAACCACCTGGCCGGGTTTCTGCTGACGAACCTGCTGCGGGACCGGCTCATCGACTCGGGTGCTGCGGTCATCCAGACCTCCAGCGTGGCCGCGCAGCGGTTCGCGCGGTTCGACATCGACGATCTGCAGGGGCTGCGGCGCTACTCCGCCGGGGCCGCCTACGGCAACGCCAAGCTCGCGAACGTGCTGTTCACGAAGGAGCTGCACCGCCGGTTCTCGGGAGAGGGCTTGCACGCCGTCGCCTTTCACCCCGGTGCCGTGGCGACGAGCTTCGCGGGGGCCTCGGACGGGCCGTGGCGGTTCATGTACACCAACCCGATCACGACGCGGCTGCTCACCACGCCCGACGAGGGCGGGTCGCGGCTGACGTTCCTCGCGGCAGGCGTGCCCGGCATCGACTGGCGACCGGGCGGCTACTACGCGCGCAACAAGCCCGCGCGCACGAACCCGCTCGCTGCGGATCCCGCCCTGGCGCGGATGCTGTGGGAGCGCAGCGCCGAGATGGTCGGGCTCTGACGCAGTGACGGCGGGGCTGAGCGCTCGCCGTGACCGGTCACCTGCGGCGGCGCGGCGCTCAGCGCTCCCCGTCGCGGGCCGGCCGCACCGTCCACCCCACCCGCACGAGGGCGGCGGCCAGCCGGTCGGACTGCACGCGCGCGGCATCCACCGACACGTCCGAGCACACGTCGATCGCCAGGGGCGGCGGGTCGGCGAACTTCGGGATCTGCACCTCTGCCCAGGCGCCGGGCGCGAGGCCTACGCGGGGGAACGCGGTGCCGGCGTGCTCGATCTCGGCGTCGGCGACGTAGGCGATGACCTCGAGCGCCTCGAGTTTGGTGACCGGCATGTCGACCACGAGCGTCACGGCGAACGGGCCGCCGGGGGTGTCGCGGGGCGGGATGGTCACCGTGACATCCTCGTCACCTCGCACCGGGGGCGCCAGCCCCGATGTCGCCGTTGCCGGCGACCCTAGGCTGGCGCGCATGTCCGCACTGAATCTGCTGCGCTCCGCCGCCGGAGCCGCCCTACTCGTCAACGCTGTCCCGCACGGTGTCGCCGGGGTGCAGGGCACGCCCTTCCCCTCGCCGTTCTCCGACCCGCCGGGCGTCGGTCTGTCCTCACCCCCGGTGAACGTCGCCTGGAGTGCCGCGAACCTCTTCGCCGGCCGGCTGCTCATGGCGCGCAGCGGCGGTACCACCGGCGAGCGCGCCGTCGCTGCGCTGACGGCCACCGGGATGGCGCTGATGCTCGCCTCGCACTTCGGGAGGGTGCTGGGAGGGTCCCGCCGCGTGCGCCGGTAGCCGACGCGCGCGGACGGGCTTGGGGGTTGCGGCTCAGCTCACCGCATCCGCGCGCTTGGGTAGCACCCAGCCGGGACGCACGAAGTGGCAGGTGTAGCCGTGGGGGATGCGCACCAGGTAGTCCTGGTGCTCGGGCTCGGCCTCCCAGAACGGACCGGCCGGCTCGATGGTCGTGACGACCTTGGCGGGCCAGATGCCCGAGGCATCCACGTCGGCGATCGTCTCGCGGGCGACGTGCTCCTGCTCGGGGGTGAGCGGGAAGATCGCCGAGCGGTAGCTCGTGCCGATGTCGTTGCCCTGACGGTTGAGGGTCGACGGGTCGTGGATCTGGAAGAAGAACGCCAGGACGTCGCGGTACGTCGTCTGGGTGGGGTCGAAGACGATCTCGACCGCCTCGGCGTGGCCGGGGTGGTTGCGGTACGTGGGGTGGTCGTTCTCGCCGCCGGTGTAGCCGACGCGCGTGCTGATGACGCCGGGCTGGCGGCGGATGAGGTCCTCGACGCCCCAGAAGCAGCCGCCGGCGAGCACGGCGGTCTCGGTGCCGGGCGTGCGGGTGATGGCTCCGGTGTCGGTGGGTCCGCTGGTCATGTGCGTGCTCCTCGTTCGTGTCGGTCTGAAGTATCTCAGCCCGGCGTGTGGTCGCGGGTGGCGCCATCGGTCACGGCGTCATAAGGGGCAACGGATGCCGGGGGCGTTTTGGTCCCGTGAAACTGGGAGCGGGCCGTGAATCGGTCACCCGTCGCGAGCGGGACGGGCGGGGACGCCGGCGGATCCATCGGGCGCGGCAGATGCTGGTCGAACGACACCCGGGAGGCGAGCTCGCCGCGACTCGCCACGCCCACCTTCGCGAAGATCGACTTCAGGTGATCCTGCACCGTGTAGGGCGACACCCGCATCGTCCCCGCGATCGCACGGGTGTCCGCGCCCTGCAGCACCAGCCGGAGCACCTCGCCTTCGCGCGCCGTCAGCCCGTAGGCGGCGCCGACCAGGTCGATGACGTCCTGCGGGTGGGCGTGCTCGATCGTGACGACCACGTCGCCGCTTCGACCCTCGCCCGCCAACGGTGCCGCCTGGAGCAGCAGCCACACCCCGTCGCCACGACGCATCCGAAGGCGTGGCATCCGTTCCGCGTCGCCGCGGGCCACCCGGCGCACCGCCGTCACCAGCGCCTGCACCGATATGCGCGGGTCGCCCAATGCGCTGTCGGCAGCGAGGCGCTGCAGCGCCGCTGCGGCAGCATCGCTGCACTGCACGATGCGGTCGCGTGCGTCGACGACGATGACGGCAGGGCCGACCGATGCGGCCTCGTCGTGCCGTGCGGTGCCGGCGAGAAGCCCCGTGCGGATGCCTCGGGTGAGCGCGGGCGCGAGAGCGGCGAGAAATCCCGTCTCGGCGAGGGTGAAAGGGCGGTCATCGGCGCTGCGGAACAGCGCCAGCCCGCCCCAGGGGCCGGCGCGGTCCGCCAGCACCACGCGTGCCTCGTCGTGGAACCCGAACAGCGGGGTCATCAGCTCGCTCATCCGCGGGGAGCGCTCGATCACCCCTGAGGTCGCCGCGTGCGCGGTCGCCACCACCTCCCCTCGGGCCAGCAGGGCCCGGTAGGCGGTGGGGTCGTCGCGGCCGTACTCGATCTGCGCCCAGTCCCTGTCGCCGTCGTCGCGACCCGCCAGGGCTCCCGTCTTGAGCGCGCCGGCGACCATCGCGGTGGTGGGGTCGATGGTCGACAGGCAGGATGCCGCGAACCCCACCGCCCTGCCGAGCGCGTCGATGGCCTGCGCGGCGAAGGCGGGCAGCGCGAAACCCGCGCGGGACAAGACATCGATCTCGTCGCGGGCACGACGGTACGCAGGCGCAGAGGCCATGCCCCTCAGTGTTCCGCCGCCGCCCGGCCGCCGCCAGACCCCCCACCCTTCTGGGAGTGACAGGCGCGGGCGGGCTCTGCGAGGGTTGCCTTGTTCCCACCGGGCGCGTCGGCGTCCACCCGATCGATCCGAATGCACCCGATATGACTCTTCCCGCCCCTCCCATCGACGGACCCGCCGCAGCCCTGCGCGCTGCGCTCGCGGAGCGTGTCGTGCTCGCCGACGATGTCGAGTACGACACCGCCCGCCTGCCCTGGAACCGCTCGGTCGACCGGCGGCCGCTCGCCGTCGCCCGTCCCGAGAGCGCCGAAGACGTCGTCGGCATCGTGCGCGCCGCCGGGTCGGCGGGACTACGCGTCATGGCACAGTCCACGGGGCATGCGGCGGGGGCGCTGCGTGGGGCCGACCTATCGGACACCGTCATCGTCGATCTCTCCCGGCTGCGCGGGGTGAGCGTCGACCCCGACGCACGGTCGGCCCGCGTGCTCGGCGGCTCGACGTGGGACGACGCGCTGGCCGCCGCTGCGCCGCACGGGCTGACGGCGCTGCACGGCAGCGCCGGTGACGTGTCGGTGGTGGGCTATGCGCTCAACGGCGGGGTGTCCTTCTATGCCCGCGCCCACGGATTGGCCGTGGGAAGTGTGACGGAGGCGCAGGTGGTGACCGCCGACGGTGCGCTCGTGCGAGCAGCCGCCGACGAGAACCCCGATCTGTTCTGGGCGCTGCGCGGCGGTGCCGGGGCGATCGGCATCGTCGTGTCGGTGCGTCTGTCGCTGCTGCCGTACGCCGACGTGTTCGCCGGAATGCTGCTGTGGGACGCCACGCGCACGGCCGAGGTCGCCCACGCGTGGGCGCGATGGACGGCGACGGCACCGGAATCCGCGACGACGGCGCTGCGGGTGCTGCACCTGCCGCCCCTGCCCGAGTTGCCTCCGTTCCTCAGCGGGCGCTCGGTGGTCGTGATCGACGGGGCGATCCTCGAGACGGATGCCGCGGCATCCGCGCTGCTGGACCCGCTGCGGGCGCTCGCTCCCGAGATCGACACGTTCGCGCGCATCCCGGCGCCGGCGCTCATCGGCGTGCACATGGACCCGCCCGAGCCCACCCCGTCGGTGTCGGCCGCGACGATGCTGGCGGACCTGCCTGGCGAGGCCGTCGACGCGTTCGTCGCGGCGAGCGGGACGCCGGGGATCTTCATCATGGAGCTGCGCCATCTGGGGGGAGCGGCAGCGCGGCCGGCCGACGGGGGCGGTGCCGTCTCGGCAGTGGCGGGGGAGTATGTGGCCCATGCCATCGCCGTGGCGCCGGTGCCCGAGGCGGTGCCGGGGGCGGAGGACGCCGTCCGCGCCGGCATGGCGCAGCTGGAGCCCTGGCGGTCGACGGGCGTGGCGCTCACCTTCGTGGATGAGCCGGGGACCGACCGGGCGCCGGCCTTCGGCGACGGACTCGTCCGACTGCGGGAACTGAAGCGGGCCTTCGACCCGAAGGGGATGCTGCTGGGGGCGCATCCGATCTGATCGCCCTGCTGGTTCTCGTGGGGGCGGGCTGGGGGACGGGCGGAGGTGCGGGCCGGAGGGTGGCCCCGGCTCCGTCCGGCGTCGGGGGACAATGGACCCATGTCCCCTGCGCTGAGCGAGATCGCCGACTCCGAGTACGTGCTGCTGACGACCTTCCGCAAGACCGGGGTCGCCGTGAGCACGCCGGTGTGGGCGGCACCCGACGGGGACGAGCTGCTTGTGACGACGGGTGGCGCATCGGGCAAGGTCAAGCGACTTCGTCACACCGAGCGCGTCACGCTGACGCCCTGCGACGTGCGCGGCAATGTAACCGACGGCGCGGCGACCATCGAGGCCACCGCGACCGTGCACGACGACGAGGCGACCATGGCGCGCCTCGACCGGGCGCTCAACGCCAAGTACGGCATCAAGTACAAGATGATCCGCGCCGGTCAGAAGCTGCGCCGCGGTCAAAGCGATTCCGTCGCGCTCGTCATCCGCTGACAGTCCCGCCGGCGCCGCCGCCGACCGCCACCACGCCGGCGATATCCCGCGAACTACGATCGAAGCACCGCCCGCCATCTGAGGAGTCCCGCCGTGCCCGCAGCCGCTGACGCACTCGCCCACGCCGACGACCTCGCCGCGTTCGTCGCGGCGTCGCCGTCGAGCTTCCATGCCGCGACGGAAGTGGTCGAGCGCCTCGTGGATGCCGGCTTCACCCGGCTCGATGAAACCGAGGCGTGGCCGGATGCCGCCGGCGGTCGCTTCCTGGTCGTGCGCGACGGTGCCGTGATCGCGTGGGTCGTCCCCACGAGCGCGACGGCGCAGACGCCGGTGCGCGTCTTCGGGGCGCACAGCGATTCCCCCGCGTTCAAGCTCAAGCCGCAGCCGACGACCGGGTCGCTCGGCTGGCTGCAGGCGGGCGTTGAGGTCTACGGTGGCCCGCTGCTGAACTCGTGGCTCGACCGCGAGCTGCGCCTGGCCGGCCGGCTCGTGCTCGACGACGGCACGTCGGTGCTGACGGCGACGGGTGCGCTCCTGCGCCTGCCGCAGCTGGCGATCCACCTCGACCGCGAGGCCAACGACCACCTGGCGCTGGACAAGCAGACGCAGACACAGCCGGTGTGGGGCCTGGGCGAGGCGGACTCGGCCGACCTGCTGGGTGAACTCGCGCGCGAGGCGGGGGTGGATGCCGCCCGCATCCGCGGCTACGACATCGTCACCGCCGACGCCGCCCGCGGCCAGGTGTTCGGCCGCGACGACGTGTTCTTCGCCTCCGGGCGGCTGGACGATCTGGCATCCGTCCACGCCGGCGTCGTCGCGTTGGAGCGCGCGGCAGACGGCTTCGACGCCGACCACATCGCGATGCTCGCCGTGTTCGACCACGAGGAGGTCGGGTCGGGCACGCGGTCGGGTGCGGCAGGACCCTTCCTCTCCGACGTGCTGGAGCGGGTGTGGCTCGGGCTCGGCGCCGACCGCGAGGCCCAGCTGCGTGCGATGGCCGCCAGCTGGTGCGTCTCGAGCGATGTGGGGCACGCCGTGCACCCGAACTACCCGCAGAAGCACGACCCGGTGGTGCGTCCCAAGTTGGGACAGGGCCCCATCCTCAAGATCAACGCGAACCAGCGGTACGCGACGGATGCCGTGGGAGCCGCGGCCTGGAACGGCTGGTGCGCCGACGCCGGGGTGGCGTCGCAGGAGTTCGTCTCGAACAACGCGGTGCCGTGCGGCTCGACGATCGGTCCCATCACCGCGACCCGGCTCGGGATGCGCACGGTGGATGTCGGCATCCCCATTTTGTCGATGCACTCCGCGCGGGAGCTCGCGGGCGTCAGCGACCTGTGGGATCTGCAGCGCGTGGCCGAGGTCTTCTTCCGCGGCTGACGCGATGCGCCGGGCGCCGGTGCCGCGTGTGTCAGAGCGGCCTCAGGCGCGGGGGAGCGGGGCGACGTCGGGAGTCGGATCGGTCGCGAGACGGGCGTGCAGCTCGACGTCGAAGCGTTCCTCGCCGTAGCGGAGCTTGGCTCGCTCGAGGCCTTCGCGTGCGAATCCCGCGCGCGTGGCGACCCTGCACGAGGCGGGGTTGTTGACGCGGTGGCCGAGCTCGAGCCGGAAGAGCCCGGCGTCTGCGAACGCCCAATCCGACGCGGCCGCGAGCGCGCGGGTGGCAAGGCCGCGGCCGCGGGCGGCGGATGCCAGCCAGTACGACACCCACGCGGTGTCATGGCGCCGGTCGATGTGGGTCAGGGCGACGCTGCCGACCGGGACACCTTCGTCGACGATCACCCAGACACGCTGGGCGGAGTCCGAATGCAGCGATCGGGCGATGAACGCACGTGCATCGTCGGGGGATGCCAGCTCCTCCACCGGCAGCTGGGTGACGAGGTCGGGCGTCGAGGCCACCGCGTCGACCAGCGCGGGCGCGTCGACCGCGGTCCAGGCGCGCAGCAGGGTGGTCATGCGATCAGCGTAGGGGTGTGCGACGCCGGGTCAGGAGCCGGTGAGGGCGGCCGCGTAGGCGCGGATCGACCGGTTGTAGCGGGGGAGTGTCGGCTCGACCGCTTCGATCGCGACGCGGAGGGCTTCGTCGTGGCGGCCCGCACTGTGCAGGGCGAGGGCGAGGAACACCGCAGGCGCCGACCCCACCGACGCGTGCGACGGGGCATCTTGCAGCATCGTGATGGCCTCGTCGATGCGGCCGAGGTTGCGCAGCGTCGAGGCGTGCTGCACCGCGAGCCGTGCGGCGCGGGCGGGATCGGCGTCGGCCAGGGCCGCCGCTGTGGCGGCGGCGTACTGCTCGTCGGCATCCGCTTCCTCACCGGCGGAATCCAGCGCGCCGCCGAGCTCGAAAGCTCCCAGCGACGGATGAGGTGCGGCGGATGCCAGCACGCGCATGCGGTCCACGCGCTCGCGGTCGTCGATCGTGTCGTCCGCCCACAGAGCGGCGACCTGCTCTTCCCATTCGGCGGGGTCCATCCCGCCAGCGTATTCCGCGGTGGAGTGACGCTCGAAACCCGTTACGCGTCGGTGTAGAAGCGCCAGGCCAGCCCGGGGTAGTCGACGACCATGCCGTTGTGGTCCACCGAGAGGTCGGAAGAGAAACTGCGGTCGCTGTTGGCATACGTGACCGTGCGGCGGCCGTCGGTCTCGCGGGAACTGTAGGTCTGCTCGCTGCGGCTGACCTGCAGCGAGGGTACGTCGACCATCGCCATCGAGAGGGCGGTTTCGTCGCGGTCCCTGCGGTGCAGGTCGAGGCGCCGGATGGGCATGGCGTTGGTCACGGGGCAGAGGCCCAGGTCGCAATCCACTGCGCCGCTCAAATCGACGTCGTCAGCCATCCCCGGGTCGGGCAGGTCCACGGTGCCGGTGTGGGTCCCCGTTGCGCGCCAGTCGCCGTCGCGGCTGCGGCGAAGGTCCAAGGAGCGCGACCAGCCCTTGCCGAGCGAGCGGACCCGCAGGTGGTCGGTGAGCCAGCCGTCGCCGACGTCGAGCGTCCAGGACATCGTGTATCCCCGGGTCACCGAAGACCCGTGGGCCTGCATCCCCTGATCCCGGAACCGCACGTAAGCGGTGTCGACCCTCGACGGGTCGTCTTCGCCCCGCCACTGGTATCGCTCGCTCTTCATTCTTCGTGTCTACCCCTGCCCCTCGGCGGAGGCAATGGGCTTGACCGAGCACGCCGCCCACCAGGCATCCTGCCCCGCGCGGGCGACACGGATCCCCCTGTTGCAATCCCTCTGAGCGATATATCGTCAAGTATCGGTGAGACTCACCGACTTTTGAGGGGGACACCATGAGCGGTTCATTCGGCACAGGCGGATTCGGCGGCGGCCCGAGCAGCGGCGGTCGCGGCGGCGGCTTCGGTGCAGGGCCGGGCGGCTTCGGCGCGGGCTCGCACGGCTTCGGCATCGGTGACCTCGGTCAGGGGATGTGGGATGCCGTCGATCAGCTGCGTCGCGCCTTCGAGCCTCGACCCAGCGGCGGCAGCCGGATGGGACGCGGCGACGTGCGCGTGGCGGTGTTGACGCTTCTCGCGGAGCGGCCCATGCACGGCTACCAGATCATCCAGGAGATCGAGGACCGCAGCGGCGGGTCGTGGAAGCCGAGCGCCGGCAGCGTCTACCCGACGCTGCAGCTGCTCGCCGACGAGGGTCTGATCACCGCTGAAGAGGCCAACGGTCGCAAGACCTACGCCCTCACCGAGGCGGGCCACATCGAGGCGGATGCCGTCGCCGGCAAGTCCGCGCCCTGGGAGGGGCAGTCCAAGGAGAATGCCCGCATGACGGCGCTGCCGAAGGCGGGCATGGAGCTGGCGCAGGCAGCGACGCAGGTGGGTCGCTCGGGCACGCCCGAGCAGGTGCAGGAGGCCGTCGAGATCCTCAACGACGCACGGCGTCGCCTGTACGCCCTTCTCGCGCAGAGCTGACCCGCGTGACGGGGGAGCGTCGGGGCTTGCGTGGGAGCATCCCCGGCGTCGGCGACACCCGCGCCCGGTACCGGCGCATTCTGCGCTTCGCCGCGCGCTACCTCGTGCAGTCGTGGTGGTTCGAACTCTTCCTGCCGCGCTTCGGCCTCGGGCGTTTCGTCGCCCGGGGTCGTGCGGCGCGCATGACGCGCATCGCCCAGCGCTTCCACGTGCTGGCGGTCGACCTCGGCGGGCTCATGATCAAGGTGGGGCAGTTCATGTCGTCGCGCCTGGACGTGCTGCCACCGGAGATCACGAAGGAGCTCGAGGGTCTGCAGGACGAGGTGCCGCCGGTGCCGTTTCCCGCCATTCGGGCGGCCGCCGAGGCCGAGCTCGGGATGCCGCTGGATCTCGCCTACGCCTGGTTCGACGAGGTGCCTGTCGCTGCGGCATCGCTCGGTCAGGCCCATCGCGCGCGCCTTGCGGCTCTGGACGAGGAGATCAGCGGGTTCGACGAGGTCGTGGTGAAGGTGCAGCGGCCCGGCATCCAGGAGATCGTCGACGTCGACCTCGCGGCGCTTCGTCGGGTGGGGCGCTGGCTCAGCCGGGTGCAGGTCGTGGCGCAGCGCGTGGACATGCCCGCGCTCGTCGAGGAGTTCGCCACCACGAGCATGGCCGAGATCGACTACCTGCTCGAGGCGGGGAACGCCGAGCGGTTCGCCGAGAACGCGGCGGGCGACGCGCGCGTGTCGGTGCCCGAGGTGGTGTGGGAACGGACGACCCGACGCGTGCTGACCCTCTCGGATGTCACCGCGATCAAGATCAACGACGTCGACGCGCTGCGGGCGGCGGGCATCGACCCGTCGGAGGTGGCGCGCACCTTCGCGTCGGTGATGTTCGAGCAGCTGTTCGGTGACGGGTTCTTCCACGCGGATCCTCACCCGGGCAACATCTTCGTCACGCCGCTGGGTTCCGCTGGGGTTGGGCCGGGCGGCGGGCCGAACGCCGCTCCCGCGCCATCATGGCAGCTGACGTTCATCGACTTCGGGATGATGGGCGAGGTCACTCCCAAGCTGCGGCGAGGGCTGCGAAAGCTCGTGATCGCGGTGGCGTCGCAGGACGGCAAGGGGCTCGTCGACAGCATCGGCGACGTGGGCGTGCTGCTGCCGTCGGCCGACACCCGGGAGCTGGAGCGGGCGATGACGCAGCTCTTCGCCCGGTTCGGGGGGATGGGGTTCGCCGAGCTGCAGCAGGTGGACCCGAAGGAGTTCCGCGACTTCGCGGTGGAGTTCGGCGACGTCGTTCGCGACATGCCGTTCCAGCTGCCGGAGAACTTTCTGCTCATCATCCGAGCGATGTCGCTCGTGTCGGGGGTGTGCAGCGCGCTCGAGCCCGGGTTCAACATGTGGGAGGCCATCGAGCCGTATGCCGGGCAGTTGATGCGCGACGAGCGGGGCAACGTCGTGCAGGATGCCGCGCGGCAGGCGCTGAGCAACGCGGCCGTCGCGGCGGCGCTGCCACGACGGCTGGACGGCTTCCTCGATCGCATCGAGGACGGCCGCATCGCCGTGCAGACGCCGCGGCTGGATCGCCGGCTGGCCCGGCTGGAGCGGGCCGCGCGCCGGATCGTGTCGGCGATCCTCTTCGGGGGCCTCTTGGTGGGTGGCGCGCTGCTGCGCTCGACCGACGAGGTGTTCGGCGCGGTGCTGATGGCGGTCTCGGTGCTGCCGCTGCTTCACGCGGTGTTCGCGGGGATGGTGGGTCCGCGCGGACCCGCGTGAGTCAGGCCGAGTCGGGCTCGGAACGCGCGCTGCACCATTCGACGAACTTCTTCGCCCGTCCGTCAGGGGCGAAGTGCACCTCCCAGAGGTTCACGTAGTCGGTGCCGCCTGGGTAGTCGATCGTGCCGGTGACGATGCCGACATCGTCGTTCTCGACCAGCACGTCGAGTTGATGCTGTGGGTCAGCGCCTTCGGACTCCGGCCAGGCCGCGAGGATCGCGTCGATCCCGCGCGCCGGGTCGGGGTCGTCGGGGCGGAACCAGTACTCGGCGTCATCGGTGAAGATGGCGCGGACATCGTCGGGGTTCTCGGTCTGCCAGGCGGTGATGTATCCGTCCAGCCATTCGCGTGTTCTGCTCATGCGGATGGTCTACTCCGGGGTGCGGACAGCGTGCGGCGGGGTTGACGGGCCGTCGGGGCTGTGCGCCTCCCAACGGGGTGGGTAATCCACCACGGAGCTCAGGGAGGAGGGATGACACCAGTGCGGCTGCGACCTCAGAACGGCGGGGAGTCGAACTCGTCGGGTTCGGTCGCGAACGCGACTTCGCTCACCGGGCGGTCGATGTAGACCCGGCCCGTGGGCGAGGTCCATTTCAGCACCCCGCCACCGAGCTGTTCCACGCGCCAGGTCGAGTGGTGTTTTGCGGTGTGATGTCGCTCGCAGAAGTGAGCGAGGTTGCAGACGGCGGTCGGCCCGCCCCGCGCGTGGTCGATCGTGTGATCGATGTCGCACAGCCGAGCCGGCACCCGGCAGGCGATGAATCGGCAGTGCTGATCGCGGGTGCGCAGGTAGCGGCGCATCTCTTCGGAGGGGCGGTAGCGGTCAACGGCGAGGACCGCCCCCGAGATCGGGTGGGTGAGGATGCGGTCCCACCCGGGTGCGCCGGCCGCGAGGGTGCGTGCCGTCGCGGCGTCGATGGGGCCGTGCCCGACGAGGGTGGTGGATTCGAAGGGATCGGCCACGTGGTCGCCGATGAGCGTGAGGACCGGCACCGTGACCTGCACGTTCGCGCGGATCGAATCCAGCCCGCCGGGGATCGCGACCGACGACGGCGCGCCGGTGAGTAGCAGGTCGCTCAGCGCGTCGGCGCGCAGTTCGTTCAGCGTGCGGGTGTCGGGGGTGGCATCCGCCTGTACCGCATCGGCCGGGATGAGAGCGTCGTCATCGCCGCCCGAAGCGCGTGTCGTCTGGGCGATGCGCGCGATCTGCGAGATGCGGTCGTACGCGCCGTGAGCGAGCGCAGCGGGCAAGACCGCGACGAGTTCGGACATGCCGTCGTCGAGGTCGGTGATGGAGACGCTGCGCCGCAACCGCGCCTGGTTGTGGCGCTCGTCGACGGTGGTCTCGGAGAACCAGTGGGCGCGGAGCCGCGCGATCGGCGCCACCCGCGTCGCCGCTTCGGATTCGGCGTAGGGCAGGATGGCGGCTTCGTATTCGGCGCGCAGTTCAGGACGTGTGATGATCGCGCCGTTGCTGACGATGACGCGCACGTGGGCGCTGGAGATTCGGCCCGTTTCGAGTGAGGCGAGGGTGGCCGGGTAGTCGTTGACGAGGGTGGAGGCGTCGCCCATCTGCCGCTGCACGGTGCGGTCGCTGACCCGCCAGGCGGCGGCGATCTCGGATGCCGCGATGCGGTGCGGCATCTCGGCTTCGGAGCGGTGCTGCAGTCCGGCATCCGTCACCCAGTCGTCGACGATGGCGTCGGTCTCGGCGAGCAGCCGAGCCTCATGAGCCTGCAGGCGCGCCATCTGCTCGCGCACCCCGATCAGGTCGGGAAGCACCTCGCCGAGCCGGTCGACAGCGCGCGCCGCGGCCTCGTCGGCGGGGAGGTAGCTGGTCTTCGGCATGCACCCATTTTCGCGCGAACCTCGGACATTTGTTCGAGTATCCGGGCGGTTGTGGATAACTTCCGGGCGACGGGGGTCGCGGCAACCCACGCTCGCCGCCCGCCTGGGAGAGGGTCAGGCGACGGCGGCGCGCCGGCGGCCCAGGAGAGCGCGGACGGCCAGACCGATCGCGGCCACGACGATTGCGGTGAGGATCGGCGGCAACGCCAGCGCTGGCTCGAACAGGGCCATGCGGAACACGCCGAGCCCGTAGTCGAGCATGTCGGCGGGGCTCTCGGCCAGTACGCGTGAGCCGACCGCGTTGGTCAGACCCGTGATGAAAGCCGGCGTCATCCAGACGGCGACAACGGCCGCGATGGCCGCGATGACCCTCCCCGCCGTGTCGACGCCCGTCCACGCGATCGCCGCGCCCACCAGCACCGGAGGCACCCACTGCACCAGCCACATGGCGGCGGGCAGCGTCGCGGGAGGCGAGCCGAAAGGCACGATGATCGAGGACAGCCATCCGCTGGTGACGGCCGAGCCGACCGCGAGACCGAGCAGTGCGCCGGCGCGCGGCGCGGTCGCGATGAGGGTCGTGACGGCCAGCCCGAGGGCGACCGTGAGCACGCAGCCGAGGCTCAGGCCGACCACGTAGATCGTCGACTCGGTGCGCTCCTGCAAGGTGTCGGCGACCGTGACGGCGGTCTGCGCAACGGCAGCCAGCTGGAGAAGGCCGACGGCGGCGAGCAGCAGGGCCGTTCCCGACCGTCTCGAGCGGGCGCCGAGCGCGCGGCCTGCGATGCCGGCGAGAGCAGCGCCGACGACGATCACCGACAAGATCAGGCCCACCGAGTACTGGCTGAACGGCAGCAGCACGATCGGCGGGACCGTCGGTGTGAACGCCCACAGGTTCTGGATCGGCATGCGGGCGCCGGTGAGGAGCCACGGGAGCAGTCCGACCAGCACGGCAGTCGCCCCGGTCACAGGGAAGAGCCAGAGCGGGCGGGTGCGCGGCAACATCCGATCCACCGGCGCGGACGTGACAGCCTCGGCACTCATGGCTCCCCCTCGGCCGGGCTCGACGTGGACCGGCGGCGCCAGCCTAGGGGCGGGGCGGCGGGATCAGGAGATCAACACGTGCGCCGCGGCGTCCATGTGCTCGCGCACGGCAGCGGCAGCGGCATCCGGGTCGCCGGTCGCGATGGCGTCGACGAGCGCCAGGTGGCGTGCGACGTTCATGTTCTCGATCGCCCGATCGAGACCGGAGTGAGTGATCGACATCTGGATGGAGCCTTCGAGAGCCGTCCAGGCGCGCACGAGCGTTTCGTTGCCCGTGAGTCGGCACATCTCCAGGTGGAAGTCGAGGTCGGCGCGCATGCGGTGCTCGAGGGATTCGGGGACCCCCGCCATTCTGTTCGCCATCTCCGTCAGACGGGCGACGGGTTCTTCTCGGTCCGCCCGGACGGCGAGGGTGCGGGCGGCGAGCGCTTCGAGCGCCGCACGCACCTGGAACAGGTCGCGCAGTTCCTGCTCGCTCATCTGCCGCACCATCAGGCGGCCCCGGCCGCCTTCGGTCAGCAGGCCTTCGAGCTGCAGGGTACGCATCGCCTCGCGCAGCGTGCCGCGGCTGATCTGCAGCCGGCCGGCCATCTCGATCTCGGAGACGTGGGAGCCCTGCGCAAGCTCGCCCGACGCGATCGCGTGCCGCAGCGCTTCGACGGCTTGCATCCGCAGCGTGGTGCGCTGCAGGCCGAGGAGGGAGGGGCTCTCCGCCACGTGATGACCTACAATCCGATTGTCGACAATGTCCGATATCAGCAGTCTATGGGCTGCCCGCGCCTCGCCGGCGAGGCCGTCGCCCCGGGCTGGTGCCCGGCGCGACGGGCACGGCTATCGTGCGGCCACCGCCGGCGCGGTCTCTCGGCTCGCCCGCTCTGCGAACGCCCGCTGCTGCGGTGTCCACGTCTCCTTCGTGAGGAGTGCTGAGATGAGGCCGATCAGCGCGTAGAAGGAGAAGAGGGATGCCGGGCCGATCCAGCCGAAGGACGTGAACAGCAGCGTGGTCACGAACGGGGTGAACCCCGAGACCATCGCGGAGATCTGATAGGCCAGGGACGCGCCCGATGTGCGGGTGTTCGCCGTGAAGAGCTCCGGGAACCAGGCGCCCTGGGCACCCGCCAGCGCGTTTTGGAACACCGTGTACGACAGCACGATCACGATGACCACCATCGGGTAGACGGCGGTGTTGACGCCCAGGAACATCAGGTAGCCCCAGACCACGCCCAGTGCGCAGACGACGATGTAGAGGGGTCGGCGCCCGATGCGGTCGGTGAGCTTCGCCCAGCCCCACATGGCGAAGATGCCGATGCCTGCGGCGATGCACAGCGCGGTGAGCGTCTGCCAGCTTTCGGTGATCTGGTTGGCGTTGAGGTAGGAGATGAGGTAGGTCACCGACACCGCGTAGCCCGCGGTCTCGGCAACGCGCAGGCCGATTCCTCGGAGGATGTTCGCCCAGTCGTTCCTGATCACGGTCAGGAGCGGGAACTTCAGCACCTCTCCGGTCTTCTTCACGTCTTCGAAAACCGGGGACTCCGGCACCTTCGACCGGATGACGAGGCCGACGGCGACGAGCACGATGCTCGCCAGGAAGGGCACGCGCCAGGCCCAGTCGCCCGGCAGGTGCACCGTCACCAGGAAGACGAGGTTCGCCAGCAGCAGCCCGACGGGGAACCCCGATTGCACGATCCCGGTGAACGATCCCTTCTTCCTCCACGGCGCATGCTCGTAGGTCATGAGGATGGCCCCGCCCCACTCGGCGCCGAAGGCGAGTCCCTGGATGACACGCACGATCACGAGCAGGATCGGCGCGACGATTCCGGCCGTGGCGTACGTGGG
The DNA here is from genome assembly GCF_030246905.1 of Microbacterium sp. zg-Y818. Lineage (NCBI taxonomy): Bacteria > Bacillati > Actinomycetota > Actinomycetes > Micrococcales > Microbacteriaceae > Microbacterium > Microbacterium sp. zg-Y818. Next base: position 2,396,666 of record NZ_CP126741.1, on the reverse strand, counting down.
CAGCAGGCCGATGACGAACGTCGCGACACCCATGAGGATGAGCGAGGCGACCAGCACGGGCTTGCGCCCGACCCGATCGCCCAGGTGTCCGCCGATGATGCCGCCCAGGGGCCGCGCGGCGAAGCCGACGCCGAGGGTGGCGAAGGACAGCAGCGTGCCGGTCACCGGGTCGTTTCCCGGGAAGAACGCCGTGCCGAAGTAGAGCGCAGCGGCCGTGCCGAACCCGATGAAGTCGTAGGTCTCGATGACCGCGCCCACGCCGGATCCGACGGCGACCTTCTTGACTGATTCCGTGCCGTTCACGGGCCCGCGCATGCGGGTGACGTCGTCGGTCATCTCGATCCCTCTCTCACGCCATTGTGTGTACCGCGGTGATGCGGTGCACGGCCAGTATGCGAGCACCTTCCCGTCATTGTCAACAGTCGGACAGTTGTACTGTCGGCGGTACTGTGTTTCCATGGACCCACCGCGATGTCGCGGGAAAGGACGGGGAACATGACCAGCAGACGTACTGCGGTGATCACGGGGGCCGCAGCGGATCGGGGGATCGGTCGGGCCGTGGCCCGGGCATATGCGGATGCCGGCTGGGCGGTCGCCCTGCTCGACCTCAACGGCGAACTTGCCGCAGAGGTCGCCGAGTCGATCGGCATCGACATCGGGGTGCCGGCATTCGGTGGGACCATCGACGTCGCCGACGAGGCATCGGTCGCCCGCGCCCACGCCGCCGTCTCCGGGCAGGTCGCAGCGGGGGTGCTGCCTCCGGTAGGCGCTCTGGCGAACATCGCCGGCATCACTTCGCCGGTGCCCTTCCTCGAGACGACGCTTCAGCTGTGGAACACCGTCATGGCGGTCAACGCCACCGGCACCTACCTCGTGACCAAGGCGTTTCTGCCCGGCATGCTCGAGCAGGGCTTCGGACGGATCGTCAACATGTCGTCGGTATCGGCCCAGCGTGGTGGCGGTGTCTTCGGCAAAGTGCCGTACTCGGCGGCCAAGGCCGCGATCCTCGGCTTCACCAAGGCACTCGCCCGCGAGATCGGGCCAAGCGGCGTGACGGTCAACGCGGTGGCCCCGGGCGCCGTCGACACCAACATCCGCGTCGGCAGCTCGTCGGAGCAGGAAGCGGCGATCGCGCGGGGCATCCCGGTCGGTCGCACCGCGACCCCTGAGGAGGTCGCCGCCATCTTCGTCTTCCTCTCCAGCGACGCCGCCGGATACCTGCAGGGAACCACCATCGACATCAACGGCGGCTCGCACCTTCACTGAGCCGCTGCCGCACGACACGAAGGAGTGGAACGTGACCACGACCACCGCAGCATCCGCAGACGTGGCCCAGCGCACGCAGCGTGTGCGCGAAGCCGCACAACGCATCAGGCTCAACGCCCTGCACATGGGGGAGGTGCAGGGGCAGGGGTATGTCGGGCAGGCGCTCGGTGCCGCCGACATCTTCGCCGCGGTCTACATCGACCAGCTGCGCCATCGCCCCGGCGACCCCCGCTGGGCGGGGCGGGACCGCCTGCTGCTGTCCACCGGGCATTACGCCATCGGGTTGTACGCCGCGCTCGCCGAAGCCGGCATCGTGCCCGTGGAGGAGCTGGACACCTACGGATCGGATGATTCCCGGCTGCCGATGTCGGGCATGGCCAGCTACACCCCTGGCATGGAGATCTCCGGGGGCTCCCTGGGGCACGGCCTCACCGTCGCCGTGGGAATGACCCTGGGGCTGCGGCACCAGGGCAGTGACGCGCGCGTCATCAACTTCCTCTCCGACGGGGAACTCAACGAGGGCTCGACGTGGGAGGCCGCGATGGCGGCGGCATCCCATCAGCTGGGCAACCTCGTCGCGCTCGTCGATATGAACGCGCTGCAGGCCGACGGGCCGACGGCATCCGTCTTGAGTATCGAGCCCGTCGAGGCGAAGTGGGGGTCGTTCGGCTGGCACACCCAGCGGGTGGACGGCAACGACCCCCAGGCGCTCCTCGACGCCTTCGACGCCATCGGTGGGCGGCAGGCCACCGGGGCGCCCCACGTGATCGTGTGCGACACGACGGTCGGGCGCGGCGTACCGCTGCTGGAGCAGCGCGAGAAGAACCACTTCATGCGGATCGACGAGCACGAATGGCCGATCTGCCGCGAACAGCTGATCACCGGATTCAAGGGAGCATCACGATGAGCACCACAGCACCCAGGCTGAAGACGTCGGCGATGATCGCCTCGTTCGCCGATGCGGGTCAGAAGACCGCCCCGACTCCGTTCGGGCACGCGCTCGCACGGCTCGGCGACAGCGACGAGCGTGTCGTCGGACTCAGCGCGGATCTGGCCAAGTACACCGACATGCACATCTTCCGCCAGGCTCACCCCGAGCGCTTCTTCCAGATGGGGATGGCCGAGCAGCTGCTCTTCGGGGCGGCGGCGGGCATGGCCGAGGTGGGCCTCGTGCCCTTCGCCTCCACCTACTCGGTCTTCGCGAGCCGACGGGCGTACGACTTCATCTGCCTCGACATCGCCGAGCCGAACCTCAACGTCAACGTCGTCGGCGGGCTCCCTGGCCTCACGACCGGGTACGGGCCCAGTCACCAGGCGACCGAGGACATGGCGATCTTCCGGGGCATGCCGAACCTCACGATCGTCGACCCGTGCGACTCCGTCGACATCGAGCAGGCCGTGCCGCAGCTGGCGGCCGCGCCCGGTCCCACTTATCTGCGGCTGCTGCGAGGCAGCGTGCCCACGGTGCTCGATGAGTACGACTACACGTTCGAGCTGGGTAAGGCCAAGGTCCTGCGCCCCGGAGCCGACGTCGTCTTCGTCTCGAGCGGGCTCATGACCATGCGCGCGCTGCAGGCCGCCGAGCGGCTCGCGGCCGACAGGATCGATGTCGCGGTCGTGCACGCGCCCACCATCAAGCCCTTCGACGAGGACACCGTCGTGCGCGAGCTCGACACGCCCCGTCTCGCGGTGACCCTGGAGAACCACACGGTCGTCGGCGGCCTGTTCGAGACGGTGGCGTCCGCGTTGGTGCGTCGTGGCGTCGTGCGCCGGGTGGTGCCCGTGGCGCTGCCCGACCGGTTCCTCGATGCCGGCGCCCTGCCGACCCTGCACGAGCGCTACGGACTGTCGACGGATGCCATCGTCGCGCGGGTGCGCGGGGAGCTGCGCGCGGCGGGGTAGGGGCGGGGTGTCAGGCCTCGCTCAGTACCAGCCGACCGACTGCGAGTGACCCCACGCGCCGCACGGCGAGCCGTAGCGACCCGAGATGTAGCCGAGGCCCCAGGCGATCTGCGTGGCGGGGTTGGTCTGCCAGTCGGCGCCGGCGCTGGCCATCTTGCTGCCGGGAAGGGCCTGAGGAATGCCGAAGGCGCCGCTCGAGCGGTTGTGCGCCTGGTAGTTCCAGCCCGACTCCTTGTTCCACAGCGACACGAGGCATCCGAACTGGTCCTCGCCCCAGCCGTAGCCGGCGAGCATTCCGCGCGCCGTCGCCTGCGCGTCAGCGGGGCTCGTGCCGCCCACGGCGCCGCCGGTCGCATAGTTCGGGGTGGGGGCGGCGGCGGTCGAACCCGACGAAGTCGGCCGGGCCGACTGCGCTTCCGCGGCGGCGGCTGCTGCAGCGGCGGCCGCGGCCGCTTCGGCCTCGAGGCGGGCCTTCTCTGCGGCGACGCGCTCGGCCTCGGCGGCGATGGCCGCGTCGAGCCGCCCGCGCAGGCCGGCGGCCGCCTCGGTGACCTCGGCTGCCTCGGCATGCACGTCGTCGATGGCATCCTCGAGGTCGGCGAACTCGAGCGCCTGTGCGCGCTGCAGCTCTTCGACCTCGGACTGCAGTGCTGCGGTGTCGACAGAGGTGACGGGCGAGCCGATGTCGAGTCCCGATGCCGCGATGTCCGCGGCCACGGTCTGCGAGTGCGTCATGGCGACCTGGGCGACCGCGATGGCCTCATCGGCGGCCGAGACGACGTCGCTGGGCGTCGACGCCTCGGGGGCGTCGGGGTGCAGCGGCGTGATCGACGATGCGAGGACGAAGGTCGGCGCGGTGGCGCTCAGCGCCTGGGCGGTGGATACGGGCGTTCCCGTGGAACACGCGGCGGCTGCGAGGCCGACCACAAGCGTCGCCGCCACCAGAATTGGGCGACGTCGCGAGCGGCGTTCGGTCTGGCGGTTGGTGCGGCGGGAGTGCTGGACAGTCGGGTCTGAAAGCAAGAGAAAACCGGTTCCGTATGTCGAGGGCGCGCCGGTTGTGGCGCATCGCAATCCGTTCGGGCGGATACAAGTGCCCGAGTTTGGTTGCCTTTTCTGGACGGTTCCGGTGCGTTACCTGAACGTTACCTGGGAGTCGAGCGGCGAAAACGCGTGGTCAGACCCCGCTTTCGCCGGTCGCTCACAGCGATCTAGGCGAACCGCACCCAGTTGGCGCCGATGCCGGTTTCTGCGCGGTGTCGCAGGTTGAGATCGTCGCCGTCGATCGTGTACAGGGACACGGTCGTCGAGCGCTCGCCCGCCGCCACGAGGTACGCGCCGTCGGGGCTGACGTCGAATCCGCGCGGCTGCGGCTCGGTCACGGTGAACCGCTCAGGCGCCGACACCGACCCGTCGGCGGCGACGGAAACCGCGCCCAGCGTGCTCTCGGTGCGCTCCGAGCACCATAGCCGCCGCCCGCCGTCGGAGAAGTGCAGATCGGCGCCCCAGATGTAGTGGTTCGCCATCGGGTCGGCGCCGAACTCGCTGTGGCCGAGGCCCTTGGTGGTGTCGTACGCGGTCGTGGCATCCTGCAGCGTCAGCGCGCCCGTCTCGGTGTCGCGCGCGTAGTGCAACACCTCGCCGGAGAACTCGGTGAGGACGTACACGGCATCCTGCGCGTCGTTGAGCACCAGGTGACGCGGCCCGCTGCCGGCGGGAGCGGGCACCGTCTCGGGCTCGAGCGGCACGAGGGCCAGGTCGTCGGCCAGCGCGTACTGCGCGACGAGATCTGCGCCGAGCGAGACGAAGTACGCGAAGCGGCCGTCGGCGCTGGGGAGCACCGAGTGCAGGTTCGGGAACGCGATGCGCGACACCGGTTCACCCACCACACCGTCAGCGATCGTGCAGGTGATGCCGAGCCCGCCGCTGTATGACGCGGCGAGCAGGCCGGTGCCGCCGCGGGTGAGCGCGACGTAGTTCATGCTGCCCGGCACGTCGCGGCGCGAGCGCGGGGCGAGCTGACCGGTTTCGCGGTCGAGCGAGAGAGTCAGGATGCCGGCGGATTCGCCCTCGGCATCGCCCTTGACCGCCGCATAGACGAGGTCGCGCTCGGCGTCGACGGCGAAGGTGGAGCAGCCCGTCAGCCCGCCGGTGACGGCGAGGCGCTCGAGCTCGCCGTCGGCGAGCCGGAACGTGCTGATGGAGCCGTCACCGGCGTTGGCGACGAGGACGAGGCGCGTGTCGGTCGAGTCGGTCATGTGTCGATCGTAGGAGGCCGGGTGGATTGCGGTGGAGAGGTTGCGCGGGGCTGCGCGGGCGTTTCGTCTCGCTTCGCCCGCTCAACGACCGGGCTCAGTGACCGGGCGTGCCGCCGTCGAGCCGATGCCCCTGCACGGCGTCGTACGTGCGGCGCAGCAGCTCGCCGGCGCGGTCGATCTCGCCCTGCAGCAGCCGCACCACCACGAAGTCGACGATCGCCATCTGCGCCAGCCGGCTCGACATCGCCCCGGTGCGGTAGCGCGATTCCCGCGCGCTCGTCACCAGCAGATGGTCGGCGACGTCGGCGATGGGGGAGTCGGGGTAGTTCGTGATCGCCACCGTCGTGGCGCCGCGCTCGCGCGCGAGCGCCAGCACCTGGTTGGCTTCGAGCGTCTGCCCGGAGTGCGAGATCGCCACCGCCACCCCGCCCGGCCCGGTCAGGGCGAACGACGTCAGGGCGAGGTGCGCGTCGGACCAGCAGAACGTCGGCACGCCGATGCGGTGCAGCTTCAGCTGCAGGTCTTGTGCCGTCAGCCCGCTCGACCCGGCCCCGAATGCGTCGATGCGGTGCGCGCCCCTGATTGCGGCGACGACGGCATCCAGCGCCTCGAGGTCGAGGCTGCGCGCGGTCTCCTCGATCGCGCGCGCCTCTTCGTAGGCCACCTTCGTCACCACGTCGAGCGCCGAATCGGTCGCGTCGATGTCGGCGTCGTCGACGCGGAACAGCTCGCGCGCGGCCTGCTCGCGACTGTGGGCCGCCGCGATCGCGATGCGGAAGTCCTTGTACCCGCCGAATCCGACCGCCCGGCAGAACCGCGCCACCGACGCGGGCGACGTGTCGGCGAGCTCGGCCAGCCGCGTGATCGACGACTCGACCACCACCGACGGCTGGTCGAGCACGACGTCGGCGATGCGCCGTTCGGCCTTGGACAGCGACGGCATGTGCTGACGCAGTGAGACGAAGACGTCGGTCATCGGTGGTCTCCCCAGGCCGCCGCGGCGGCATCGGTGACCCGGCGACGCATCGCCTGGATCGGCTCGGCCGAGGTGCGCTGCGGATGCACCCGGTTGGTCAAGAACACTACCGACCGCCGCCCCCGCGGCTCGGTCGCGACGGCGGTGCCCGTGAAGCCGGTGTGGCTCACGGTGGGCCGCCGCAGTCCACCCGTCCACGTCTCGTCGATGCGCGGCCCGAGCGCCTGCCCGTACCCGTCGTCGGCGACGGCGACCGGTGTGGTCATCGCCCGCGCGACGGATGCCGGCAGCGCACTGTCACCGGGCGGCAGGCGCAGCGCCTCGGCGAGGCGCAGCAGGTCGCGCGCGGTGCCGAAGAGGCCCGCGTTGCCGGCCACCCCGCCGAGCGCCCAGGCGGTCTCGTCGTGCACCTCGCCCTGCACCATGCCGCGCGCCGGGTCGGTCTGGAACTCGGTCGCCGCGACGCGGTCGCGCAGCACCGCGGGCGGCCGGAATCCCGATTCGCGCATCCCCAGCGGCGCGAGCACGCACCGCTCGGCCAGCACGTCGAGCGAGGCGCCCCCCAGCGCCTCGGCGGCCAACCCCGCCCAGATGTACCCGACGCACGAGTACCGGTGCGCGCCCGGGGCGTCGACGCGCCGCGCCCCGGTCCGGAACCGCGCCGCGCCGGGGTCGGGGGAGCGGTCGTGCCATTCGGGCGGGAACCCCGCGGTGTGACTGAGCAGGTGCGCCACGGTGACGTTCTGCAGCGAAGGCTCTGCGAATTCCGGCAGCACCTGAGCCACGGGCAGCGACGCGTCGCCGCCGCGCTCGTGCAGCAGCGTCAGCAGCGTCGCCGCGGTCACGAGCTTGGTGATCGAAGCGAGGTCGAAACGGGTCGCGGCATCCGCTTCTGGCCACGCCTCGGCGGCCGGGGCGCCCTCCGCGTCCCACGCGCGGGTGCGGCCGACGGCGTGCTCGGCCACCACCTCGCCGTCGATGGCGATGAGCAGTGCGGCGGCAGGGAAGACGCCGTCGTCGAGGCCCGCCCGGAGGACCGCATCGATGTCGTTCTCGTTACGCACATGAAAAAAATAACCGAGAACCTTTGCAAGGGCGACAGTTTTGTCCATACTGGGTTCTCGACCACCCGATGACGTGTTAGGACGAGTCCGGCCGATGCCTGTGCACCCCCTTCCGCTGCCTCCCACCGAGCTGCGCCTCGACGCGTCGACCCACCTCGACGCCCTGGCCAGTCTCGAGGTGCTGCGCCTGCTCAACGCGCAGGACCGGGTGGCTGTCGACGCGGTCGAGGCGATCCTGCCGCAGCTGGCCGAGGTGGTCGACGTCGCCGCCGAGCGGTTCCGCCGCGGCGGCACAGTGCACTACTTCGGCGCGGGCACGTCGGGGCGCCTGGGCGTGCTGGATGCCGCGGAACTGCTGCCCACGTTCAACCTCGAGCCGGAACGGGTCATCGGCCACATCGCCGGGGGACCGGCGGCGCTCGTGAAGGCGGTGGAGGATGCCGAGGACTCCGAGGCCGCCGGCCGTGCCGACGCCGCGGGCCTCGGCCCCGACGACGTCGCCATCGGCCTGGCCGCGAGCGGCAACACCCCTTACGTCGGCGGCGCACTCGCCGCCGCGCGCGACGGCGGCGCCTACACCGTGCTCGTCTCCAGCAACCCGCAGGCCGCCCTGGCGCCGCTCGCCGACGCGAACATCGTCGTCGACACCGGACCGGAGGTGCTCACCGGCTCCACGCGACTGAAGGCCGCCACGGCCGAGAAGCTCGTGCTCAACGGCTTCTCCACCGCGCTCATGGTCGCCGTCGGGCGGACGTGGTCGAACCTCATGGTGTCGGTCGTGGCCACCAACGCCAAGCTGCGACTTCGGACCGTGCGCATTCTGCAGCAGGCAGCCGGTCTCGACGAGCAGGCCGCGCGCGACGTGCTCGCCGCCGCCGACGGCGAGCTGAAGACCGCGATCGTCGCCGCGCTCGCCGACGTGGCGCCCACCGATGCCCGTGCCCTGCTCACCGGCAACGACGGGTCCGTGCGCGCCGCGCTCGCCGACGCAGCCCCGCGCACCACCGAGTCGTACCCGACCTGATCACCCACACCGAAGGAGAACCCCATGAGGACACGCTTCCTCACCACCGCCGCGCTCGTGGCGGGGTCCGCGCTCGTGCTCAGCGCCTGCGCGCCAAGCGCGAACAGCGGCGACGACGACACCGCGGCGACCGAAGAGGACGTCACGCTCACCGTCTGGTCGTGGCGCACCGAGGACGTCGAGGCCTACAACACCATCTTCGACGTGTTCGAGGAGCAGAATCCCGGCATCACCGTGGAGTTCGAGGCGTTCCAGAACACCGAGTACAACCAGATCCTCACCACCGGGCTCGCCGGCAGCGACGGACCTGACGTGCCGATGGTGCGCGCCTACGGGCAGTTGCAGCCGAACATCGAGGCCGGCCAGCTCGAGCCCATCGACGGCGAGGTCGAGGGACTCGACGCCATCGCCGAGAGCGTCATCGCCGGCGCGAAGGGCAAGGACGACGGAAAGATCTACGCCGTGCCGCTGGCGACGCAGACGCTGCAGATGTTCTACAACAAGCAGATCTTCGACGACAACGGGCTCGAGGTGCCCACGACGTGGGATGAGTTCATCGAGGTCAACGAGGCGCTGAAGTCCGCAGGCATCACGCCGATGGCCCTGGGCGCCAAGGACGACTGGGTGCTGCCGATGTTCGCCGATGTCATGGGAAGCGCCCGCTACGGCGGGTCGGACTTCGAGCAGAAGGTGCTCGCCGGCGAGACCGACTTCACCGACCCCGACTACGTCGCGTCGCTCGAGATCATCTCGGAGGTGCAGCCGTACCTCACGCCCGACGTCGTGGGTGTCGGCTACACCGACAGCCAGATCCAGTTCACCTCGGGTCAGGCTGCGCAGTTCCCCGGCGGCTCGTTCGAGATCGCGACGTTCCGCAACCAGGCGCCCGACCTCGAGTTCGGCTCGTACCAGGTGCCGCTCCCCGAGGACGCCGTGCTCGACCAGCCCGTCTCGCCCGGTTACGCCGACGGCAACTTCGCGATCAACGCCAAGTCGAAGAACAAGGACGCCGCGTTCACGCTGCTCAACTGGCTGGCAACCCCCGAGTTCGGCCAGCTCGTCGCCGACGAGCTGAACCAGTTCTCGGCGATCCCCGGAGTCACCTATTCCGACGAGGTCATGCAGGAGGCGTGGGACAACTACGAAGCCAGCCAGGCCCCGTACCTGCTGCTGGTGAACTTCCGTTATGGCGAGCCGCTCGGAACCGCCGTGCTCGGCACCGAGATCCAGCGGATGTTCCTCGGCGAGGTGGATGCCGCGGGTGCGGCGGCCAACCTGCAGGCAGGCATCTCGCAGTGGTTCACGCCCGGGCAGTGACCCGCGCCCCCGACGTCGTCAGCTGACGGCATCCATTCAACGAGGAGTGACGAAGACCATGTCCGCCATCGCCCTGCCGAAGGCGCGCCGCAAGCGCGTCACCACCGGCGTGACCCTGTCCCGCCGGGCGGGCATGGTCTTCGTCCTCCCCGCGCTCGTGCTGTTCGCGGTGTTCATCGCCTATCCGCTGTTCACCGCGCTCAGCTACTCGTTCTTCTCGTGGACGGGCATCGTCCGCGGCGACTTCGCCGGGGTCGACAACTACGTCACGCTGTTCACCAAGCTGCCTTACAGCACCGACATCCCCAACGCCTTCGTCCACAACCTGATGCTGTTCTTCGGGGCGATGGTGTTCCAGAACACCGTCGGGCTGGGTCTCGCGGTGCTGCTGCACCGGATGGGCCGGCTCAAGCGGTTCTTCCAGACGATGTACACGCTGCCCTACCTGGTCTCGCCGCTGGTGATCGGCTACCTCTGGTCGCTCATGCTGTCGCCGCTGTTCGGTCCGGTCAACGCGGTGCTGCGCGCGGTGGGGCTCGAGCAGTTCGCACAGCCGTGGCTGGGCAACCCGCAGACGGCGATCTGGGTGGTCGTGTTCGTGACCGCTTGGCAGTGGATCGGGTTCCCGGTGCTGCTGTACGGCGCAGCGCTCGGCGGAATCCCGCAGGAGCTCGATGAGGCCGCGTCGCTCGACGGCGCGACGTCGTGGCAGCGGTTCCGCTCCGTCACGCTGCCGCTGATGATCCCCGCGATCGGCACCGTGAGCGTGCTGACCTTCATCGGCGCGATGGAGGCCTTCCCGATCCCGTACGCCCTGGGCGGTTCGCAGGGCAACCCCGCCGGCGCCACCGACGTGCTGAGCCTGCTGTTCTACCGCACCGCCTTCGAGTCGGGGTCGTCGAACGCGATCGGCACGAGTTCGGCGATCGCGACCCTGCTGTTCCTCTTCATCTTCGGCATCGCGGTGGCCTTCACCGTCATGCTGCGCCGGGCAGAACGGAAGCTCTTCTGATGACCGCCACGCTCACCCCCACGACACGCTCGCGGCGCGCGGCATCCGCCGCCGGGGAGGCGCCCCGCAACCGCCCCCGCGCCACGGCGGGCGGGTTCGCCGCCAGCACGTTCCTGTGGCTGTACGCCGCGATCTCGATCGCGCCGCTGCTGCTCATGGTGTCCAACTCCCTGCGTACGACGCAGGACATGGCCCAGCACCCCCTCGGCCTGCCGCTGCCGCCGAACTTCACCAGCTACCAGAAGGCGTGGGTGACGGCGTCGTTCGACACCTACTTCTTCAACTCCATCTTCGTCACCGTGGCATCGGTCGTCCTGTCCACCGCCGTGTCCCTGCTGGCCGCGTACGCCTTCGCGCGCACGCGGTCGCGCATCTTCACCACGCTCGAGGGACTGTTCCTCTCGGGCCTCATGCTGCCGGTGTACCTGGCGATCCTGCCGCTGTTCTTCCTGCTCGACTCGGTCGGCATGATCTCCAACCTGTGGGGCCTCATCCTGGTGTATGCCGCTCTCGGCATCCCTTTTTCGACCTTCGTGCTGGCGGCGTTCTTCCGGCAGCTGCCGATCGAGCTCGACGAGGCTGCCCGGTTGGACGGGGCCGGACCCTTCGCAACCTTCTGGCGGGTCCACCTGCCGCTGGTCAAACCCGCGATCGCCACGGTCATCGTCTTCCGATTCGTGCCGGTATGGAACGACTTCTTCTACCCGCTGATCCTCATCCGCGACCGTGACGCGTACACGCTGCCGGTAGGCATCACCCGGTTCTTCGGTGAGTACCAGACCGACTGGGCGACCCTCTTCGCGGGGCTGACGCTGGCGACGATTCCGCTCGTCGTGCTCTTCCTCTTCGCCACCAAGCAGATCGTGTCGGGCCTGACCGCGGGCATGAGCAAGTGACGTCGTTGCTCGGGCTCGACATCGGCGGTTCGGGGAGCCGGGTCGGGTTGCGCCTCGAGGGTGCGCCCTCGGGGGAGCGTCTCGAGTTCTCGGGAGAGCGCATCGGCGTGACGGATGGGGGCAGCACGGTGCCGGGCGCCGTGACGTCGCTGGTGGCGCGGGCTGCGCAGGAGTGGCCGGAGGTCGTCGCGGAACTCGGCGGCGTCGGGGTGGGCGCGACGGGTCTGGCGACCCTGGTCGCCGAGCCGGAGCGGTTCGCCGCAGCCCTGTCGGCCCAGCTTCGTGAGCTGACCGGGCGGCCGGTGGCGGTGGCCGTGGCCGTGGATGCCGTGACCGCGCATCTGGGCGCGCTGGGCGGCGAAGCCGGGGCGATCGTGGCGCTCGGGACCGGTGCGATCGCCTTCGGCACGGACGGCCGCGACGTCTGGCGGCGGGTGGACGGGTGGGGGCACCTGCTGGGCGACCGCGGCGCCGGCGCCTGGGTCGGCCTGCAGGGACTCATCGCGGCGATGCGCGCCTATGACGGAGTGGATGCCGCAGGCTCCGAACTGCTGCGGGCGGCCCGGGAGCGACTCGGTGATCCGGTCACCTGGCCGTCGCAGCTGTACACCCGGCCGGATCGCGCCGGCGTGCTGGCATCCTTCGCTGCCGATGTGCTGGCACTGGCAGCCGCCGGTGACGCTTCGGCAGCGGCGATCGCGGCAGAGGCGGGGCGGGAGGCCGCGCGCAGCGGCGTCGCCGCGCTCGAGGGGTCGCTGCCTGCGGTGATCGCGACCACCGGGGGAGTGTTCCGTGCCGGGGGCCTGCTGGCGCAGGCGTTCGAGCAGACGGTCGCGGAGCTGCGTCCCGACGCTCGGGTGCAGCCGGCTGTCGGAGACCCGCTGGACGGCGCGCTGTTGTTGGCTCAGCGCGCGCGGGCGGGTGCGATCGCTACGCACGCGCCGTATGTCTGGGTCGGGGGCGGGACGGACTAGGGGGCTCCGTCCCGCCCTCGGCCCGGTCGGTGGGGGCGCTTCGTCTCGCTTCGCTCGCTCGCTCAGCGACCGGGGGTGGGGGGAGGGGCTGCTGACGCGCCGGCATCCGTCGGCGGCGTAGCCTGAAGCGATGCCTGTTCCGGACGCCCCTCACACCGCGCGCGCACAGCTGGCCGCGCTCGCCGCTGACGTGGAGCGTCGTCGGCGCAGCGAGCCGACCGTCGTGCCGTCGTTCGGGCCGCTCATCGATCTCCCCGTCGCACCCGGATCACGGCCCGCGGCGGTGCTCATCCTCTTCGGTGTGCTGGATGCCACGCCCAGCGAGCGCGCCGCCGCCGACACCGCGGTCTCGCGCGACCTCGACGTGCTGCTGCTCGCTCGGGCGGCGACCCTGCGGTCACACCCCGGGCAGGTCGCGTTCCCCGGCGGCCGGGTCGATCCTGAGGACGACGGGCCTGTCGCCGCGGCCCTGCGCGAGGCACAGGAGGAGACGGGCGTCGACCCGGCCGGGGTCGAGGTGCTCGGCGCGCTCGAGACCATTCCGCTGGCATTCTCGCGACACCTCGTCACCCCGGTGCTCGGGTGGTGGCGGCATCCGTCGCCCGTGCACGTCGTCGACGAAGGCGAGTCCGCAGCTGTCTTCCGCGCGCCCGTGGCCGACCTGCTGAGCCCGGCCAACCGCGGCGTCACGGTGCTGCGCGACGGCGCGCGCACGATGCGCGGGCCCGCCTTCCACGTCGGTCAGGGTCCCGAGGCGCACCTCGTGTGGGGGTTCACGGCGATGGTGCTCGACGTGCTGTTCGACCGCCTCGGATGGACCGAGCCGTGGGATGCCACGCGCGAGTTGCCGCTGGAGCGCCCGCCGCGGTGAGGCAGTAGGGGCGGGTTCCCTCCCCGGCTCGGGGGTCGCCCGACCCATGCACAGCTTACCGGCCACTATCGAACAAATGTCCGACGGTGGCGGCATGATGAGGGCATGACCTTCCTCACCGAGTTTGCGACGAGAGCGCAGGCTGTCAGCGGCCACCGCGACCTCGACGTCGTGCCCGGTGAGCTGTTGGCGGCGGTGCGCGCTCTGTCCGATGACGACGTGCTGGCCGTGTTCGAAGAGGCCGCCGCCGTCATGGGCTGCCTCGAGCGGCTGACGGTCGTCACGGCCGCGGTCATCGCCGAGCGGTCCGCCGCGCCGCACGGCGGGCTGGCCGGCACACGCGGCCATCGGTCGCCGGTCGCCCTCATCCAGGAGATCACGGGCGGGTCGCGCGCGGATGCGACGCGGGCGGTGCGCGTGGGCGCGTCGCTGCTCGACGACGCGTGCGGTGCGGGCTCCACCGGTGACGGCGGCGAGGACGAGCGGACGCCGCACGCCGCGATCGCACCGTGGCATGCCGACCTGCGCCAGGCCATGCTCGCGGGGGTGGTGACCACCGCGCAGCACGACGCGATCCGCCGAGGGCTCGGCGAACCGCCGGACTCGGACGACGCGAAAGCGGTCTGGGCCGTCGCCGCAGAGCAGCTCATGGGCGAGGTGCCGGGGCTCCCGGTGGAAGAGGTGGTCAAGCGGGCGCGAGCAGTGCGGGACGCGCTGGACCCCGCCGGTGCCGAGGACCGGTTCGCGCGGCGGTTCCAGGGACGGTCTTGGCGCATGTGGACGGACGGCGAAGGCGTACACCACGCCCGCATCGACTTCGACGACGAGATGTTCGCGTGGGTCGACTCGATCATCGGTGCGGCACTGCGTCCGCGCCGAGGCGGTCCGCGGTTCATGACCGAGGCCGAGCGGGCCGACGCCGATTCACTCGTGCGCGATGGGCGCACGAACGAGCAGCTGACCTACGACCTCATGATGGACGTCGTTCGAGCGGGGGCTCTGGCCTCGGCCGAGGACGTGTTCGGGGCGCGTCAGCCCGGTGTGCGGCTGGTAGCGGTGCGGGATGCCGTCGGCGCGCGTGACGCGTTCGGGCGTCTCCTGGGCGTCGCGCGCGTCGAGGACGGGGGTGCGGCACTGCCGGGTTCGGTGCTCGACAAGGCGCTGTGCGAGACCGCCAGGGTGCTCGTGAGCGTCGACGGCGCCGGGAACCCGCTCGATGTCGGGCGCGAGCAGCGACTGTCCACGGCGAAGCAGCGGCTCGCCCTCGCCGCCCGTGACGGCGGATGCATGTGGCCCGGCTGCGACCGCCCACCCTCGTACTGCGAAGCGCACCACAGCGACCACTGGTGCGCGGAGCAGGGCCGCACCGACGTCGACCGCGGAATCCTGCTGTGCCGGTTCCATCATCTGCTCCTGCACAACCAGGGGTGGAAGATCACGCGCGACGGGCGGGGACCGTTCCTTCTTCATCCGCCCGGCGGCGAACCCATCGTGCTGCGGTCGAAGTCGCCGGTGCGGTGGGCGTGGGACCCACCCCCCGATCGCGCGGGCTGGCGCGCCGCGTTGACCGAGGCGCATCCGCGACCGGACAGATCAGCCGAGGTCGTCGGCGGGTGGGCGTGTCAGCAGGGGCTCGATGTCGAGGGTCAGGTCGATGATCTGCCGCAGCAGCCCGCCGAGCGTCGTTGAATGCAGCAGCGTGAAGCGGTCCAGCTCACCCAGCGGGGCGATCGCGGCGAGCTGCCACGAGGACTCGACGGGGTCGGGGGAGAGCTCGGTCTCGGCATCCCACCGCACGTTCTCATCGTCGGCGGCGCGCGCGAGCACCCGCCGCACGATGCTCTCGGCCTCGTCGCGCAGCGGCGTCAGCGCGTCGGACCACTCCAGCGGCGGCACGGGCGACACCTCCGCCACCGGGTACGGGTCATCGGGCAGCCACCGGTCGACGGTGATGCGCTCGGCGCCGACGGCCACCACCTGCAGGTCGGTCGCGGTGGGGGCCACGCGCACGAGGCGCGCGATCGTGCCGATGCCGCTGCGCTGCTCGCCGCCGCCGGCCTCGGGACCGCGCTCGATGAGCACGACGCCGAACTGGGGCTCCTCCTCGTCGAGCAGGCGCCCGATCATCGTGAGGTAGCGCGGCTCGAAGATGCGCAGCGGCAGCGGCGTGTAGGGGAGCAGCACGCTGCCCAGCGGGAACATCGGCACGCCGGTCATGGCGACAGTCAACCACCGGTGCGCGCCGCGGGAGCCCTAGCGGCGCATCTCACCGCATTCATACAGTGAGGCCATGACCCACCCCCGCCCCGATCCCGTCGACCCCGGCCAGGAATCGGTCTGGGACTACCCGCGCCCGCCGCGCATCGAGCGCGTCGACACCCCCGTGACGATCGACTTCGGCGGCGTACGCATCGTCGACACGACCGACGTCGTTCGGGTGCTGGAGACGAGCCACCCGCCGGTGTACTACCTGCCGATCGCGGCGTTCGCGCCGGGCTCCCTCGTCCCCACGGACGGCAGCTCGTACTGCGAGTTCAAGGGCGCGGCGGGGTACTTCGACGTGCGCGGCGGAGACCGCGTCGCCCCGCGCGCGGCGTGGAACTACCCTGACCCGTCGCCGGGCTACGAGCTGCTCACCGACCGGGTCGCGGTGTACGCCGGCCCGATGGACCGGTGCACGGTCGACGGCGAGACGGCGGTGCCGCAGCCGGGCAGCTTTTACGGAGGCTGGGTGACCTCGTGGGTGCGTGGGCCGTTCAAGGGCGTGCCCGGCTCGATGGGCTGGTGATCCGGGGGTGTGGGTGCCGGCTCCCCGGGCCGGCACCCGTGCCGATCCCCCCGAACCGGCACCGCACACGCTACGGCGACCCTCCGACATCGGCCCGCACCGTCGCGCCCGACGAAGCCCGGTGGCATCATCGGGCCATGACCCGCTACGCGATCGACGCGCCGACGGTCCTGCGGCTGATCGAGGAGGACGCGGTACTCGGGGCCGGGCACTCCCTGGTCGCGCCGAGCGTCCTGCGCACCCACGCCCTCTCGCTGCTCTACCAGCAGGTCCGCGCCGGCGCGCTGGACGAGCGGGTCGCCCTCGCGCGGCTGGAGCGTCTGGCCGAGCTGAAGATCCGGCTGCTCGGCGACCGCGTCTCCCGCGCCACGGCGTGGAAGCTCGCCACGCGCCTCGGCTGGCCCGACACACCGCCGGCGGAGTACCTCGCCGTCGCCGTGCTGCAGGCGGACCTTCTGGTCACGGAAGATCCGCACCTGCGCAGCGGCGCCGAGGACCGCGTGGCGCTGGCCCCCTACGAGGCGCTGCTGCGCTGAGGCGCCTCCGAGTCGGTGCGGGCCGAGTTCGGCGGACCCGTGCTCAGTCGGGGGCACCGAAGCGGGCGAGCAGGCGCACGAGCGTCGGCAGCCCGCGGGAGGTCGCGGGTTCGCCGGTCGCCTCCTCGATCGTGGGGGTGGCATTGCCATCGCCCTCCCGCTCGTTGACGGAAACGACCCAGCCTTCCCCGGCATCCACCACCCGGCACCGGCGGTGCGCGGCGACGCGCGCCAGCTCCGCATCGTCGGGATCGATGCGGCCGCCGGCGTGGAAGGACACCTCCCGCCGGCTGGCGTCGGGCTGCTCGGCGTGCGCGTCGACGATGCGCGCGATCTCCGACAGCGGCAGCGCGCAGCCCGCGCGGCGTAGGCCCGTGCGGGCCTCGAGCGCCCGCACCGCGTAGGCCACGACTGCGGCGGGGTCGTCGGCCCGGAAGACCACGGTGCCGTTGCTCTGGAACGTCACCGCGTCGGGCACGCCCGCATCGGCGAACGCGGCGAGGATGTCGGCCGTGGACGGATGCCCGCGCTGCCCCTGATTGACGTTGCGCAGCAAGCCGACCCACTCGTCCACGATCTGGATGCTACGACCGACCGCCGCCGCCGGCCAGGCCGAGAAGGGTCGGAACGGGAGGGTCAGCGCGCGGCGGCAGCCGCCACCGCCGCGGCCACCTGGTCGTAGGTCGCCGAATCGAACGCCACGATCCGCACTTCTTCGACCGCGGTGTCGGCGCCGGCGATCGTCTCGACGGCGGCGGCGATGGCATCCGCCTTCGGCCACCCGTAGATGCCGGCGCTCACGAGCGGAAAGGCCACGGACCGGGCGCCCAGCTCGTCGGCCACCTGCAGCGACCGGCGATAGCACGACACCAGCAGCGCCCGGTCCCGCTCGCCCGCGGCGTAGTTCGGGCCGACGGTGTGGATCACCCACCGCGCCGGAAGGTCGCCTGCGGTCGTCCAGCCCGCGTCGCCGGTCGCCAGCCCGTGGGGGAACCGGGCGATGCAGTCGCGCAGGATCTCGGCGCCGCCGGCACGGTGGATCGCGCCGTCGACGCCACCGCCCCCGCGCATCGCGTTGTTCGCGGCGTTCACGATCGCGTCCACCCGCTGCTCGGTGATGTCGCCGCGCACCGCGATGATCCTGGTCATGAGGCCAGTGTCACCCACGACGGCGCCGCTCGGCGAGCCCCAGAGCGACCTGCGCGGCGCGAGCCCGCCGTGGTATCCGTTGAGGGACGGAAGGGGCACCATGCCCGCAACGCCCAGCGCCGACCTCCCCGACCTCGCCGGCCGCACCGCCCTCGTCACCGGCGCGAGCGACGGAGTCGGTCTCGAGGTCGCCCGCGCGCTCGCCGCCGCCGGTGCCCACGTCATCATGCCGGTGCGCAACCGCGATAAGGGAAGCCATGCGATCGCCCGCATCCGGGGCAGCGTCCCCGACGCGAGCCTCGAGCTGCGCGACCTCGACCTCGCCCGCCTCGACTCAGTCTCGGCGCTTGTCGCCACGCTGTCCGCCGAGCGCACCCCGATCCACCTCTTGCTGGCGAACGCCGGCGTCGTGCTCTTGGGCGACCGCCGGCGCCACCTCACCGCCGATGGCTTCGAACTGCACTTCCAGACCAACTTCCTCGGACAATTCGCACTCATCGTGGGGCTGCTCCCCGTTCTGCAGCCGGCGCGAGCGCGCATCGTCCTGCAGACCAGCCTCGCAGCGGCGTTCAGCCGCATCGACTGGTCCGACCTGCAGCTGGAGCGCCGTTATGGCGCATTCCGCGCCTACGGCAGGTCCAAGCTCGCGCTCTCCCTCTTCGGCACCGAGCTCGCACGTCGCAGCGCGGCGGGAGGGGGAGCCGTCACCGTCGCCCAGTCCCACCCTGGGGTCGTCCCCGCGACCGCGATCGCTCCGGACATCCGCCGCCGCGTCCCGCCCCAGCTCGTGCGGCTCGCGACCGCCCACCTCGGCAACCCGCTGCCGCTCGCGCCGCTCCCAGCCCTGCAAGCTCTGACGGCGGATGCCGCACAGGGCGACTTCTTCGCACCCTGCGGGCTCCTGCAGATGGCGGGTGCGCCGCGACCGCGGCATCCGTTCCCCCGCGCCCGAAAGAGAGAGGATGCCGAGCGCCTCTGGCGGGTGGCCGAGGAGCTGCTGCAGAAACCCGCCCGCGACGGGGTGCCCCTGCACTAGCGTCGAGCCCGTGACCACCCGGCTCACGCTCGACCAGGCCCGCCGCATCGCTGTGCGCGCGCAGCTTCTCGACGCGCAGCGACCGGGTGACGTGGTCGAGGTCGCCGAGCAGATCGGCGAGATCAAGATCGACCCGACCGCCACGATCGCCCCCTGCGAGCACACCGTGCTGTGGTCGCGCATCGGCTGGTCGTACGAGGCGGGACAGCTGCGCAAGGCCGTCGAGGGCGACCGCCTGCTGTTCGAGCTCGGGGGAGCGTTCCGACCCATGAGCATGCTGCCGCTGCTGCTTCCCGAGATGAGCCGGTGGCCGCGGCGCGCGAGCTCCCGCCAGTGGCTGGCCGCGAACGACCGGTTCCGATCCGATGTCATCGCGCGCCTGCGCGCCGAGGGCCCGCTGCTCACCGCACGGATTCCCGACACCGCGCAGGTGGTACGGGCGCCGGACGGTTGGTCCGGAGCCAACCCGGTGCCGCACATGCTCGAATTCCTCACGTGGCAGGGCATCGTCGCCGTCGCAGGCCGCGAGGGGCGCCAGCGCGTGTGGGACCTCGCCGAGCGCGTCTACCCGAGCGACCTCCCGGTATACGACGAAGACGAGGCCACGCACCTGCGCCACGAGCGGAAGCTGCAGGCGGCCGGCATCGCGAAGCAGAGCTCCCCGTGGACGCCCGTTGGCGACGCGGGGGAGCCGGTGATGATCGAGGGCAGTACGCGCAAGTATCGGGTGGACCCGGCCGCGCTCGCCGCCGTGGACGAAGACGACGGCGGACGCGTCGCCTTTCTCAATCCCTACGACGTGATGCTGTTCGACCGGCCGCGGCTGAGCGAGATCTTCGGCTTCGACTACGTGCTGGAGCAGTTCAAGCCCAAACCACAGCGTCGGTACGGGTACTTCGCGCACCCCATCCTGATGGGCGACCGCTTCGTCGGCATGCTCGACGCTGCTCTCGACAAGACGCGCGACGTGCTGCGCGTGAACGCCGTGCACGAGCTGGCGCCGTTCGAGCCCGAGGAGCACGAGATGGTGCGCGCCGAGCTCGCCGAGCTGGCCGAGTGGCTGGGTGTCGCCGTCGAGTACGACCAGGAGTGAGGTGCGGCGTTTCGCCTCGCTGCGCTCGCTCAACGACCGGTGAGGATCAACGACCGGGGCGCCACGGGTCGTAATCGACCTCGAGCGGCCCCTGCGCCGGACGCTCGCCCTCGGGCACGTGCTGCAGGTTCACCCGGATCCGGTACCAGAGCGAACTCGACCCCCGCATGCCGTCGACGAGCACGTCGGCGGGGGAGAGCTTCTCGACGACCGTGGGATGCCGCGCCTTCCAGGCATCCAGCCCCGCGAGCGCCTCGTCCTTCGTCGCCGCCCGCGCGATCTCGATGAGCGGCATCGTCGAAACGCGCCGCCCGGCCCCGTCGGCGCCCCGCGGCGCGCGCTCCGCCGGACCCAGCCGCTCGGCCAGCGCCAGCAGCCCCTCGAGCGACCCCGCCGCGTCGTCGATCCCCGCGTGCGGGTCGCCGATCTCGGCGAACCGGGCGCGCACGGTCGGCACGGTGAACTCCTCGGGCCGGCGCACCCGCAGCTCGTCCCACGCCAGCGGCGTCGAGACCCGGGCATCGGGCAACGCCCGCACCGAGTACGCCGACGCGACGGTGCGGTCCTTGGCGTTCTGGTTGAAGTCGACGAAGACGCTCTCGCCGCGCTCCTCCTTCCACCACTGGGCGCTCGCGAGCCCCGGCGCCCGGTCGGCGACCTCGCGCGCCAGGGCCTGCGCAGCCAGCCTCACCGCGGCGAAGTCCTCCGTCGGCTCGAGTCGCACCAGGATGTGGATGCCGCGTGAGCCCGACGTCTTCGGCCACCCGATGAGTCCCATGTCGCCGAGCACGTCCCGCACGACGAACGCGACATCGACGATCTGCTGCCAGTCGACCCCCGGCATCGGGTCGAGGTCGATGCGCAGCTCGTCTGGGTGGTCGAGGTCGCCGGCCCGCACCGCGTGCGGGTTGAGATCGAGGCACCCGAGGTTGACGATCCAGGCCAGCCCCGCGGCATCGCGGATCACCGCCTCTTCGGCGCTCGTCCCCGACGCGTACCGCAGCGTCGCGGTGCCGATCCAGTCGGGGTGGTTCTCGGGCACCCGCTTCTGGAAGAACGGCTCCTTGTCGATGCCCTTCACGAAGCGCTTCAGCACCATCGGCCGGTCGCCGGCGCCGCGCAGCGCCCCCTCGGCGACGGCGACGTAGTACTCGACGAGATCGAGCTTCGTCAGGCCCGGCTCTGCGAACACCACCTTGTCGGGGTGGCTCACGCGCACCTCGTGCCCGTCGACCTCGAGCGTGACCGCGTCGTCTTTCGCTGCCGGCATGCGGTCACGATACGCCCCGCCCGCGTCCGGCGGCCAGACCGAGGAGGGGCGTCGCACCACCCCCGGTGCCATAGGAGCCGCACATGCCTACGATGGGCCTTCTAGGGATTCCGATCCCCAAGCCGAGGCGAAGGGGGCGCACATGGTCCAGGTCCGTGTGGCCGGCGTCGCCCTCGACCCCGACGGGCAGCGGGTCGTGCTGCTGAAGCCGGTCGACGCCCTTCCCGGCGAAGGATCGATCCTGCCCATCTGGATCGGCGCGCAGGAGGCGACGTCGATCCTCATCGCCGTCGAGGGCGCCGTCACCCCCCGCCCGCTTGCGCACGATCTGATGCGCTCGATGGTGACCGCCCTGGGCGCCGAGGTCGACCGCGTCGAGGTCGCCCGCATCGACGACGGCACCTTCTACGCCGAGGTGACCCTCAGCTCGCCCCGGGGCACGCAGGCCATCGACGCCCGGCCGTCGGATGCCATCGCGCTGGCCTCTCGCACCGCGGCGCCCATCTTCGTCGCCGACGACGTGCTCGTCGAAGCCGGCATCCCGGACGTCCTGGCCGTCGACGACGCCGAGGAGAACATCGAGGAGTTCAAGCACTTCATCGACGACGTCGAGCCGGAGGATTTCCGGGAATGACGCCGGTGCGCGCGCCGACCACGGCCCCTACACTCGGCACATGATGTTCGCGAACGTGGGCACGATCGGTGTGGTTCCCGGCAGACGCGCGCAGCTCGTCGATCTGCTCACCCGGCGCAGCGAAGAGCTGCGCCACGTCGGGTGCCTCGCCTACGAGGTCGGCATCAACGATGAAGAGCCCGACACCGTCTTCGTCATGGAGCTGTGGACCAGCGCCGACGCGCACCGGGCATCGCTGGTACTGCCCGAGGTGCAGGCATCCATCGCCGCCGCCGGGCCGCTGATGACGGGCGAGTTCGATGGCTTCCACTTCGACGTCATCGGGTCGCCCCTGCGGGACTGACGGCGTGCGGGCGGCGGTTGGCGGAGGATAGGGGATTCGAACCCCTGAGAGCTTTCACTCAACACGCTTTCCAAGCGTGCGCCATAGGCCACTAGGCGAATCCTCCGTGGCCCCGAAGGGCCGCGGGACAGTCTACCGGGTGCGGAGCAGTCCTTTTGCCGCGCGTGGGCACCCTGCGCCGTCTGCGGGGTCAGATGGGCACGCGCTCGGCGGCGTAGGCGCTCCCCGGGCGCACGACGAGCGACCTCGGCATGAGCAGGGAGCGCACCCTCGTGCCGCGCGGCGTGGCCGCCGCCAAACCTGCGTGCACGGATGCCGCGGCATCCGCCAGAGACTCCCGCCCGACGTCGCCGGGCCCGCCCGCGCCGGTCGACCCGCGTGCAGGCGCCGCATACGACGCGCGTTCGATCGCCGCCACGAGCCGCGCCACCGCGTCGGCGGGTGCGCCGTGGTCGGCGACCAGCCGCGCGCCGAACGCACGTGGCGACTCCGCTGCGGGCACGGCGATTCCGAGGTCGACTGCGGCCTCCCGCACGCTGAGCCACGCCGCAGCGGCATCACCCGCCGCTGCGGCCGCGAGGCGACGCCGTCGCAGCAGCTCCCGCACCAGCGCCGGCAGCATGAGGGCGATCAGTACGCCCAGCGCCGTCAGTGCGCTGGGCAGCGTCAGGAGCGGTGGCGCAACGGCGTCGGGCACCGCCTGGTCGCCCACGTCGGGCGCGATGCTCGGCTCGGGCGCCACGAGGTCGGGTTCGGCGCCGGCCGCCGGATCCAGACCCTCGTTCACGTCTTCGCCGGCGTCGTCGGCCGCAGCCACGCGCTCGGGCAGGAACGAGGTGGGGGTGCCGAGGCTCTTGGTCGGTTCGAACGGCACCCACCCGATGCCGGCGAAATGCACCTCCGGCCAGGCGTGCAGCTGATCGCTCGTCACCTGATACTCGGTCTCTCCGTCGACGACCTCGCCATTGCCGGTGCCGGGGAGGTAGCCCACCACGATGCGTGCGGGCATGTCGAGCGTCCGCGCCATCACCGCGAACGCCGACGCGAAGTGCACGCAGTACCCCTCTCTGGAGACGAGGAACTGCTCGATCGCGTCGATGCCCGATCCGTCGAAACCCTGCTGCACCGGCGCGCGCAGCGAGTAGGTGAAATCGCCGCCGCGGAACCAGCTCTGCAGCGCCACGAGCTTGTCGTAGTCGGTCTCGGCGCCGGCCGTGACCTCCAGCGTGGTCTGGGTGATGATGTCCATCGGCACGTCGGGAAGCTCGTAGCTCGCGTCCCGCAGCAAGGTGCCGCCGGCGGCCGTCGCCCGGATCTGCTCACGGGTGGGGCGGGGGAGGTGCGTCAGCACCTCGTACACCTGACCCTGGCTCGTGGCGGAGTCGCTCACGACCGTGCGGTTGTACGGCATCGCCTCCCAGCCCTCGTCAAGACCGGTGACACCCACGGCGGGGTAGGCGACCGGCAGCCAGGACGAGGAGAGGTTCGTGACCTCGACGGTCGTGCGGTACGCCGTCACCCGCAGCGACTCATCGACCTCCACCTCACCGAAGGGACCAGAGCCTTCGCCCTCGGCATCGTCCTCGACCACGCCCTCGAGGGGAAGGGTGCGCACGCGGTCGGGCCGCCACTGCGCGCCGTCGAAGCTCGACAGCGTCGCCACGCGCAGATACGGCGGCACCGGGGTGTTCGAGCGCACGTTCAGCACCGGCACGCTGATGGGCTGGCGCAGATCGGCGCCCAGGTTCAGAGACGGGTCGATCGTCGTGGTCGCACCGAGTCCACCTGCGGCGGGACGTGCCGTCGGCGTCGGCAGCAACGGGGTCACGGTGATCGCCACGACGACGGCGATGGCGCCGATGCCGACGGCGGTCGCACCCACTCCCGCCCGACGTGCCGACGACCCGGGGCGCGGGACCGCGGGTGCGTCGCCGGCCGTCTCGCGCGCCCGCGTCTCGGTGCGAAGCAGGAACAGCACGGCCACGGCCAGCACGGCGAACGAGAAGACGTCCATGTCCGACGGCACGGCGAGCGCCGGGACCAGCCAGACGGTGACGACGCCGACGGCCGCCAGCAGCGGCATCCGGGCGGTCACCACGACGTGGTCGAGCACGATGGTGAACAGCCCCACCGCCGCCACCAGCAGGAAGCTCAGGGGCGTTCCAGCGTCGAGGGGCGCCGAGCCGACGAGGATCTCGGTCATGCCCTCGGTGTAGAGGGGCGGCACGGCGCGCACGGTCTCGGGGGTGGGGAAGATCCACAGCAGTGCCGTGTCCGACAGGAACAGGCCGGTGAGCAACAGCGCCCACACCGCGAGCTGGATGCCGGTGGCTGCAAGGGCAGGCAGGCGCCGGGCGTGGGCGAGGTGGCCGGCCGTCAGCAGCGCCGCCGTCAGCGCCACCGAGGCCACCAGCCAGCCGCCCGGAGCGATCACGTCCACGAGCGGCAGCGCGGATGCCACGATGACCGCCGCCACCGCGAGGGTGAGCCGCAGGTGCGCGCGGCTGCGGCGGGGGCGTGCACCGTCAAGCGACGACATGGCCCGCCTCCCGTTCGACGGCTTGCTGCCATGCCGGCACGAGGTCCGCACCCGCTGGGATCGACGCGACCCGCCAGCCGTGGGCCGCGGCGCGCGGCAGCGCGTCGTCGACCGGTGACACCGCGAACAGCAGCGGCAGCGACGAGTGGTGGGCGACCGGGGCCAGGGCCGCGGCATCCGCCGCATCGAACCTGCCGACGATGACGACCACGGGGCCGCTCGTTCCGCCCGTGAACAGCGGCGCGAGGTCGGCAAGATGGTCGTCGCGGCGGGTGACGAGGGTGGCGAACGAGGTGCCGAGCATCTCCACGGCGGCGAGGTCGCCGCCCTCGAGCGGGTCGGCCAGTGCCCGGCCGTCGGAGTCGGTCACCGTGACGGTGTAGCCCTCCCGCACGAGCCGCGCGACGATCGAGATGCAGGCGCTCAGCGCCGACTCGAAGCCGTCGTCCAGACCCGCCCCGCGCATCGCGTGGGGGCTGAACCTGCCGGTGGCCAGGTCGAGCACGACCGTGGCCGCCGGCGTCGACTCCTGCTCCTCCTGGCGCACCATCAGCTCGTCGCGATGGGCGCTCGCGCGCCAGTGGATGCGGCGCATCGAGTCGCCGGGCGCGTAGGCGCGGGGGATGAGGTTGTCGGTGCCCTGACCGAGCTCGTTGGACGACGTGTGCCGGCTGCCGCCCGCTTCGCCGGGGAGGTTGGTCAGAGGCGGCAGATCGACGACCTCGGGCGCCACGATCACCCGGGTCCGCTCGCTCAGCACGTGGGTGCGGCGCACGAGTCCGAAGGGATCGGTCGACGACACCGTGAGCGGGCCGAGGGTGTGCACCCCTCGGCGGGCGCCGACGATGCGGTAGTCGACGTCGACGGTGTGGGCTTCACCCCGCAGGCCGGAACCGAGCGCCGGGAACACCCCGCGTGCCGCGCCGCCGCCGCGCCCGCCGTCACCCGCCACGTCCGCGGGGGAGCGCCAGGCGAGCCCCGGCGACAGCGTGTCGCGCCACATGCCCTGACCCGACGCGATCGCGGCCCGCAGCGACACCCGCACCGTCACCTGGCCTTCCTGCCCGACCGTCAGCACGTCGGGTTCGACCGTGCGGGTGATGCCGTCGGCGCGTCGGACGGCGTACAGGCTCACCACTGCAGCGGCGACGACGGCGAACAGCAGCATCGCCACGTACAGCAGCTCGACGACCCCCCGGTCGGCGGCGACGACCAGGCACACCAGCCCCAGCAGCATGGCACCCGTGCCCCGGATCGTCAGCGGCCACAGGCGTCCCATGGTCACCTCACGCGCGCGCGGTGAGCGGTACGCGCACCGATGCCGCGATCTGCGTCAGCACCGACGTGACCGCATCGGTGGTCGAGCGCGCCCTGGCCGTGCCGGCGCTGCGGGTGGGGATGAGGCGGTGCGCGAACACCGGCACGAGGAGGGCTGCGATGTCGTCGGGAATGACGAACGGGCGGCCGTCGAGCGCCGCACGCACCTTCGCGGCGCGCACGAGCTGCAGGGTGGCCCGGGGACTCGCACCCAGCCGCAGGTCGGCGTGGGTGCGCGTGGCCTGCGCGAGCGCGACGGCGTACTCCTCCACCGCGGGGGAGAGGTGCACGCTGCGCGCCCACCCGATCAGCTCGCGCACGATGTGCGAATCGACGACCGGAGTGATCGCGTCGAGGGGGTTCACCGTGTCGCGCCGCCGCAGCATGAGCCCCTCGCTGGCGGCATCGGGATAGCCCATCGAGACGCGCATCATGAATCGGTCGCGCTGCGCCTCGGGAAGGGCGTACGTCCCCTCCATCTCGAGCGGATTCTGGGTGGCGACGACGAGGAAGGGCTCCGGCAGAGCGTGGGATTCGCCGTCCACGGTGACCTGGTGCTCCTCCATCGCCTCGAGCAGCGCCGACTGGGTCTTGGGGGAGGAGCGGTTGATCTCGTCGGCGATGACGATGTGCGCGAAGATCGCTCCCCGCTTGAACTCGAACTCCCGGTCGACGGGGTTGAACACCGACACGCCCGTGACGTCGCCGGGAAGCAGATCGGGGGTGAACTGGATGCGCCGCACCGTGGCGTCGACGGATGCCGCGAGAGCGCGCGCCAGCATGGTCTTGCCGACGCCGGGCACGTCTTCGATGAGCAGGTGTCCCTCGGCGAGCAGGCAGGTGAGTGCGGAGCGCACCGCATCGGGTTTGCCGTCGATCACGCGGGAGACAGAAGCCGCGATCGCCTCGGTCAGGCGGGCGAACGATTCCGCGGTGATCTCGTCCCCAGACTGCTCACTCATGCATTCCCCTCAATGGGTGGGCGGTGCGGCGCGCCGTCGCGTCGCTGCCCCGATCGTAACCCCGTGCGTCAGGGCGGTGGGCCGAGTCGGGCTACACTGGTGTCAGCTCTCCGCGAGGCGGCATCCAGGCCAACTCCCCCAGGACGGAAACGTAGCAAGGGTAACCAGGCTCTGCCGGGTTCGCGGAGAGTCTTACTTTTCCCGCGCGGCAGCGTCGCCCCCTCGCGGATCACCACCGGTGTTATTCACGGAGCACCATCTGACGGGCCGCGACAGTCCCGCCTAGGCTGTGCAGGTGGCACAGAGCATCTACATCACCTCGGCCGAAGGCCATTCCGGTAAGTCGACGATCGCGCTGGGCGTGCTCGATGCGCTCAGCCGTGCGACGCCGCGGGTGGGGGTGTTCCGCCCCATCGCCCGCTCCACGGCCGAGCGCGACTACGTTCTCGAGATGCTGCTGGACCACGACGGCGTCGACCTCGACTACGACGAGTGCGTGGGGGTCACCTACGACGACGTGCGCGCCGACCCCGAGGCGTCACTCGCGCGCATCGTGGAGCGCTTCAAGGCCGTCGAGCGTCAGTGCGATGCCGTCGTGGTGGTCGGCAGCGACTACACCGACGTCGGCAGCCCCGCCGAGCTCGGCTACAACGCCCGCATCGCCGCCAACCTCGGCACCCCCGTGCTGCTGGTGATCGGCGGCCGGGCGCTGCAGGGCCAGAGCGAGCAGCTGGGCACCACGACCGCGCGCACACCGTCGGAGATGGGTCAGATCGCCGCGCTCGCCGTGGCTGAGCTCGAGCACGGACGCGCCGACCTGTTCGCCGTCGTGGCCAACCGGGCCGACCCCGAAAGGCTCGACGAGATCATCGCCGCCGTGACCGAGGCCACGGCGGCCGCCCAGCCCGGCCGCGAGATTCCGGTGCGCGCGATCCCTGAAGACCGCTATCTCGTGGCCCCGTCGGTGCGCGGCATCCTGCGGGCCGTCGAGGGGACCCTCGTCAAGGGCGATTCCGAGCTCATGACTCGCGAGGTGCTGAGCATCGTCGTGGCCGGCATGTCGATGGTCAACGTCCTTCCCCGGCTCACCGAGTCGGCCGTGGTGGTCATCCCCGCCGACCGCACCGAGGTGCTGCTGGCCACGCTGCTGGCGCACACCTCCGGCACGTTCCCGTCGGTGGCGGCCGTCGTGCTCAACGGGCCGTTCCCGCTCCCCGAATCGATCGACAAGCTGATCGACGGGCTCGGCTCGACCGTGCCGATCATCGCGACCGACCTCGGCACCTACGACACCGCCGTGCGGGTCATGAACGCCCGCGGCCGGCTGGCGGCCGACTCGCAGCGGCGCTACGACACGGCGCTGGCCCTCTTCGAGAAGCACGTCGACACCGAGGCGCTGACGAAGGCGCTCGGAGTGGCGGGGACCACCGTGGTGACGCCCCTGATGTTCCAGTACGCCCTCATGGAGCGTGCGCGCAGCGATCGCCGCCGCATCGTGCTGCCCGAGGGCGACGACGACCGCGTGCTGCGCGCCGCGGCCACCGTGCTCTCGCGCGGCATCGCCGACCTCACGATCCTCGGTGAAGAGACCGAGGTGCGAAGCCGCGCCCTGGAGCTCGGCATCGACCTGTCGGGCGCCCAGATCACGAGTCCCTTCGACAGCGCGCTGGTGGACCGGTTCGCCCAGGAGTACACCCGCCTGCGCGCCCATAAGGGCATGACGTACGAGCGCGCGTCGGACACCGTCACCGACGTGTCGTACTTCGGCACGCTCATGGTGCACATGGGTCTCGCGGACGGCATGGTCTCGGGCGCGGCGCACACCACCGCCCACACCATCCGCCCCGCCTTCGAGATCATCAAGACCCGCCCGGGCGTCTCGGTCGTCTCGAGCGTCTTCCTCATGGCGCTCGCCGACCGTGTGCTCGTCTACGGCGACTGCGCCGTCATCCCCGACCCCACGAGCGAGCAGCTCGCCGACATCGCGATCTCGTCGGCGGCAACGGCCGCCCAGTTCGGCATCGACCCGCGCGTGGCGATGCTGTCGTACTCGACGGGGGAGTCCGGCACAGGCGCCGACGTCGAGAAGGTGAGGGCGGCCACCGCCCTCGTGCGCGAGCGCGCGCCGCAGCTTCCGGTCGAAGGACCGATCCAGTACGACGCGGCGGCCGATGCGGCGGTGGCATCCAAAAAGATGCCCGGCTCCGACGTCGCCGGACGCGCGACGGTGTTCGTCTTCCCCGACCTCAACACCGGCAACAACACCTACAAGGCCGTGCAGCGCTCGGCCGGCGCCATCGCCA
Organism: Microbacterium sp. zg-Y818; assembly: GCF_030246905.1. Lineage (NCBI taxonomy): Bacteria > Bacillati > Actinomycetota > Actinomycetes > Micrococcales > Microbacteriaceae > Microbacterium > Microbacterium sp. zg-Y818. Next base: position 2,367,136 of record NZ_CP126741.1, on the reverse strand, counting down.
TCGGGCCGGTGCTGCAAGGGCTCAACAAGCCCATCAACGACCTGTCGCGCGGCGCCCTCGTCGACGACATCGTCAACACGATCGCGATCACCGCGATCCAGGCTCAGGGAGAGGCAAGCGCATGAGCGTGGTGCTGGTGGTCAACAGTGGGTCGTCGTCGTTCAAGTACCAGCTGGTCGAGCCGGAGGACGGCCGCGTGCTCGCCTCAGGCATCGTCGAGCGCATCGGCGAGGCGATGGGCGCGGCCCGGCACACGGTGTACTTCGGCCCCTCGGAAGGCGTGGCCGTGACGGCGACGGATGCCACGTACACCCGTGAACTGCCGATCCCCGACCACACCACGGGGTTCCGGGTCATGCTCGACGCGTTCGCCGAGTCGGGGCCGTCGCTCGACGACTTCCCGCCGGTGGCGGTCGGTCACCGCGTCGTGCACGGCGGGGCGCGATTCTTCGAGCCCACCCTGATCACGAACCTCGTGGAGATCAACATCGACGAGCTGTCGGTGCTCGCACCTCTCCACAACCCCGGTGCGCTGCAGGGCGTCCGGGCAGCGAAGGCCGCTTTCCCCGATCTCGCGCACGTGGCTGTCTTCGACACCGCGTTTCACCAGACGCTTCCCGCCGCCGCCTACACATACGCGATCGACAAGGATCTGGCAGAGGCCCACCGCATCCGCCGCTACGGCTTCCACGGCACCTCCCACAAGTACGTCAGCCGTGCCGCCGCGCAGTTCCTGGGCCGGCCGATCGAAGAGCTCAAGCAGGTCGTGTTCCACCTCGGCAACGGCGCATCGGTGGCCGCCGTCGATCGCGGTCGGTCCGTGGAGACCTCGATGGGTCTCACGCCGCTGGAGGGGCTCGTCATGGGCACCCGCTCGGGTGACATCGACCCCGCCGTGCTGTTTCACCTCGCCCGTCGCGCGAGGATGTCGATCGACGACCTCGATGACCTCCTCAACAAGCGCAGCGGCGTGCTCGGTCTCGCCGGTGTCAACGACATGCGCGACCTCGAAGAGCGCGTGGCAGCGGGCGACGAAGACGCCCGGCTCGCGATGGACGTGTACATCCACCGCCTGCGCGCCTATGCCGGTTCTTACATCGCGCAGCTCGGCGGCGTGGACGTGATCGTCTTCACCGCCGGTGTGGGCGAGAACTCGCCCATCGTCCGCGCGGGGGCGCTGGAGACGCTCGGCTTCGCCGGAGTGCAGCTGGACCCCGCCCGCAACGAGGAGCGCGCCCGTGGCATCCGTGTGATCTCCGCCGACGGGTCGCCGGTGACGGTGCTGATCGTGCCCACGAACGAGGAGCTGGAGATCGCGCGACAGGCCCTAGAGGTGGCCGCGGCGCTGTGACGGCAGATCGAGTGCGACGGGATGCCCCACCCCCCTCGGTGCCGTGGTGACCGGGCGCAGTCTGCGCGACTACGCTGGCCACGTGAACACCCGAACTCTGCCTGACCTGACGGCCTACGACGGCGTGCTCTTCGACCTCGACGGCGTGCTCACCCCCACCGCCGAAGTGCACATGCACGCGTGGCAGACGATGTTCACCGAGCTGTTCACGGCGTGGGGCATCACGCCGCCGTACACCGAGCAGGACTACTTCCTCCACCTCGACGGCAAGAAGCGCTACGACGGTGTCGCGAGCCTGCTGCGCAGCCGCGACGTCGAGGTGCCGTGGGGCGACCCGAGCGACGATCCGGCCCTCGACACCGTCTGCGGGATCGGCAACCGCAAGAACCTCGTCTTCGAACGGGTGCTGCGCAGCGAAGGCATCGCGCCGTACCCCGGGTCGCTGCGCCTGCTCGAGAAGCTGCAAGCGGCCGGCACGCCCGTCGGCGTGGTGTCGAGCTCCAAGAACGCCCGCGAAGTGCTCACCGTCGCCGGTCTCATCGACCGGTTCCCTGTGATCATGGACGGCGTCGTCGCCGAGCGCCAGCACCTTCCGAGCAAGCCCGCCCCCGACGTCTTCCTCGCCGGCGCGCGCATGCTGGGGGTCGATCCCGCCCGCTCCGTCGCGGTCGAAGACGCGCACAGCGGAGTGCAGTCAGCCGCCGCGGCCGGATTCGGCCTCGTCGTCGGCGTCGACCGCGGCGTCGGCGCGCAGGTGCTGCGCGATGCCGGCGCCGACCTCGTCGTCGACGATCTCGAAGAATTCCTCGACTGACCAGCCACCCGACCGGCACCCCCCCGAACACCCTTGGAAGGCCCCCGCATGATCGACCGTGATCGCTTCCCCGTCGACCCTTGGCGGCTCGTGGAGAAGAACTTCACGCTGGAGGACGTCGGCGTGACCGAGACGCTCTTCGCGCTCGGCAACGGCTACCTCGGCATGCGGGGGAATCAGCCCGAGGGCCTGCACGGGCACGAGCACGGCACGTTCATCAACGGCTTCCACGAGACGTTCCCGATCCGCCACGCCGAGCAGGCCTACGGCTTCGCCGAGGTCGGGCAGACGATCATCAACGCCCCTGACGCGAAGGTCATGCGCGTCTACGTCGAGGACGAGCCGCTGTCGCTGGACATCGCCGAGGTGCGGGACTACGAGCGGGTGCTCGACATGCGCGACGGCGTGCTGCGCCGTCACCTGCTGTGGGTGACCCCCAGCGGCAAGGAGGTGCAGATCGACTTCGAGCGCATGGTGTCGTTCGAGGAGAAGCACCTCTCGGTCATGCGCCTCACCGTCACGGTGCTCAACTCCGACGCGCCCGTGACGATCAACTGCCAGCTGGTGAACCGCCAGGACGGCGAGGACGTCTACGGCGGAACCGCGGTGGCATCCCGCCGCTCGCGCGCCACGTTCGACCCGCGCAAGGCGGAGCGCATGCACGAGCGCGTGCTGCAGCCGCAGGACTATTGGCAGGACGGGTCGCGCGCCGCGCTGTCGTACCGCGTCGCCGAGTCGGGCATGACGCTGGCCGTCGTCGCCGACCACTTCATCGAGACCGACAACGAGTACGACATGCGCGGGCTCATCGAGCCCGACATCGCCAAGAACCTGTACCGGGTGCAGGCCAAGGCCGGCGTGCCGATCACCGTCACCAAGGTCGTGGCGTACCACACGTCGCGGGGCGTACCCGCGCGGGAGCTCGTCGACCGCTGCCGTCGCACACTCGACCGCGCACAGAGCGGGGGCGTCGACGTGCTGTTCGAGCGCCAGCGCGCCTGGCTCGACGGATTCTGGGATCGCTCCGACGTGCGGATCGGCGGCCACGACGACCTGCAGCAGGCGACCCGCTGGTGCCTGTACCAGCTGGCCCAGGCTGCGGCCCGTGCCGACGGCCGGGGCGTTCCCGCCAAGGGCGTGACCGGCTCCGGGTACAGCGGCCACTATTTCTGGGACACCGAGATCTACGTGCTGCCGTTCCTGGCGTACACGACGCCGCTGTGGGCCCGGAACACCCTGCGCATGCGGTACCTCATGCTGCCCGCCGCCCGCAAGCGCGCAGCTCAGCTCAACGAGGCGGGCGCGCTCTACCCGTGGCGCACGATCAACGGCGAAGAGGCCTCGGCCTACTACGCCGCCGGCACCGCGCAGTACCACATCAACGCCGACGTCTGCTTCGCCCTGGCGAAGTACGTGCGTGCCACCGGCGACGTGGACTTCCTCTACACCGAGGGCATCGACATCGCCGTGGAGACCGCGCGACTGTGGGCGACGCTCGGATTCTGGCGCACGAGCGACGGCATCCACGACGACGACGATGACGGAGACGGCGACTCGTTCCACATCCACGGCGTCACCGGTCCCGACGAGTACACCACCGTCGTCAACGACAACCTGTTCACCAACGTGATGGCGCGGTTCAACCTGCGCTTCGCCGCGCGAACCGTGCGGGAGATGGAACAGGACGCGCCGGAGGAGTACCGCCGCGCGATGGACCGGCTCGGCATCGAGCCCGGCGAGGCGGAGTCGTGGGACCGTGCTGCGGATGCCATGCACATCCCGTTCAGCGAGGCCCTCGGCATCCACCCGCAGGACCACGTCTTCCTCGAGAAGGAAGTGTGGGACCTGGAGAACACCCCGCCGGAGCGGCGGCCGCTGCTGCTGCACTTCCACCCGCTGGTGATCTACCGCTACCAGGTGCTCAAGCAGGCCGACGTGGTGCTGGCGCTCTTCCTGCAGGGCAACCACTTCACCGACGAGGAGAAGCTCGCCGACTTCAACTACTACGACCCGCTCACGACGGGCGATTCGACGCTGTCGGCGGTCGTGCAGGCGATCCTCGCAGCGGAGGTGGGGTACCAGGACCTCGCCCTGGAGTACTTCCACGAGTCGATCTACGTGGATCTCGGAGACCTGCACCACAACGCATCCGACGGCGTGCATGTGGCGTCCGCCGGCGGGGTGTGGACGGCTCTCGTCTCGGGCTTCGGCGGTATGCGCGACCACTTCGGCGACCTGTCGTTCGACCCGCGTCTGCCGGCCGACTGGCCGTCGCTGTCGTACTCGCTGCAGTGGCACGGGACGCGGCTGGACATCACCGTCACCGCGGATTCGATCACGTTCGAGTCGGGGCCGGGCGGTCCCATCGTGCTGTCGGTGCGCGGGACCGGCTACGTCATCGCCGGCGAAGAGACCCTCGTCGTGCCGCTGCGGGGCCAGGGGCCGCGGCGACCCGGTCGGCCCTCGCTCAGCGAGATCGAGGATGCGCGGCGCGACGACGGCACGTATCTCTCGGCGTCGATCCCGACCCTCACGAGCTCGATCCCGGTCATCTCGGACGAAGACCTGCTGCAGGGCGAGGACGCACAGGTGGGCGTCGACAGCTGAGCGCGGACGTCAGTCGAGTTCGGCGAAGGTGACGACGCCGACCGCGACGACCACCTGCCCGGGCTCGGCACCGACCCGGCTCACGGTCGCGTCCGCGCCCCAGGTCTGCACGACCGCCTGATCGAGCACCGCCGGACCCACCCCGCGCAGCAGATGCGTGAGGGGGTCGCTGCCACCGCGACGGTCCAAGACGGTGTAGCCGGCCGCCGTCAGAAGGGCGAGGGCAGCGTCGGCGTGCCCGGCCGCCGTCGCGGCATCGGTGAACACCCACACCCGCACGTCGGAAGTGGCCTGCACCTCTTGGACGTCGGTGAACGTGCGGGTCGTGCCGGCGAACGCGCAGCCCGGTGCGCTGAGCCCGCCGAAGTCGACGGAGGGATCGCTGGGCGCCGGCGTGGCGATGTGGGCGTCGGCTACGAGCGCCGACTCGTCGACGATCCACGCGGTCAGGTCGTCGGGGCACGCCTGGCTGGGCGCGGCCCCGGCTGGTGGCTCGCCGTCGCCGTCGCCGGGTCCGTCGCTCGGGCCGCGCTCGGTTGCGTCGGCGTCTTCGGGGCGCTCGGGGATGGTCGCGTCGGGCGCCGGCGCTGGGCCGGTGGGAGTGGGGGAGCCGGACGGGCTCGGGGAGGGGCTCGAACTCGGCGCCGGTGTGGCCGTCGACGACGGGGGCGGGGGCGGGGTGAGGGGATCGCCCATGCGCGGGCCGCATCCGCCGAGCACGGATGCCGCCACCGCCGCCGCGACGACCACGGTCGCGATGCGCCGCAGGGTGGCGGCTGCCGGGCTGGTGGCCATACGGGCAGTCTCCCGCACAGTGCCGACACGCGACAGGCCTGGTCTCCCGCGGAGCCGCGCCTGCGAACCCGCCCGACGGGATGTCTCAGGCACGCCGTAGGCTAGTGGTGTGACCACCGCTCTCTACCGCCGCTACCGTCCCGAGGCGTTCGGCGAGATGATCGGCCAGTCCCAAGTCACCGACCCGCTCATGACGGCGCTGCGCGGTGACCGTGTAGGGCACGCCTATCTGTTCTCCGGTCCGCGCGGGTGCGGCAAGACGACCTCTGCGCGCATCCTGGCCCGCTGCCTGAACTGCGCCCAGGGTCCCACCGACACCCCCTGCGGCACCTGCCCCAGCTGCGTCGAATTGGGGCGCAACGGCGGCGGATCGCTCGACGTGGTCGAGATCGACGCGGCATCCCACAACGGCGTCGACGACGCCCGCGACCTGCGCGAGCGGGCGATCTTCGCTCCTGCCCGCGACCGGTTCAAGATCTTCATCCTCGACGAGGCGCACATGGTCAGCTCGCAGGGCTTCAACGCCCTGCTGAAGCTCGTCGAAGAGCCGCCCGACCACGTCAAGTTCATCTTCGCCACCACCGAGCCCGAGAAGGTCATCGGCACCATCCGCTCGCGCACGCACCACTATCCGTTCCGGCTCGTGCCGCCGGCGGCGATGCTCGAGTACGTGCAGGAGCTGTGCACGCAAGAGGGCGTCGAGGTCGAGACCGGTGTGCTGCCGCTCGTGGTCCGCGCCGGCGGCGGATCGCCGCGCGACACGCTGTCGCTGCTCGACCAGCTGATCGCCGGCTCCGACGTCGCAGAGGGTGGCGCGGTGCGCGTGAAGTACGAGCGCGCGGTTTCGCTCCTCGGCTACACCCACGCCGAGCTGCTCGACGAGGTCGTCGAGGCCTTCGGCTCGGGGGATGCCGCGGGCGCCTTCGCCGCGGTCGACCGGGTCGTGCAGACCGGTCAGGACCCGCGCCGCTTCGTCGACGACCTGCTCGAACGGCTGCGTGACCTCATCATCGTCGCCGCCACCGGCGACGGTGCCGCGGCGGTGCTCCGGGGCGTTCCAGAGGACGAACTCGAGCGCATGGGCCGCCAAGCGGTGGTCTTCGGCACCGAGCGCCTCTCGCGCACGGCCGACCTGGTCGTGACGGCCCTCGACGACATGACCGGCGCGACCTCCCCGCGCCTGCAGCTGGAACTCATGGTGGCGCGCGTGCTCGCGCAGACCTCGCCCGCGACGCAGCCGGCTGTGCAGGCCGGTGCCGCACCCGCAGCGCCGGCCGCGATGCCGTCCGCGGCGACCCCGATCGTTCCGTCTGCGACGAGGGATGCCGCTCCGGCACCCGCGCCCGTCGCCGCGCCCGCACCCGCGCCCGTCGCCGCGCCCGCCGCCCAGCCCGGCGCCGCCGTTTCCGCGCCGGCTCCCGCGGCCACGACCGACGCGCGCCCGAGCGCTCCCAGCGACACGGCTGCTCCTGGCACCGACCCCGCGGACGCGGGACAGGGGGCGATGGCATCCGCTCCGGCCGCCTCGGCACCGGCCGCGCCGGAGCCTGCGGCGGAGCCGATCGTGCCGGACGGCCCCATCACCTTCGCCCATGTGCGCGACGCCTGGCCTGAGATCCTCAAGCGGCTCGAAGGCGTCAGCCGCACCTCGTGGCTCCTCGCGACGGTCGCCCGCGTGGCCGCGTTCGACGACGACGTGCTGACGCTGGTTTTCCAGAGCCAGGCAGACGTCGCCGCGTTCAAGAAGCTGCAGGCCGGGCAAGGCCCGAGCGAAGACCTCCGCGGCGTGATCCAGCAGGTGCTCGGCATCCGCGTGAAGTACATCGCCCGCCACGACACCGACCCCACGCCGCCGCCCGCCGGTGCGGCCCCGGCCGGGCCTGCGCCCGTGACCCCACCGCCGACGGGTCCGGCGCCCGGCGGTGCGCCCGCAGGCGGCGGTCAGCCATCGGGCCCCGGCGTGCGTACACCGGCACCGGCAGGCTCATCGCCCGCCGCGGCAGCCCCCGTCACCCAGTGGGCGGTCGCGCCGATCCCGTCCGACGACCCCACGATGGCTGCGCCGCCGGCACAGCTGGCCGTCGACGACGAGCCCGAAGACGTCGCCGGTGCGCGCATGCGTGTGGCGACGCTCGCTCCGGCGCGCGAGGGAGACGTACTGCCGGCGGACGCCGTCGCGCCCTCGGCGCAGACCGACGAGAGCGAGGCCGACGAGGTGCCGGACGTCCCCGTCGACGTGCGTGTGCCGCCGGTCGTGGTCACGAGCCGGCCCATCGCAACGCGCGGGGGAGTGGAGCGCTACGGCGAGCCCGTCGTCCGCCAGATGCTCGGCGCCACCTTCGTGCGCGAAGAGCCCTACACCCCGCCGACGAGGTTCAACTAAGCCATGTACGACGGCATCGTCCAGGATCTGATCGACGAGTTCGGGCGCCTTCCGGGCATCGGCCCCAAGTCGGCGCAGCGCATCACGTTCCACATCCTGCAGACCCCGAACTTCGACGTCGCCCGCCTCGCCGTGCTGCTGACCGACATCCGCGACAAGGTGCGCTTCTGCGAGATCTGCGGCAACGTCTCGGAGCAGGACCGCTGCGGCATCTGCCGCGACCCGCGGCGCGACCCGGCCTTCATCTGCGTCGTCGAAGATGCCAAGGACGTCTCGGCCATCGAGCGCACCCGCGAGTTCCGGGGGCTGTACCACGTGCTCGGCGGGGCGATCAGCCCCATCGCCGGCGTCGGCCCCGACGACCTGCGCATCACGCAGCTCATGCAGCGCCTGGCCGACGGCACCGTGCAGGAAGTGATCCTCGCCACGAACCCCAACCTCGAGGGTGAGGCGACGGCCACCTACCTGAGCCGGCTGCTGCGTTCGCTGGAGATCAGCGTGACCCGGCTGGCATCGGGTCTTCCGGTCGGCGGCGACCTGGAGTACGCCGACGAGGTCACCCTCGGCCGGGCGTTCGAGGGGCGCCGTTCGGTCTGAGCGCGCCCGCTCGCGCCGCGGTTGCTGAAACGCGAGGTCAGCGGCGCAGTCGCGCCCGCGCACGGGCGACGCCGGTCAGCGACGCGCGCAGCGGCTGCCCGAGGTAGATGCCCAGTGACGCGCCGACGGCGAGGCTGATGCCGACTGTTGCGGCCGCGGCGAGCGTGCCGAAGCCGGTAAGGAGTACCGCGGGGTCGGACCCCGACTCCACGACCGACAGCAGCCCGCGGAACACCGCCGCACCGGGCACGAGGGGCAGGATCGCTGCGGTCGTGATCGCCACCGAGGGCACGTGCAGCCGGTAGGCCACGACGACGCCCAAGAGGCTCCCGCCGAACGCGCCGACGCCGCTGGCCGCCGCCGCATCGAAGCCGACGGCCGAGGCCGCGAGAAAGCCGAACCAGGCCACCGTGCTCAGCAGCGTGCTGATGACGATGATGCGGGCGCCGGCCCCGTTGAACACCGCCACGGCGACGGCGATGAGCGCCGCGCCGAGGAACTGCAGGGGGACGGGGCCGAGGGGCACCGCATCGCTCGGGGGCTCCATGCCCAGCCCGACCACCCGCGCCGTCTCGAGCCCGGCGAGGATGCCGAGCACCACGCCCAGCGTCTGCGTCGTCAGTTCGAGGATGCGCCCCGTCGCCGTGAGGGCGAAGCCGTCGATGGCATCCTGCGCCGCCCCGACGACGGTGAGCCCGGCGAGCATCAGCACGATGCCGGACGCGACGATCACCGAGGGGCGGATCGATTCCGCCTCCTCCCACCCCGTCGCTGCCAGGAGCGGGCTGAGAGCGGCGACCATCGTCAGCACGAATGCGCCGGCGATCTGGCTGAAGAAGAACGGCACCTGCGCCTTGGCCAGGCCGAACTGGGTGAACGCGGCCAGAGCGGCGGCGATGAAGGCGAGTGCGATCACCAGCCAGTTGCCGCCGAACATCACCGCCACGCCCACGGCGAGGAGGGCCTGAGCTGCGATCACGATGGCAGGCCGATACCGGAACGGAGCGCGCCGGATGGCGCGGAACTCCGTCGCAGCGGCATCCAGCGTCATTCCCGCGCAGATGTCGGCGACGAGCCCCTGCAGACGCTGCAGCCTCTCGTGATCGGGCGCGGGTCCCCGCACGACCCGCAGCAGCGTGATGGGGCGCGCGGCGTCGCTGCGGTGGTGGGCGACGGTGATGGAGTTGTACGTGATGTCCACGTGCACCGGCTTGAGACCGTAGGCGCCGGAGACCCGCACGATCGTCAGTGCCACCTCGCTCGCGCCGGCACCGGCGACGAGCATGGTCTCGCCGATGCGCACCGCGAGGTCGAGCATGCGCGCAGCGATCGCGTCATCGATGATCGGGAGCGCCTCGGTCAGAGCGGGGGAGGACTCGGTCCCGCGCATGAGGGTGCCCAGAGACCTGGCCAGGCGCTGACGCCGTTGCTGCATCGTCCGCCTGCCTTCGTGCCTGTGCTGCCCTTCGATCGTACCCACCGCAGGAGGTGGCCTCGTCACATGGCAGAGGCGCAATGCCGCGCTTTGTAGAATGGGCGGTTGGGTGCGGCATCCGCCCACGATCCTGGGAGTACCTATGGCGTTGATCGTGCAGAAGTACGGCGGCTCGTCGGTCGCCGACGCTGAGAGCATCAAGCGCGTCGCCAAGCGCATCGTCGACGCCCGCCGTGCCGGACACGAAGTCGTCGTGGCGGTCAGTGCGATGGGTGACACCACCGACGAGCTCCTCGACCTCGCCCACGAAGTCGCCCCCATCCCCGCGCCGCGCGAACTCGACATGCTGCTTTCCAGCGGTGAGCGCATCTCGATGGCGCTGCTGGCGATGGCGATCCACTCCATGGGATTCGAGGCGCGCTCCTTCACGGGCAGCCAGGCCGGCATGATCACCGACGCCACCCACGGCGCGGCGCGCATCGTCGATGTCACCCCGGTGCGTCTGCGCGAGGCGCTCGACGAGGGCGCCATCGTCATCGTCGCCGGGTTCCAGGGCTTCAACCGCGACACCCGCGACATCACCACCCTCGGTCGCGGCGGCTCGGACACCACCGCCGTCGCCCTGGCCGCCGCCCTCGACGCCGACGTGTGCGAGATCTACAGCGACGTCGACGGCGTCTTCACCGCTGACCCCCGCGTCGTCCCCAAGGCCCGCAAGCTCGCCGTCGTCAGCAGCGAAGAGATGCTCGAGATGGCCGCCAACGGCGCCAAGGTGCTCTACATCCGCGCGGTCGAATACGCCCGCCGTCACGGTGTCATGATCCACGCCCGGTCGACGTTCTCGTCGGGAGTCGGCACGTACGTGCTGGCCCCCGGCATGAGCGCGCCCGACAGCGAAGAAGGAGCAGAGATGGAAGAGCCGATCGTCGCGGGAGTCGCGACCGACCTGGGTCAGGCCAAGGTCACCGTCACGGGCGTCCCCGATGTGCCAGGCAAGGCGGCGGAGATCTTCACCGTCATCGCGCAGTCCGGCGCCAACGTCGACATGATCGTGCAGAACGTCTCTGCGGCCACGACCGGCCGCACCGACATCTCCTTCACCCTTCCCAAGAGCGACGCCGCCACCGCGCTGCGCGCGCTCTCGGCGCGCCAGGGCGACATCGGGTTCGAGGGTCTCGTGCACGACGACCAGATCGGAAAGCTCTCGGTCGTCGGCGCCGGCATGCGCACCCACTCGGGTGTCTCGGCGACGCTCTTCGAGGCGCTCAGCACGGCGGGAATCAACATCGAGATGATCTCGACCTCGGAGATCCGCATCTCCGTCGTGGTGCGCGGCGACGACCTCGCCGCGGCGGCGCGCGTCGTGCACACCGCATACGGTCTCGACGGCGACGCCGAAGCCGTCGTGCACGCCGGCACCGGGCGCTGACGGGCGGGTCGCGCTGCTGCGCTGACCGCTTCGGCATCCGCTTCGGCATCCGCTTTGCCGGCAACCGGCAAGCGGCGTCCCGGCGTCCCGGCGTCCCGGCGTCCCGCCGCAGGAGAACTGACGGGGACAGGACGTTTCGCGGCGGTTCCTCCTGTCGCGGGGAGTTCGCCTGTCCTCGTGACACCCCGGCCCCGTGACACCCGACCGCCCCCCGCACCGCGCCCACGGTCGTCACACGGCCCCGGCGCGGGGGAGGGCGCCGGTAGAATCGCGGCATCCGCCCGCTCGGGCACCCTCCGCTCCGCCGCAAGGATCTCGCCATGACTCGCATCTCCGATACCGGACTCTCCGTCGCCGTCGTGGGCGCCACCGGCCAGGTCGGCACGGTCATGCTCGACATCCTGGCCGAGCGCTCCTTTCCGATCCGCGAGCTGCGCCTGCTGGCAACCGCCCGCTCGGCCGGCACCGCCGTGGAGTTCGGCGGTCACACCGTCATCGTCGAGGACGTCGCGACGGCGAACCCGGCCGGCATCGACATCGCCCTCTTCTCTGCCGGCGCCACCGGCAGTCGCGCGCACGCCCCGCGATTCGCCGAGGCGGGCGCCGTGGTCATCGACAACTCCAGCGCCTGGCGCATGGACCCCGAGGTGCCGCTCGTGGTCAGCGAGGTCAACCCGCACGCCGTCGTCGATCCGCCCAAGGGCATCATCGCCAACCCCAACTGCACCACGATGGCGGCCATGCCGGTGCTGAAGGTGCTGCACGAGGATGCCGGACTCGAGCGACTCATCGTCAGCACCTACCAGGCCGTCTCGGGCTCGGGCATCGCCGGCGCCGAAGAGCTGCTGGGCCAGGTCGAAGGTGTGCTGGCCCAGGGCGACACCCTGCGCCTGGTGCACGACGGCTCGGCTGTGGACTTCCCCCAGCCGGAGAAGTACATCGCGCCGATCGCGTTCGACGTCATCCCGCTGGCCGGCTCCATCGTCGACGATGGCGAAGGCGAGACCGACGAGGAGAAGAAGCTCCGCAACGAGAGCCGAAAGATCCTCGAGCTGCCCGACCTGCGCGTCGCGGGCACCTGCGTGCGCGTGCCGGTGTTCACGGGGCACTCGCTGTCGATCCACGCCGAGTTCGCCCGCGACATCACGCCCGAGCGGGCGCGCGAGCTGCTGGCATCCGCCCCGGGAGTGCAGCTCGACGAGGTGCCGACCCCGCTGCAGGCGGCGGGCAAGGATCCGGCGTTCGTCGGACGCATCCGCGCCGACCAGTCCGCGCCCGAGGGCAAGGGTCTCGTGCTCTTCATCAGCAACGACAACCTGCGCAAGGGTGCGGCCCTCAATGCCGTGCAGATCGCCGAGCTCGTTGCGGGTCGCCTCGGCGCCATCGTCGGACGCTGACGCTGACGCCGATTACGACTCCGCGCGTCGGGCGACGTGGCGCGGTCGGGACGCATGGCTGCGCTGACTAGACTGGATCATCGTGACTGAGACGTACGATGCCGTGCTCATCGGTGGCGGAATCATGAGCGCCACCCTGGGTACCCTCCTGAAAGAACTCCAGCCGGACTGGAAGATCGTCGTCTGCGAGCGCCTGGGGGATGTCGCCCTCGAGAGCTCCAACGCGTGGAACAACGCCGGCACCGGCCACGCGGCGCTGTGCGAGCTGAACTACATGCCCGAGGGCAAGGACGGCTCGGTCGACCCCGCGAAGGCAGTCGGCATCAACGAGCAGTTCCAGCAGAGCCGCCAGCTGTGGGCCACCCTCGTCGAGCGCGGCGTGCTCGATGAGCCGTCGACGTTCATCAACCCGACCCCGCACATGACGTTCGTGCGCGGCGAGAAGGACGTGGCGTACCTCAAGAAGCGCTACGAAGTGCTGAAGGGTCAGCCGCTGTTCGAGGGCATCGAGTACAGCGAGGACTCCCGCGTCATCAACCAGTGGGCGCCCCTGCTCATGCAGCGCCGCCGCAAAGGTGAGCCGTTCGCCGCCACCCGGGTGCCCGCAGGCACCGACATCGATTTCGGCGCTCTCACGCGCCAGCTGTTCGCCCACCTGCAGACACAGGACGTCGACGTCGTCACCAACTGCGAGGTCCGAAAGCTCAAGAAGCAGAAGGACGGCACGTGGAACGTGTCGTACCGCAACACCGTGGGGCGCACCCCCGGCACCGTCAACGCCCGCTTCGTCTTCGTCGGCGCCGGCGGCTGGGCGCTGAAGCTGCTGCAGCGCTCCGGCATTCCCGAGATCAAGGGCTACGGCGTCTTCCCGATCGGCGGGCAGTTCCTCAAGACCACCAACCCCGCCGTAGTGTCCCAGCACAAGGCGAAGGTGTACTCGCAGGCATCCGTCGGCGCTCCGCCCATGTCGGTGCCGCACCTGGACACCCGCGTCGTCGACGGCGAGGCGTCGCTGCTCTTCGGCCCGTTCGCGACCTTCAGCCCCAAGTTCCTCAAGAACGGGTCGCTGCTCGACATCGTCACCCAGGTGCGGCCGGGCAACCTGCTCCCCATGCTCAAGGTCGCCGTCGACAACCCGTCGCTCATCACCTACCTCGTCGGCGAGCTCGCGAAGAACCACGCGAAGAAGGTCGACAGCCTGCGGGAGTTCGTCCCGACTGCCAAGGACGAGGACTGGGAGCTCATCCAGGCCGGCCAGCGCGCCCAGGTCATGAAGAAGGACCCCGAGAAGGGCGGCGTGCTGCAGTTCGGCACGGAGGTGATCGCCGCCGAGGACGGCACGATCGCCGGGCTCCTCGGCGCTTCGCCGGGTGCGTCGACCGCGGCCTCGATCATGCTCGGCCTGCTGAAGAGGTGCTTCCCCGACCGGATCTCCGAGTGGGAGCCGCGTCTGCGGGAGCTCATCCCCAGCTACGGCGAGACCCTCAACCCCCGACCGGATGTCGCGCGCGCCTCGATGGAGGCCACGGCCGAGGTCCTCGGCATCCACCCGTAAGGGCCCGGCGTGCGCCTGTGGTCATTGCACCCCGCGGTGCTCGACCATGCGGCGCTCGTGGCCTGCTGGCGCGAGGGACTGCTCGCACAGGCCGTGCTCGGTGGCGCCACGCGGGGCTACACCCGGCATCCGCAGCTCGAGCGCTTCCGCGCCTGCGCTGACCCGGTGGACGCCATCGGGCACTTCCTCGCCGGGGTGCAGACGGAGGCGACCGCGCGAGGGTACCGGTTCGACGCGTCGCGCATCACGCGGCCGGATGCCGTGAACCCCGAGATCCCGGTGACCGACGGGCAGCTGGCCTTCGAACTGACGCACCTGCGGCGCAAGGTCGCCGAGCGGGCCCCGGCGTGGCTCGAGCGCCTGCCGGACGCCGCCGGCCAGGCCGCGCCGGCCGCGCCCTCGTTCGTCGTGGTGCCGGGTCCCATCGCCGGCTGGGAACGCCCGTAACCCGGGCCGCGTCGGCTTCGGGGACGTTTTCGCGCCCCAAACGGGGGTGGCGCGGGTTTCGGGGACGTTTTCGCGCCCCGAAACGGTGGTGGGGCGGGTTTCGGGGACGTTTTCGCGCCCCAAACGGGGGCGGGGCGGGGTTCGGGGACGTTTTCGCGCCCCGAACGGGGGTGGGGCCGGTTCGGGGACCGGCGCGAGCGCCCGGATCAGAGCGCGGCGGCCTTGTCCCGCAGCACCTGCGCCTCGCGCTCGTTCGCGGCGAGAGCCGCGGCCGTCAGCAGCTCGGACCGCGCCTCGTCCAGCCGTCCGAGCCGGCTGAGCAGCTCGCCCCGCACGCTCGGCAGCAGGTGTGATCCCTGCAGCGCACCCTCGGACTGCAGGCGGTCGACGATCCGCAGCGCGGTGGCCGGGCCGGTGGCCATCGAGACCGCGACGGCGCGGTTGAGGTCGACCACGGGACTGGGGGAGAGACGCCCGAGCGCCTCATACAACACCACGATGCGGTCCCAGTCGGTGGCGGCGACGCTGGGCGCCACGGCGTGACAGAGCGCGATCGCCGCCTGCAGCGCGTAGGGTCCGCGGCCGTGGCCGGCGGCATCCGCTCGCGCCAGCGCCGCCTTCCCACGGACGATCTGCGCCCGGTCCCACCGGGTGCGGTCCTGGTCGGCCAGCAGCACGGGGGCGCCGTCGGGGGCCGTGCGGGCGGCGAACCGGGAGGACTGCAGCTCCATGAGCGCCACCAGGGCGTGCGCCTCGGGCTCCCGGGGCACCAGGCCGGCCAGCACGCGGGCCAGGCGCAGAGCCTCGCCGGCCAGCTCCTCGCGGATCCAGCGGTCGCCGCTCGTGGCGGCGTACCCTTCGGTGAAGACGAGGTAAAGCGTGCCCAGCACGCCGCCCAGCCGCTGCCGCCACTCGGTGGGCTCGGGGGTCTCGAAGGGCACGCGCGCGGCGGCGAGCGTCTTCTTCGCGCGCGTGATGCGCGCCTGCACCGTGGGCACCGGCACCAGCAGCATGCGCGCGATCTCCTGTGTCGACAGCCCGCCGACCACACGCAGGGTCAGCGCCACCTGCGACTCGCGCGACAGCACCGGGTGGCACGCGATGAACACCAGGCGCAGCATGTCGTCGTCGATGGGCTCGCCGGCGTAGGGCCCGGCCTCGGTGAGATCCTGCGCGAGGGCGCGGTACCGCTCGTCCAGCGCACCGCGGCGCCGCCACGCATCGATCGCCCGCCGCTTTGCGACGGCGGTGAGCCACGCCCCGGGGTTGCGGGGGACGCCGGCATCCGGCCACCGCTGCAGCGCCTCGAGCAGGGCCTCCTGGGTGACGTCCTCCGCCAGCCCCACGTCGCCGGTGACCTTCGCCAGCGTCGCCACGATGCGCGCGCTCTCGATGCGCCAGACGGCATCGACGGTGCGGCGGATGTGGTCGCTCATGTCCCCGGTGCCGGCGCCGGTCAGGAGGCGTCGGCGGTCCGGCGCGCATCCAGCTCGTCGCGCCAGACCTTCTCCTTCTTCACGTACTCGTTGTCCTGATAGTCCGCGAAGTCGGAGTCGTCGGTAAGGCGACGCACCTCGATCTTGTCGCCCGGGCCCAGCGGCGCGCGCTTGGCCCATTCGACCGCCTCCTCCTGCGTGGCGGCCTGGATCGTCCAGAACCCGTTGAACAGTTCGTGCGTCTCCCCGTAGGGGCCGTCGGAGACCACCGGCGCGTCAGCGGTGAACTCCACGACGGCGCCCTGCGCGGCATCCGTCAGGCCGTCGCCGCCGAGCAGCACCCCGGCCTTCATCATCGATTCGTTGTACGCGCCCATCGCGTTCATGACCTGCTCGAAATCCATGTCCCGGAAGTCATCGAAAGTTCCGCTGTTGCGCATGATCAGCATGTATTTGGCCATCGCCGTTCCCTTCATCGGTGGGCGCTTGCGCCCTCTACTATCGCGTCGAGCGGGCCGGAGCGGAATCGACATCCCCGTAGAATCCATGGGTGGCCAAACTGTACTTCCGCTATGGAGCGATGAACTCCGGCAAGTCGACGGCACTGCTGCAGGCGGCCTACAACTACGAGGAGCGCGGGCAGCGGGTGCTGCTGGCCAAGCCCGAGATCGACACCAAGGGTGCCGGTGAGATCGCCAGTCGCCTGGGAATGGCCCGTCCCGTCGACTTCCTGATCGCTCCGGATGCCGATCTGCTGACGCTGTTCCGCGCGCATCGCGCGCAGGTGGGCGCCGCACCGGCCGACGGGGTGTCGGGAGATGTGGCGTGCCTGCTCATCGACGAGGCCCAGTTCCTCACCCGGGAGCAGGTCGACGACCTGCTGCGCATCGTCGTGCTCGAGGGGGTGCCGGTGCTCGCCTACGGCATCCGCACCGACTTCCGCACCCACGCCTTTCCCGGCTCGGCGCGGCTCATGGAGCTCGCGCATTCGCTCGAGGAACTCAAGACCATCTGCCGCTGCGGACGCAAGGCGCTGTTCAACGCGCGCCTGGTCGGTGGACGCTTCGTGTTCGACGGTGACCAGGTGGCCATCGACGAACTGACGAGGGAGCGCGTGACCTACGAGTCGATGTGCGCGGAGTGCTACCTGCGCGAGTCGGGCGGGCGCCTCGACGGCTGACCCGGGTTGCTTGGTCAGACCACGCAGCGTATTGTGGTCAGGCCACGACGAAGGGGACCGCGCCGATGACGGACAGCACCGCTCCACCCGCACGTGCCTGGAAGGTCGTGCTGGACAAGATCGAGACCGACCTTCTGGAGGGGCGCCTCGGCCCCGGTGATCGCCTGCCCTCGGAGCGCGATCTGGTCTCGCAGCTGGGCGTCGGGCGGTCGAGCGTCCGCGAGGCACTGCGCGTTCTCGAGGTGATGGGGCTCATCCGCACCGGGACCGGCTCCGGCCCGTCTGCCGGCGCCATCGTCATCTCGTCGCCCACCGGGGGCATGTCGGCCTTCCTGCGTCTGCAGGTCGCCGCGCAGGGCTTCCCGATCGACGATGTCGTCGCGACGCGTCTGTTCGTGGAGGAGTGGGTCGTGGCGACCCTCGCCGAAGCCCCCGACCCAGATCTGTCCGCAGTGCGCGAGACCGTCGAGGCGATGGATGCCGCCCCGCTGCCGCCGGACGAGTTCTTGGCCCTGGACGCCCAGTTCCACTACGCGCTGGCCGCGGCATCGGGAAACAGCGTCGTCGCGGCGACCATGGCGGGCCTGCGCTCGGCGATCGAGTCGTACACCGCAGAGATCGCCGGCCGTGTCGCCGACTGGGACGCCGCCTCCGCGCGGCTGCGACACCAGCACCACGAGATCCTCGCAGCCATCGACGCGGGCGACGCCGAACGCGCCCGCGCCCTCATCCCACAGCACATCTCCGGCTACTACGCCCCCTGATCGAGAGGCCCCGCATGGTCAAGCGCCAACTCCCCAAGCCCACCGAACTGCTCGAGCTGATGCAGTTCAAAAAGCCCGAACTCAACGGCACCAAGCGTCGCCTCGGCGCGGCGCTGACGATCGGCGACCTGCAGAAGATCGCCAAGCGTCGTACGCCGAAGGCGGCGTTCGACTACACCGACGGCGCGGCCGAGGGCGAGCTGTCGCTCGCGCGCGCCCGGCAGGCGTTCGAGGACATCGAGTTCCACCCCGACGTGCTGCGCCCGGCGGAGCACGTCGACACGTCGGTGGAGATCCTCGGAGGCCGCTCGGCGCTGCCTTTCGGCATCGCGCCCACCGGCTTCACGCGCCTCATGCAGACCGAGGGCGAGACCGCAGGCGCCGGTGCCGCGGCCGCCGCCGGCATCCCGTTCACCCTTTCGACCCTCGGGACGACCTCGATCGAAGACGTCAAGGCGACCAACCCCCACGGGCGCAACTGGTTCCAGCTGTACGTCATGCGCGACCGCGACATCTCGTACGGGCTGGTCGCCCGGGCCGCCGCGGCCGGGTTCGACACCCTCATGTTCACCGTCGACACCCCCATCGCCGGCGCGCGCCTGCGCGACAAGCGCAACGGGTTCTCGATCCCGCCGCAGCTGACGGTCGGCACCATCATCAACGCGATCCCGCGGCCGTGGTGGTGGATCGACTTCCTCACCACGCCGAAGCTCGAGTTCGCGTCGCTGTCGACCACCGGGGGTACCGTTGGCGAGCTGCTCAACGCGGCGATGGACCCGACGATCAGCTACGACGACCTCGAGTACATCCGCAGCATCTGGCCCGGCAAGATCGTCGTCAAGGGCGTGCAGAACGTCGCCGACAGCAAGCGGCTGATCGACCTGGGCGTCGACGGCATCATCCTGTCCAACCACGGCGGCCGTCAGCTGGACCGTGCCCCGATCCCGTTCCACCTGCTGCCGCAGGTCGTGCGCGAGGTCGGCAACGACGCCACCGTGATGATCGACACCGGCATCATGAACGGCGCCGACATCGTGGCCTCGATGGCGCTGGGGGCGAAGTTCACCCTCATCGGCCGTGCCTACCTGTACGGCCTCATGGCCGGTGGCAGGGCAGGCGTCGACCGCACGATCGAGATCCTCCGCACCGAGATCGAACGCACGATGGCCCTCCTCGGCGTGTCGAGCATCGAGGAGCTCGAGCCGCGGCACGTCACGCAGCTGCAGCGGCTGACGCCGATCGGGCAGCAGTCCCGCTCGGTGCGGCCGCAGCGGGTGGCGGCCCAGGGCTGAGCCTGCCCCGGTCGTAACTCCTCAAGAACGGCCCCCACGGGGGCCGTTCTTGCGTTCCGGCAGCGCCTCGCGCCGGTTCTGAGGAGTTACGGCGGGCTGCAGCTGGCTTCGGACCGCTCAGGGCCGGCTTTGGGCGGCCTGGACCGGTGCGAGCCTCGAGGCGTCCGCGACCAGTCCGGAGGCGTCCGGGCCGGTCCGCCCCCGCAACTCCTCAAGAACGACCACTGCGGGAGGCGATACGAACTACACCCGAACGGGGAGCGTCGGGATGAGGGACTCCAGGAACGTTGCGGTGTCCTCCCACCCCTCGACAGCGTGGCAGGTGACGCCCATGGCGAGCACGGGGTAGTCGTTGCCGTCGGGGTCGAGGCGGTCGCCCACGAACAGCATGTCGTCCAGCGCGATGCCGGTCTGGTCTGACAGCTGACGCATGCCGTAGGCCTTGTCGATGCCGCGGTGGGTGATGTCCACCGACGTCGACCCGCCCGAGCGCACCTCGAGGTCGGGGATGCGCGCGGCGACCGCCTCGCGCAGGGCGTACTTCTTCGAACCGGTGGGGTCCCACGCGACCTTGGCGTGCAGGGGAGCGGACTGTCCGAGTGCCGAGAAGGTGATCTGCGAGCCGCGGTCCTCGAGGATGTCGCCCCAGGTCTCGCTCTCCCACAGCCCGAGGCGGCGGGCCTCCTGCTCGACGGCGGCCAGCGCTCGGGCCTTCTCGTCGTCGGTGAGCCGGTGCGCGTAGACCGTCTCGATGCCGGCGTCGGACAGCCGGTAGTACTGAGTGCCGCAGGTCGGCATGAGGTGCAGGGATGTCAGCACCTCCGGGGATGCCGCCGGGAGGTTCTCCACGACCTGCACCTGGAACTGCTGCAGCTGCCCGCCCGAGATGATGGCCACCTCGACCCGCTCGGCCAAGGCCACCAGCAGCTCGCCCATGCGCGGTGCGATCGCGCTCTTGGAGGGGGCCAGGGTGTCGTCGAGGTCGAAGGCGATCAGGCGGGGGATGGGCATGGGCGGGCTCCTGGCTGTCTCGCGGTCGTTCTACACGAAGGGCTCCACCTGGTGGTGGAGCCCTTCTGTGGTCGGGGTGACAGGATTTGAACCTGCGGCCTCGTCGTCCCGAACGACGCGCGCTACCAAGCTGCGCCACACCCCGGAGCAACCCCCCTAGCTTACCCGATGCGAGGCCATGCTCCGAACCGGGTCACTCTCTCGGCACCAGGGTCAGAAGCGTCGCCTCCGGACGGCACCCGAAACGCACGGGGGCGTAGATCGAGTGGCCGATGCCCGCGCTGACGTTCAGCGGCACCCGCCGCCCGCCGCTGGTCCACGCGCTCAGCCCTCGCGCTTGGCGGAGGGGGATGTCGCAATTGGCCACGAGCGCCGCGGGCGATCCGGGGATGCGCACCTGGCCGCCGTGGGTGTGGCCCGCCAGCAGCAGATCGGCCCCGCGCGCGGTGAAGTCGTCCAGGACGCGGCGATACGGGGCGTGGGTGACTCCGAGGTCGAGGTCGGCCTTGGGCATGCCGACGAGCGCGGCATCCACGGCGTCGAGGTCGTCCCAGTCCCGGTGCGCGTCGCTCACGCCGTAGGCGCGCACGCGCAGTGCGCCGACCTGCAGCTGCGCGGCGGCGTTGTTGAGGTCGGCCCACCCCAGCTCCTCGCCGAGGAAGCGGTCCAGGGCGTCGGTGTCGATGCGCGTCGCCTTCGGAGTGCGCGAGGACGGCCCGCTGAAGTAGCGCAGCGGGTTTCGAGGGGCGGGTGCGAAGCGATCGTTCGATCCGTGCACGTAGACGCCCGGGACGCCCGCAAAAGGGGCGAGGGCTTCGCGGATGCCGCGCAGACCCTCACCGTGCCCGAGGTTGTCGCCGGTGTTGACGACCAGGTCAGGTTCCAGCGCTGCCAGCGACGCGATCCAGCGCTGCTTGCGCCGCTGCCAGGGGGCCATGTGGGCGTCGGAGATGTGCAGGATGCGCACTGGCCTCGCTCCCGGGGGGAGCACTGCCAGATCGTGCCGACGGACGGTGTACAGGTGCCGCTCGATGCCGAAGCCCCAAACGGCCGCGGCCGCGCCCGCCGCCCCTACCGCCGCGAGCGCGGTGAGGGCGGGGCGGGGCGATCGGTGCCGGTCAGCCACAGCTGAGGGTGATCGGTGTGCTGCGCGCGGCCACGGTGCCCGCGGCGGGATCGGTGCCCGTCACAGTGGGCGGATCGTCTTCGTCCTCAACGGCCGGGCACATCGTGATCGCGGTGAAGCCGGCGCTGCGCAACGCGTCGCGCGCCTTCTCCATCGTCATGCCGGCGACGGTCGGGACCGTGACGCCCTGGCCGTTGCTGGGGGTGAGGACCACCGTCGTCCCCCCCGGTACGCGCCCGGCACCCGGATCCTGACTGGTGATCGTGCCGGCGGGCTCGGCGCCGTCCACCGGGTCGTTGACGCGCACCGCGAAGCCGGCGTCTTCGATCACCGATGTGGCCTCTTCGACCGTCATGCCGACCACATTCGGCAGATCCGCGTAGACACGCCGCGTCAGGTTGGAGTCGGGTCCGGGGAACTGGTCGCCGCCGTACTTGGCGTTCGCGGCACGCTGCAGGTCGGGCCAGATCGCGTGGCGCATGCGCCACAGCGGGTAGCCGTTCGCCCAGAGACGGTTCAGCTGCGACTCGCCGATGACGTTGCCCACCCAGGTGGCGCTGGCGACCTTCGTCGAGCTTCCGATCATCCACGTCTGGAACTGCTGGTGGATGCCGGTCTTGCCGATGAGCGGGGTGCCGTCGAACGTGCGGGACGGCGTCGCCGAGCCGGACGCCAGCACGTTCTGCAGGACGTGGGCGGCGGTGTTCGCCACCGATTCGTCGAGCACGCGCGAGCAGGTGGTCTCGGGCAGCGGCAGCGGATTGCCCGCGGAGTCGGTGATCTCATCGATGGCCCTCGGCTGGCAGTAGATGCCGCCGGAGGCGATCGTGGCGTAGACGTTCGCCATGTCGATCGGCGCGATGTTCATCGACCCGAGGATCGAGTAGGGGGCGTTGAGATCGGGGTACGCGGCATCCGCCTCGTACGTCTTGTGACCATCGGCGAGGGTCACGCCCAGCCGGTCGGCCACCTTGTTGACGTCGCACACGGTGAGCTTCTCGGCCATGGCGAAGAACCCGGTGTTCAGTGAATCGGCGGTGAACTGGTACGGCGTGCTGGTGTAACCGCGCGAGTTCTCGAAGTTGCCGATGTCGGCACCGACGACAGTTTGCATGCCTTCATCGCAGCCGCGGTCGATCTTGAAGTTGCGCACGGTGCCGTTGAGCACCTCGTTGATCGAGTGGCCCTTCTCCAGCCAATCGAGCAGTGTGAAGACCTTGTAGGTCGATCCGACGTTGAATCCATTCGACCCGCCGTTGGCTTTGCGCGTGTTGAAGTTGATCGAGGAGTACGAGCGGTCGGATTCGAGCTGCGCCGCCGACTGCGAGTACAGGGTGTTCTGCGCCATCGAAAGCACGCGTCCGGTGCCGACCTCGATCTGCACGGCGGTCGAGCCGAGTTCGATGCCCTCCATGTGCGCCGGAACGATCGACAGCGCCTGCTCGGCGGCGATCTGCAGGTTGAGGTCCAGGGTCGTGTGGATGCGGTAACCGCCGCGCCGCAGGTTCGCCTTGCGCTCGTCAGGTGTCTCGCCGAAGATCGGGTCGTTCTCGACGATCGTGCGCACGTAGTCGCAGAAATACGCCGAGCCGCCGGCCATCTGGCATCCCTGATCGGTCGGGGTGATCTGCGGGGTGATCGGCTCGGCCTTGGCCGCGTCGTACTCCTCCTGCGTGATCTTGCCGTCGGTGAGCATGCGCCACAGCACATAATCGCGCCGGTCGAGCGTCTTGGCGTAGCCGTTGGCCGCGCCGTTCGTCTCGCTCTCGGGCCGGTCGATGCGGTACCCGTTGGGCTCTTGCACCATGCCGGCAAGGGTCGCCGCCTGGCTGAGCGTGAGGTTGGCGGCATCCACTCCGAAGTAGTACTTCGCGGCGGCGCCGATGCCGTAGTTCTGCCCGCCGAAGTTGACGATGTTCAGGTAACCGAGAAGGATTTCGTCCTTCGTATACGTCTTCTCGAGCTGGATGGCGAAGCGCATCTCCTGCAGCTTGCGCTGCAGGCCGCCCTCGCCGATGTCGGAGTTCGTAGCCTCCCAGTAGCAGGCCTGCTTCTCTTCTTCGGTGGTGGCATCCTCTTCGCAGCGCTGCACGAGGATGTTCTTGACGTACTGCTGGCTGATCGACGAGCCGCCGCGGCTGGACGTGCCGCTCACGTTCGCGAGCACCGCGCTCATCGTGCCGGCGAGGTCCACGCCGCCGTGCTTGTAGAAGTTCTTGTCCTCGCTGGAGAGCACGGCGTCGTAGACGAGCGGGCTGATCTGGTCGAACTCCAGCGGCACACGGTTCTGGTCGTAGAAACGCGCGAGCAGCTGCGGAGACCCGTCCATGCCCTTCGCGTAGATCTCGGTGGCCTCCATGAGGGGGTCGATCTCGAGGTAGCTCGGCATGTTGTCGAACATCGAGATCGCGTTGCTCGCGGCGTAGCCCGAGACGGCGATCGCGGGGGTGACCGTGGCGGTCACCAGGATGCCGGCGACGGTGCTGAGCCCGACCAGGCCCAGGAGTCCCCCGAGCACGCCGCTGGTCGTCCGTTTCTTGTGGGGCATAGGGTGATCGTAAGCCAAAACCCTGGGGGAAGCCTCGACAGGACGTCGTGCGTCGCGCCACGGGCGAGAGGCGCAAGGCCCCCCGCAATCCGAGACTGGGAGCCGTCATGACCACGTGGGAATACCTCACCACCCCCTTGCTGATCCACAACACGGCAGCGATCCTGAACAACTGGGGCAAGCAGGGCTGGGAGCTCGTGCAGGTGGTGACCGGTCCGGAAGGCGGCCTCGTCGCTTACTTCAAGCGGCCGACCGGCGGCGGTTCCGACAACGCGGGACTGAGCGCCGCGGCGCAGGCCGCCCGTCAGTTCGAACAGGAGTGATCATGACCGTCTCCGAGCGTCTGGCCCAGCTGGGGATCGAACTTCCCGCCGTCGTTCCCCCTGTCGCCGCGTACATCCCGGCCAAGGTGCACGGCGATCTCGTCTACACCTCCGGGCAGCTGCCGATGGTCGCGGGGTCCATGCCCGCAACAGGCAAGGTCGGTGACGGGCACGGACTGGTCCCCGCCGCCGACGCCGCCGACTACGCGCGGCAGTGCGCGCTCAACGCCCTCGCCGCCGCCGCGGCGGCCGTCGGGGGAGTGGACCGCATCGCCGGGGTGCTCAAGGTGACCGGCTTCGTGGCATCCGTCCCGGAGTTCACGGGGCAGCCCGGGGTCGTCAACGGTGCCAGCGAGGTGCTCGGCGAGATCTTCGGCGATGACGGACGCCACGCCCGCTCGGCCGTCGGGGTGACGGCGCTGCCGCTGGACAGCCCGGTCGAAGTGGAAGTCATCTTCACGCTCGTCTGAGCGAGGGCACCCGCCGAGCCGCCACCTGGTGCTTCGACAACAGGCAGAATCCCCGGGACAGGACAATTCCTCGCGAACCGTCCTATCCCGGGGATTTCTCCTGTGTGCGGACGGCTGCTGCTCAGCCCGTCATCGGAGTGCGACGGCGCAGCACGGATGCCGCGACGAACAGGACCGCGCCGCCGACCAGCAGGCCGAGGCCGGCCGCCGCCGGCGGAGCGACGGCACCCCCGGTCACCGCGAGCTCGCCGCGCTGCACGGTGACGTCAGAGATGAGCACGATGCCCAGGTCGCGGTAGTCGAGGATCAGGTGGTGCGCGCCGTTCGGCACGGGCCCCAGGTCGAACGCGCCGGTCACCGTGCCGCGGTTCCACTGCACCGTGCCGATCGCCACCGGTGTGGAGCGCATGTTCCCGATGATGCTCGATCGGGAGTCCTGTATCTTTCGGAGGAAATTCGTCATGACGTCGAACGCCTCGTTGCGCTTGTTGCTGAGGCTCTGCAGCCGGAGCATGTCCATCTGCTGGCTGTTGCCCACGGAGTCCATCTCGGTCTTCAGCAGCTCGCGGAGGCGCTCAGCGTGAGGTCGTCCGTCCGCGGCGGTCGCATCGAGGAACGGATGCACGGTGCCGGTTGCTCTGACCGCGGCGACGGCTGTGGCGAAGGTGTCGTCCGTCGGTGCGGCCAGATATGCGTTCAGGGCGGTGCGGGCGTCGTTGAGCAGCCCGAGCCGCACGTTGCGCGCCTGCACGTCTGCGATCTGTGCGGCCAGCTGCTGTTCGAGCAGTGAGCCGCGGCCCGACTGCACCATCTGCAGCGCCGTCGCTAGATCGAGCGCCGCGATGCCGCCCCCGGCCGGCGAGACGCCGGGCATCCCGGCCAGCACGGGAGCCTGCGCCTGGCGGAGCGGGGGTGCCTGCGACGGCGGTACCTGCCAGGCGAGGCCGAGGATCTGGCCCACATCGTTCACCAGCGGGACGGTGTCGTTCGGTGTGGCCGTCAGGCCGAGGAGCGCGCCCAGGTCGCCTTCGGTGATGTCGCTGAGCGCCGCCCCCAGACCAGAGGCGCCGCCAAGAGCCAGCGGTGCCGGGGCGGACGGCGGATCGGGCGTGGGGGTCGGAACCGGGGTGGGCGCGGGGGTCGGAACCGGGGTGGGCGTCGGAGCCGGGGTCGGGTCCGGCGTCGGCGTGGGACTCGGGTCGGGAGCCGGTGTGGGCACAGGGGTCGGCGTCGGCGTCGGCGTCGGGGTCTGCGCTGCCAGCGCGAAGGTACGGTCGATGGTCAGTGCGGTGGGGCCGGAGTCGCCGCGCGGCAGTGCGAACGACGGGTTCGCCGCAGGCTGCTCCGACGCGAGGTCGTAGCCCGGCGGGGGGATCAGTGAGACGCTGTAGTCGGCGGCCGAGGACGTCGGCAGCGCGCCGCCGGCGAACGATCCGTCAGCTGCGACCGGGATCCGCTGCACCGTGCTGCCGCCGCTGGAGACGACGAGCACCGCGCCGCTGAGATCGCTCACCGCGTCGCCGTCAGCCGTGGCGGCGGCCCTCCCGGCGATCGTTCCGTAGTCGCCCCAGAAGGTGACGCCCACGGGATCCGGCCCGGCCAGCACGAATTCCGTCCGCACCTCCGGCGACTCGAGGTCGCCGGAGGCTCCAGGCCAGACGGCATCCACCACGGCCTGCGTCGCATCGCTCTCGACCTCGAGCAGCACCGTGCCGTCGGCGCCGGTCGTGCCCGCGGCGAGCGCGCGCCCGTCGCCGTACGGGTCCCGGACGGCGACTTCCACCCCGGCGAGCGGAGCGGGGGACGTGCCGTCGTCGATCCGGACGACAACCCTGACGGGATGGGTGGCGCTG
The DNA here is from genome assembly GCF_030246905.1 of Microbacterium sp. zg-Y818. Taxonomy (NCBI): domain Bacteria; kingdom Bacillati; phylum Actinomycetota; class Actinomycetes; order Micrococcales; family Microbacteriaceae; genus Microbacterium; species Microbacterium sp. zg-Y818. The sequence goes on along the minus strand of NZ_CP126741.1, from coordinate 2,340,323 downwards.
CTGTCAGCGTGGGCCGCTGCGGGGACGGTCATCAGGACCAGTCCGGCGACGGCGACGATGGCTCCAGCGAGCCGAGCTCGGGTGGCAAGGGGATGGGGGTGCGTCCGCGGGGTCATGCACGGCCTTTCATTGGTTGCAGCCCAAGTATGGACTGTGTCCAAAGTTGAGCACAAGTCAACGCGGCGTACAGTGGGTGTTGGACGAGGGGGCACCATGGCCGAGGGTCTGCGAGAGCGCAAGAGGCGCGCGGCGAAGCGTGCGATGGAGCGCGCTGCGGTCGATATCGCCTATGACGAGGGCGTGAGCGCCGTGACCGTCGACCGCGTGTGCGAGGCGGCGATGGTCTCCCGCAGCACGTTCTTCAATTACTTCTCATCGCTGGAGCAGGCGATCTTCGGCTCCCCCCTCTCCTACGACCCGGAACTGACTGAGGAGATCCTCAGCCAGCACCCCGACGACCTGGTCCTCGCGGCCAGCCTGATCGTCATGGAGTCGGTCCGCGGCCAGGCGGACGACGAGGTCACGCGGCGCCGGTTCGCGCTGTTCGCGCGCGAACCCGGCACGACCAGCAGGGTCTCGTGGGCCAGCCATCAGAGCCGGGAAGGGCTCATCGCCGTCGTCGCGGCCTGGCTCGACCGGCATCCTGAACGTGCGCGCCTCACCGACGCTGACCATCAGACCGAGGCCCGACTCACCGTGGCGTTCTCCATCATGCTCGGCGACGAGGTGCAGCGGTTCGCCCGGGAGGTCGACGGGGTCGTGCTGATCGAGCCCGAGACCTTCCGCACGGCACGGCGCCGGATGGCGGCGATCAGCGCCCCGGTCGACTGATCGCCGCCACCCGGTTCACTTCACCTGCGCGGAGATGACGCTCATGACCATGGTGTCGGCGAGCGTCGTGGTGTCTCCGACTTCGCGTCCTTCGGCGACGTCACGCAGCAGGCGACGCATGATCTTGCCCGAGCGGGTCTTCGGCAGCTCGCCCACGATGTAGACGTCGCGAGGGCGGGCGATGGGGCCGATCTGCTCGCCGACCCAGGCTCGCAGGCTGTCAGCCAGGCCCTCGGGCGCGTGAGCGGACAGATAGCTCTGCTTGATGATGACGAAGGCCACCACCGCCTGCCCGGTGGTCTCATCGGACGCTCCCACGACCGCCGATTCGGCGACCGCCTCGTTGGCCACCAGGGCCGACTCGATCTCGGTGGTCGACAGGCGGTGCCCCGAGATGTTCATGACGTCGTCGACGCGTCCCATGAGCCACACGTCGCCGTCCTCGTCCAAGCGCGCCCCGTCGCCGGCGAAGTAGTATCCCTGCTTCTTGAATTTGTCCCAGTACGTCTCCACGAACCGGTCGGGGTCGCCCCAGATGCCGCGCAGCATGCTCGGCCAGGGCTCGGTCACCACGAGCAGACCGCCGTTGCCGTTGCCGACGTGGGTGCCGTCCTCATCGACGACGTCGATCGAGATGCCCGGGACCGCCACCTGAGCCGAGCCGGGCTTGGTCTCGGTCACGCCGGGGAGGGCGGAGATCATGATCGCCCCGGTCTCGGTCTGCCACCACGTGTCGACGATCGGGGCGGTCTTGCCGCCGATGATCTTGCGGTACCACATCCATGCCTCGGGGTTGATGGGCTCGCCCACCGAGCCCAGCAGCCGAAGCGAGGACAGGTCGAAGCGCTGCGGCACCTCGCGCCCGATCTTCATGAACGAGCGGATCGCGGTGGGCGCGGTGTAGAGGGTCGTGACCTTGTACTTCTCCACCAGTTCCCACCAGCGACCGGGGTGCGGCGTGTCGGGCGTGCCCTCGTAGAGCACCTGGGTGGCGCCGTTGGAGAGTGGACCGTAGGTCACGTAGCTGTGGCCGGTGACCCAGCCGATGTCGGCCGTGCACCAGAAGATGTCCGTCTCGGGGTGGATGTCGTGGACGATCCGGTTGGTGAAGGTCGTCTGGGTGAGGTATCCGCCCGAGGTGTGCAGAATCCCCTTGGGTTTTCCGGTGGTTCCCGAGGTGTAGAGGATGAAGAGTGGGTTCTCGGCGGGGAAGGGCTGCGCTTCGTGCTCGGGGGAGGCGTCGGCGACGACGTCGTGCCACCACAGGTCGCGGCCCTCGGTCCACTCCACGGCGTTGCCCCCGCGGCGCACGACCAGCACGTGCTCCACGGTCTCTTGCGGGCCGGAGCCGTTGCGGTCGGCCAGCGCCATGTCGACGGCGGGCTTGAGGGCCGACACCTTGCCCTTGCGGTAGCCGCCGTCGGCGGTGATCACGAGCTTCGCCCCGGCGTCGTCGATGCGCGTGCGCAGGCTGTCGGCCGAGAAGCCGCCGAAGACGACGGAGTGCACCGCCCCGACGCGGGCGACGGCGAGCATGGCGGCGATCGCCTCGGGGATCATCGGCATGTAGATGGCCACCCGGTCTCCGGCGACGATGCCGAGGTCACCCAGCACGTTCGCGACGCGCTTGACCTCGTCGGTCAGCTCGGCGTAGGTGACGCGGCGCTCATCGCCGGGCTCGCCCTCCCACAGCAGCGCGACGCGGTCGCCGTTGCCGGCTTCGACGTGACGGTCGAGGCAGTTGTACGCGACATTCAGCTCGCCGTCGGCGAACCAGGTCGCGAACGGGGGGTTGGAGCAGTCCAGCACCTGTGTGAAGGGCTTGTGCCAGTGCAGCAACTCCCGGGCCTGGTCGGCCCAGAATCCCTCGCGGTCGGCAGCGGCGCGTTCGTACAGCTCGCCGGTGGCCACGGCGTTCGCGGCGAAGTCGGCGGGCGGGGCGAATCGGCGGGTCTCGTTCAGCAGGTGGTCGATCTGGCTGCTCATGTCGGCGCGCTCCTTTGCGGGTCGGCGTGACGGGCTGACCGTCATCGCGGGTCACTCTATTGAGCGCCCCGAGGCGGTCACTACTGCCGATAGTGGGGGATGCCGGCTCCCACGGCTCGGATCCGACGGCGCGCCGGGCGCCGGTTTTGCCCGCTCGACCGCGGTTGCGTAAGCTCAATCCCAGTCGAATTCGGTTCTGGCTCAGCCGAACAGGGTTCTGGCGTATGCAACGCCCGTCCTCCCCCCAGGACGGTGTTCGTTGTCTGGCGGCATCCCATCCCCCCCATGGGATGCCGCCATCTCCTTCTCCGCCCGCTCTCCCCAGATCGCCGTGATGGGCGTGTCCTCCACGGATCAGGGTCGAGGCACCGCGCAGGGTCTGCCTGTCGGCCTACCGTCGGCTCATGACCAGCGCCTTCGTCGTCCTGCCCCGCCGTGCCGGCGCGGCTCCCGACGTGCCGAGCGCGCCCGGCGCCGAGACGCCGCGGCGCGCGCTGCCGCTCACGGTGCCGCCGGTGGTGGTTCCGGGGCCGGCAGCGCGCGCGGTTGCGGAGACGGTGGAGTCGTCGGGGGCCGTCCGGCTGCAGCGGTGGTCGCCGAGCGCGTTTCCGGTGCCGCGGCAGGGCAGCGTGGAGCACGCGGCTGCACCTCGGGAGCCATCGCAGGCGGTGGGCGCGGCGGCTCAGTGGGCCCGCCCTGACTCGGCGCGACCCCCGACCCCACTCCGCGTCGTGCCGGCTGACGCCGCCCTCGCGCCGCTCGCGACGCTGCTGACCGATCCCCATGTCACCGACCTCTTCGTCAACGGCTGTGACGGACTCTTCGTCGACCGCGGTCGCGGCGCGGAGCGCGTGAGCGGATGGCGCATGTCCGAGGGCGAGGTGCGCACCTTGGCGGTCGAGCTCATCGCGCTCGGTGGCCGCCACCTCGACGACGCCACTCCGTGCGTCGACGTGCGTATCGAAGGCGGATTCCGCGTGCACGCGGTGCTGCCGCCGGTCTCGCGCGGCGGCACCATGATCTCGCTGCGCGCGCCGGCGCCGATCGTCCCCGACCTCGACGCGCTGGGGGTCCTCGGCATGTTCGGCCCCCGCACGCGCGAGCTTCTCGACGCCGTCGTCGACGAGCGCGTGAACGTGCTGGTCACCGGCGCCACCGGGTCGGGAAAGACGACGCTGCTGGCGGCCCTGCTCGACCGGGTGCCGCACTCGCAGCGAGTGGTGACGATCGAGGATGTCGCCGAGCTACGGCTGCGGCATCCGCATCACGTGCGGCTCGAGGCGCGACAGCCGAACCTCGAGGGCGCCGGAGCGGTGTCGCTTGCGCGGCTGGTGCGAGAGGCGCTGCGCATGCGGCCCGATCGGCTCGTGGTGGGGGAGTGCCGGGGCGAGGAGGTGCGCGAGCTGCTCACCGCCTTGAACACCGGGCACCACGGCGGCGCGGGAACGCTGCACGCCGGTGCCATGGGCGACGTGCCCGCCCGGCTGGAGGCGCTGGGCGCCCTGGCCGGCATGGACGAGCGTGCCGTCGCCCGCCAGGTCGTCAGCGCGATCGGGTGCGTCGTGCACGTCGCGCGCGGGGCGGGTGGTGCGCGCAAGGTCACGGGGATGGCGCGGCCCGTGCTGTCGGGCGGGGCCTTGTCGCTCGAGGCGGTGCCGCGGTGATCGGCCGGCGCCCCCGCGCGCAACCCCCCGACGCGGATGCCGCGGCGACCACGGTGCTGCAGCTCGCGGTGCTGCTGCAGGCCGGGATCACACCGCACCGGGCCTGGGAGCACCTCGCCTCGTCCGGAAACGCCACGGCGGCGGCGGTGTGCGCCCGGGTCGCGAAGGGCGCCGCGCTGGCGGTGGCCATCGCCGCGGCGGGCGGCACGTGGCGTCATGTCGCCGACGCCTGGTCTGTCGCGACGACCGTCGGAGCACCGTTGGCGGTGAGCCTGCGCGCGGTGGCCGAAGCGCTTCGCGATGCACAGGCGGCCTCCGACGACGTGCGGATCGCGCTGGCCGAGCCGGTCGCCACGGCGCGTCTCATCGCTTGGCTGCCGCTGGTCGCCGTCGCCCTCGGCGCAGCGCTCGGTTTCGACACCGTGGGGGTCGTCTTCAGCCAGCCGTTTGGCGCGGCCGCCGTCGTGGCGGGCGCCCTGCTGATGTTCGCCGCGCGCGGATGGACCGCCCGGCTGATCGCCCGAGCGCAGCCGCCGCCGGGCGTTCCCGGGCTGGACGCCGAGCTGCTCGCGGTCGCCCTCGCCGGCGGCGTCTCGATTCCCCGTGCGCGGGATCTCGTCACCGCGACCGGCGCCGACGAGCACCCGCGCACCGCTGCCGTGCTCGAGCTCTCGCGCACGGCCGGTGCCCCGGCGGTCGAGCTGCTGCGTGCCGACGCCGCCCATGCCCGCCACCGTGCCCGCGTCGAGGGGCGGCTGCGTGCGGCGCGACTGTCGTCACGGCTGCTGCTGCCGCTGGGCGTGTGCACGCTGCCCGCTTTTCTGCTGCTCGGGGTGGCGCCCATGCTCCTCGGCGTGCTCGCGACGACGCCGCTCACGCTCTGACCCGTGCCCGAACCACCTCACGACAAGGAGAATCATGACCCGCACACCCGACACCCTTCCCGCACTCACCCGCCGTCGCGCGGCGCGACTGATCGCCGACGAGAGCGGTGCGGCCACCGCGGAGTATGCGGTGGCGACCATGGCCGCCGTCGCCTTCGCCGGACTCCTGGTGGTGATCATGCGCTCCGACGAGGTGCGCGGCATCCTCACCGATCTCGTCCGGCGCGCGCTCACGGTCGCCTGATGAGCAGCCGCCGGTGGGACGATCGGGGGTCGGCCGCCGCCGAGCTGGCCGTCGCCCTGCCGGCGGTGATCATCGTGTTCCTGCTGTTCGCCGGGGCACTGACCGCATCGGGCCGCCAGGTCAGACTCGAGCAGGGCGCGGCGCAGGGTGCCCGGCTGGCCGCGCGGGGCGAAGCCGACGGGCGCGTGCAGGATGCCGTGTCGCGCGCGGTCACCGGGGCTGCCGCCGCCATCGGATCCGACGGCGACCTCGTGTGCGTCACGGCCACCGCGCCCACGGGACTGCCCTTGCCGCTCGGCGAGCTGCGCGCCACGGCGTGCGCGGTGGGAGAGGGACGCTGATGCCCGGTACGGTCGCCGCCGTCGGCGTGCTCGCCACGGGCCTGCTGCTGGGCGCGTCGCTGCTGAGCGTCGGAACCGCGGCGGCGTGGAGCCAGCGGCTCGCGGGCGCCGCCGATGCCGCCGCGCTCGCCGCCGCCGACGCGGCATCCGGTGCCGTCGCGGGCGTGCCGTGCGAACGTGCCGCGCACGTCGCCGCCACCGTGGGGGCGGAGGTGATCGCGTGCGAGCTCGACGGCCTCGTGGCCACCGTCACCCTCGGCGCGACGTACGGGGTCATGCCCGTCTCGGTGGCCGCGCGTGCAGGTCCGCCGCCGGGTGCGCCTCCCGTTGCGCCCTGAAGCACCGCGACGCCCGCGGAGCATGCACGGGCCGAATCGGCGGGCCCGGCGGATGGAGGAGACAGACGCGCTGACGAGTGCTCTCGGCTTTCTCCAAGGGATTGAAAAGCGGCGGTGCTTATCCTTTCGCACCGTTGAGTGAAGGCGCCGACCGTCCGCCGCGTCCGGTCGGCTTCGAGCGGTGCGGCGTGGGATGTCCGCCGCACTGCCACGCACGTTGGAAGGCAGTGATGAACCCGAACTTCTGTTTCCTTCGCGGCTTCCGCCGCCGCAAGCAGGCCCTTCGCGCCGCACTCGGCACCCTCGCCGCGGCCGCACTGGTCGCTGCGCCCTTGGCAGCTGAACCCGCGCACGCGAAACTGGATGACGCGGCACCGGCTGCCGAGGCCGTGACTGGCCCGAACACCGAGGTCGTGTACACCGGCCACGGAGCGGGGTTGGACGTCCAGGGGTACTTGCCGCCGGCGGCAGAGGTACCCGACCCGCTGGCCGCGTATCCCCCCGCCGGTCGGCCGGCAGGGTATGTCGACGAGTCGGCATTCGCCGGGGTACGCAACATCGCGTCCGTCGAAGACCCGTCCAGCACAGGACAGACGTACTGCATCAACCTGCGCGTGTTGACCGCGGTGGGCACCGGCTACGCGTCGGGGACCTGGGCGGAATCGAACATGCCGAATCTCGGCTACGTCACCTACATCCTCCACAACTACTACCCGGCGGTCGAGGCGCCGGCCGGGCTGACCCGCGATCAGCAGGCTGCCGCCGTGCAGTCGGCGGTCTGGTATTTCACCGACGGCTTCGTGTTGGGCGCGACCCCGGCCAAGGTACGCGAGGCCACCGCGGAGATCGTCGCGGACGCTCAGGCCAACGGCCCGGTCACCGAGCCGCCGGCGCCCGACGTGGAGATCGCCCCGGCCTCGGCTTCATCACCCGAGGGGAACGCGGCGGGTCCCTACGTCGTCACCGCCGAGGGCGCAGCGCCGGTCACCGTCAGCGTGCCGGCCGGCTACACGATGTACGAGGATGCAGCTGCCACCGCGCCGCTGGCGAACCCGAGCACCGTCTCCTCCGGCACATCCGTATGGGTCACCGGCCCCGGTGTCACGGGCATCGAAACCGTCCTGACCGCCCGGGCCACCGTCACGGTGCAGGAGGGGACCGTCTATCTCTACGACGGCAACAGCCCGGGTCGAGACGACGCGCAGCGGCTGATCCTCGCCAAGACGACCCAGCTCGAAGCCCTCGCGACCGCGACGGCGGAGTTCTTCACCGCCGGTGACCTCACCGTCAACAAGGCGTTCGCCGGTGCGGCGGTGGGGCAGCAGGGTGCAGCCCAGCTGGTGATCGACTGCGGCGACGGGTACACGTTCACGCAGGAGATCCCCGCGGGGACCAGCACGAGGCAGACCTACACCTTCACCGGCATCCCGGTCGGCAACACCTGCACGGTCACCGAGCCGACCACGGGGGCGACCACCGAGGTGGGCGTCACCACCGACGCTCCGCAGACAGGCACGATGCTGCCCGAGGGGCTGGCATTGACCGTCACCAACACGGTCGAGCTCAACGACGGCTCGCTCAACCTCGTGAAGGTCATCGCGGGCAGTGCGGCCGGTTCGCAGGACGAGGTGTCGGTGGGCATCATGTGCACCAGCGGCCTGGACGAGACCCTCGTGATCCCGGCAGGGTCGGCGGCGGGGGAGTACACGCGGACGTTCGGCGGCCTTCCCGCCGGGGACGAATGCACCGTGACGGAGCTGGCGACCGGGTCCAACGCGGTGGTGGAGGTGACGACCGATGCCCCGGTGACGGTGCAAATCGCAGCCGGTGCTGCCGTCGAGGCGCGGCTGACCAACACCGTCGAGCTCCGACCCGGATCGCTCGCACTGACCAAGACCGTGACGGGTGACGCGGCCGGCTCGCAGTCGGACATCCAGGTCGGCGTCATGTGCGACAGCGGGCTGGATGAGACCTTCACCATCCCCGGCGGCGCGGCGGCCGGTGACTACACGCAGAAGTACGAGCCGATCCCCGCCGGGTCGGAGTGCGTCATCACCGAGCTGGTGTCGGGGTCCACCACCGAGGTCGAGGTCGTGCCCGGTGACCCGGTCACCGTGACGATCGAGCCGGGGGCGACTGCTGAGGTCGGCCTCACCAACACGGTGACCTTCAAGCCGGGCTCGCTCCGCGTGGTCAAGGTCATCAACGGCATGGGAGCCGGGAAGCAGTCCGCGATCTCCCTGTCGGTGATGTGCACCAACGGGCTGGCTGAGACCGTCGATATCCCCGCAGGGGCGGCCGCGGGGGAGTACACGCAGACGTTCGGCGGCCTGCCCGCCGGCACGGAGTGCACCGTCGCCGAGCCGCAGGCCGGTGCGAACGACTCGGTGCGCATCGTCGCCGACGATCCCGTCACGGTGACGGTCGCGCCGGGTGCCGAGACGGATGCGACGCTGACGAACACCGTGCTGCGGCTGCACACTGCGGCCGGTGGAGGGCTGGCGATGTCCGGAGGCGATGCGCCGATGCCGCTGCTGCCAGTGGCTTCGGGCGTGATCGGTCTCGGGCTGCTGCTGATGCTGGCCGTCCGGGCGAACCGCCGCACGGCGGAGTGAGTTGAGGGGTGGGCGGATGCCGCGGCATCCGCCCACCGTCAGCAACGTTCGGCCCGATCACCGGTGGGGTGCGGTGTGAACACATCCGCCGCGTTGCGACACATATCGGAAGGCAATCATGAACTCACCATTCTCTTCCCCTGGGCGCGCAGGCCATCGGAAACCCGGTCTGCTCGCACTTCTCGGCACGCTTGCTGCAGCAGCCCTGGTGGTGACACCGCTGATGCCCGCACACGCGAGCATCGACGACGCGACGCCGGTGGCCGACGCGAGGACCGGATCCGACACCGAGATCGTCATCACCGGCGTCTCCGAGGGCCTGAGGCTTACGGGTTATCTGCCGCCCACGGCCATCGTGCCCGATCCAGCGATCCCGTATCCCGACAGCCCACCGGCCGATTACACCTCACGATCAGGGTTCATCGGCATCATCACGACCGCGTCGGTGGATGACCCGTCCAGCACGGGCGAGATGTACTGCATCGCCGCGCGCACCCCCACGGCCGTCGGCATCGGCTACCAGTCGGGGACGTGGTCGGAGTCCACCGTGCCGAACATCGGTTACGTCACCTACATCCTCAACAACTACTACCCGGCGGTCGAAGCGCCGGTGGGGCTGACGCCCAACGAGCAGGCGGCGGCCACCCAGTCGGCTATCTGGTACTTCACGGACGGGCTCGTGCTGGGGGCCGAGGACGATGTCGTGCGCGCAGCCACCGAGACGATCATCGCGGCGGCCCAGGCCAACGGCCCGGTAGCCGAACCGGAGGCACCCGTGGCGATCAGCCCGGCATCCGTCTCCGCACCGGCGGGGAGCGCGGCTGGCCCCTACGTCGTCACGGCCGAGGGCGCCGCGGCGGTGACCGTGAGCGTGCCGACGGGCTACACGATGTACAGCGACGCCGCCGCCACGACGCCCATCCCGAACGCGAGCAGCGTCCCCTCGGGAACCTCGATATGGATCACCGGGCCAGGGGTGACGGGCGCCGAAACCGTCCTGACCGCCAGAGCCACCGTGACCGTGCAGCGCGGCAACGTCTACCTCTACGACGGCAACACCCCGTCCTACAGCACCGCGCAGCCGATGGTCCTCGCCGACCAGGCGCAGTTCGATGCCGCCGCCACGGCGACCACGGAGTTCTTCTCCGCCGGTGACCTCACCGTCACCAAGGCGTTCGCCGGTGCGGCGGTGGGGCAGCAGGGCGCCGCCCAGCTCGTGATCGACTGCGGCGAGGGGTACACGTTCACGCAGGACATCCCTGCGGGGACCAGCACGAGGCAGACCTACAACTTCCGCGGCATCCCCGTCGGCAACACGTGCACCGTCACAGAACCGCTCACGGGCGCGACCTCCGAGGTGGGTGTCACCACCGACCTCCCGGAGCCGGGCACGATGGCCGAGGCGGGCATCGCGCTGACGGTGACCAACACCGTCGAATTCAACGCGGGCTCGCTGAGCCTGGTGAAGGTCATCGACGGCACGGCAGCCGGGCAGCAGTCCGCCATCTCCCTGTCGGCCACCTGTGACAACGGGCTGGCCGAGACGTTCGACATCCCCGCCGGCGCGGGCGCCGGGGAGTACGCGCAGACGTTCGGCAACCTGCCCGCCGGTACGGAGTGCACCGTGGCGGAGCGGGAGTCAGGCGCGAACAGTTCGGTACGCGTCCTCGCTGATGACCCGGTGACGGTGACGATCGCGCCGGGGGCGGTGACGGAGGCCAGGCTGACCAACACCGTGGAGCCGGTTCCGGCCGTGCCCGGTGGCGAGGCATCGATGCCCGGTGGCGCGGTGTCGTCGTCCGGTGGCGCGGTGTCGCCGTCGGGAGGCGACGCGGCGTCGATGTCGGGAGGCGACGCGCTGGCGAAGACGGGAGGCGATGCGCCGATGCCGCTGCTCGCGGTGGCTTGGGGTGTGATCGGTCTCGGGCTGCTGCTGATGCTGGCCGTCCGGGCGAACCGTCGCGCGGCGGAGTGAGTTGAGGGTGGGGTGGATGCCGCGGCATCCGCCCCGCCCGCACCCAGCGCCCGGACATGAGGGTACTGAGGGTTGAGCGTACTCAGGTTCTGCTCTGCTTGCCGGTGTGTATGGTGTGCACGGATAGAAAGGCGGCCACCGTGGCACAGGGCAAGAAGCTCGTCATCGTCGAGTCCCCGACGAAGATGAAGTCGATCCAGGGATACCTGGGCGATGGCTACGAGGTGCTGAGCTCGGTGGGTCACATCCGCGATCTCGCCGACAAGAAGGACATCCCGGCCGACAAGAAGAAGGCCTACGGCAAATACTCGATCGACGTCGAGAACGACTTCGACCCGCTGTACGTCGTCAACGACCGCAAGACCAAGACGGTCGCCGAGCTGAAGCGGGCGCTGAAGGGCGCCGACGAAGTCCTGCTCGCCACCGATGAGGACCGCGAGGGCGAAGCCATCGCGTGGCACCTGCTCGAGGTGCTCAAGCCCAAGGTCCCCGTCAAGCGCATGGTGTTCCACGAGATCACGAAGGACGCCATCCGCGCTGCCGCAGAGAACACCCGTGAGCTCGACCACGCCCTCGTCGACGCGCAGGAGACCCGCCGCGTGCTCGACCGCCTCTACGGCTGGGACGTCTCGCCGGTGCTGTGGCGCAAGATCGGCAGCGGCCGCGAGGGCCAGGCGCTCAGCGCCGGCCGCGTGCAGTCCGCCGCCACCCGCATGGTCGTCGAGCGCGAGCGCGAGCGCATGGCGTTCGTCTCCGCGTCGTACTGGGACGTCGAGGCGACGGCGGCGAAGGATGCCGCGAGCTTCGGCACCCGCCTGGCGCGCGTCGACGGTCTGCCGCTGGCCCGAGGCACCGACTTCGACGACAAGGGCGAGCTGAAGAAGGCCGTCATCGTCTTCGACGAGCAGCAGGCCCGGGAACTGGCCGATGCGATCGCCGCGAAGGGCACGGCATCCGTCACCGCCGTCGAGGCCAAGCCCGGCACGCGCAGCCCCAAAGCGCCGTTCACGACCTCGACCATGCAGCAGGAAGCCGGCCGCAAGCTCTCGATGAGCGCCAAGCACGCCATGAGCGTCGCCCAGCGTCTCTACGAGAAGGGCTACATCACTTATATGCGTACCGATTCGACGGCGCTGAGCACTCAGGCCATCGAAGCGGCCCGCGCACAGGCCGTGTCGCTGTACGGCGACCGCGCCGTGCCCGACCAGCCCCGCGTCTACCGCAGCAAGAGCCGCAACGCCCAGGAAGCGCACGAGGCCATCCGTCCGTCGGGCGAGCAGTTCCGCACCCCGTCGTCGGTGGCATCCGACCTCGACCGTGACGAGGCGCGCCTGTACGACCTCATCTGGAAGCGCACCGTCGCCAGCCAGATGTCCGACGCCAAGTACGAGACCACCACGGTGACCTTGACGGCCACGGCCGCCGGCCGCAGCGCCGAGTTCACCGCCTCGGGCACCGTCTACACGTTCAAGGGCTTCCTCGAGGCGTACGAAGAGGGCCGCGACGAGAAGCGCGGCGACGCAGACAAGGATGCCGACCAGTCGCTGCCCGCGCTCGCCGTCGGCGACAGCCTGAGCCTGCGCGACGTCGAGCCCAAGGGCCACGCCACGAGTCCCAAGCCCCGCTACACCGAGGCGAGCCTGGTCAAGGCGCTGGAGGAGAGGGGCATCGGCCGCCCGTCGACCTTCGCCAGCATCATCGACGTGATTCTCGACCGCGGCTACGTCACCAAGCGCGGTCAGGCACTCGTGCCGAGCTGGCTCTCGTTCAGCGTCGTGCGTCTGCTCGAAGAGCACTTCGCGGACCTCGTGGATTATGACTTCACCGCCGCACTCGAGGACGACCTCGATGCCATCGCCCGCGGCGAGCAGCAGCGCGTGGCGTGGCTGAAGGACTTCTACTACGGCTCGAAGGACCACGTGGGCCTGCGTCACATCGTCGACAACCTCGGCGACATCGACGCGCGCGAACTCAACTCCACGCCCATCGGCGACATCGCGACGCTGCGCTTCGGCAAGTACGGCCCCTACCTCGAGGTGCCCGACGTGAGCGGCGACCCCGAGGCCAAGCCCCGCATCGTCAACGTCCCCGACGACCTCGCACCCGACGAGCTGACCCCGGCCAAGGCGCAGGAGCTCATCGACGCTCCCGTCGCCGGCGACCGGGTGCTGGGGGAGAACCCCGAGAACGGCAAGCTCATCGTCGTCAAGGACGGCCGGTTCGGTCCGTACGTGCAGGAGGTCGAGCCCGTCGATCCCGATGCCGCCGACCCGCAGACCGGCGAGGTCGAAGCCGAGGCGCCCAAGAAGAAGACCACGCGCAAGAAGGCGGATGCCGCGCCCAAGCCGCGGACGGCTTCGCTGTTCAAGAGCATGTCGGTGGAGACCGTCGACCTCGACACCGCGCTGAAGCTGCTGGCACTGCCGCGCGTCGTGGGAGTCGACCCCGAGTCGGGTGCCGAGATCACCGCGCAGAACGGCCGGTACGGTCCGTACCTCAAGAAGGGCACGGACTCCCGCACGCTGCAGAGCGAGGACCAGCTGTTCTCCATCACCCTCGACGAAGCGCTCGCCGTGTACGCGCAGCCCAAGTACGGTGCCCGCGCGGCATCCAGCGCGCTCAAGGAGTTCGAGGCGGACCCCGTCAGCGGCAAGCCGATCAAGCTCAAGGACGGCCGCTTCGGTCCGTACGTCACCGACGGCGAGACCAACGCGACCATCCCGCGCGGCGAGAACGCAGAAGAGGTCACGTTCGAGCGCGCCGTGCAGCTGCTGGCCGACAAGCGCGCGAAGGGCCCCGCTCCCAAGCGCACGACCCGCAAGCCCGCGGCACGCAAGCCCGCGGCCAAGAAGAAGTGATCGCGCACGGCGACCCGGTCCCTGAGGCCACCCACCGGGTCGCCGAGCCCGTCGAACGGCCGCGCGGCCTCTGGGTCACATTCGAAGGCGGCGACGGCGCGGGCAAGACGACGCAGGCGGCGCTTCTGGAGCAGTGGCTGCAGCAGCAGGGCCGCACCGTCGTACGCACCCGTGAGCCGGGCGGCACCGAGGTGGGCGTGCTCGTCCGCGACATCGTGCTGCACCACCGCGGCGACATCGCGCCCCGGGCCGAGGCGCTCCTCTACGCCGCCGATCGTGCCCATCACGTCGCCACCCTCGTGCGTCCCGCCCTCGCCCGCGGTGAGGTGGTCATCCAGGACCGCTACCTCGACTCGTCGGTGGCCTACCAGGGTGCCGGTCGGGTGCTGGATGCCGAAGAGGTGCGACGCCTGTCGCTGTGGGCGACCGAGGGCGCCCTGCCAGACCTCACGGTGCTGCTCGACCTCGACCCCTCGGCCGCGCGGGCGCGGCTGGACGCGGACGACAAGCCCTTCGACCGGCTCGAGGCAGAACAGGACGACTTCCACCGTCGTGTGCGCGACGGGTTCCTCGCCCTGGCCGCGGCGGAGCCTGCCCGCTTCGTCGTCGTCGACGCCGGGCTGCCGGTGGACGAGATCGCCGCGCGGGTGCAGCGCCGTGTCGCCGAGGTGCTCGCCGGCGAGTCCGGCTCCTAGGCCCCTGGCGGTCGTCGCCGACGGCAGCAGTAGGCGCCGTCCGACATCAGGAGGCGCTCTCGCGTCCCCCGACGGACACCACGCCCGCTTCGTACGCCTTGATAACCGCCTGCACGCGGTTGGGGAGCTGGAGCTTGGCGAGGACCCGGCCGACGTGCGCCTTGACCGTTGATTCGCTCAGGTGCAGGGCCTCGGCGATCTCGATGTTCGTCAGGCCACGCCCGATCAGCAGGAACACCTCCCGCTCCCGCTCCGAGAGCGCGGACAGGTCGGCGTCACGGCCGCCCCGCTGTTCGAGGTGCGGAACGGCCACCTCGATGAGTTTGGCCGTGACCCTGGGCGAGACGACGGCATCGCCGGTCCTCACCGCGCGCACGGCGGCGACGAGCTCATCGGGGCGGGTGTTCTTCAGCAGAAAGCCGGCGGCTCCCGCGGTGAGCGCCCCGAAGGCGAAATCATCGCGGTCGTACGTCGTCAGCACCAGCACGCGGGTGTCGGGGTGGGTGCGCGAGATCTCCCTCGTCGCGTCGATCCCGTTCAGGTCCGGCATCCGCACATCCATGAGCACGACGTCGGGATGCAGGCGGCGGACCGACTGCAGGGCCTCGGCCCCGGTCGAGGCCTCGCCGACGACGGCGATGTCGGGCTCGGCCTCGAGGACGAGGCGCAGCCCGTAGCGCACGAGCTCCTGATCGTCGACCAGCAGAACCCGGATGCCGTCGCTCACGGCCGCCTCCTCAGTCATCGTCATCCGTTCAGGGGGAGTCGGACGAAAACCCGCCAGCCACCGCCGTCGCGAGGGCCGGCTTCCACCTCGCCATCGTAGAACGCCCCCCTCTCGCGGATGCCGACGAGTCCCCGGCCGGGGGAGTCCGTGGGCACGGCCGGCGCGGACGAGTCCTGCACCAGGATGGTCACCTCATCGTCGGCGAGCCTCACCCGCACGAACACGTCCCGCACGTCGCGGGCGTGGCGCAGCACGTTGGTCAGCGACTCCTGGACGATGCGGTAGACGGTCGGGCCGACGGCGGAGTCGGCGGCGACGACGCCGGTGAGCTCCAGCCGCACCGGCAGTCCGGCGGCGACGAATTCGTCGACCAGGGCAGCAAGCTGTGCGGGGCCGGGCGGCGCCATCGTCGCCGCGTCGTCGTCGACCCGCGCCAGGAGCCGGCGAACCTCGCCGAGCGTGCGCCGGCCGGTGTCGGCCACCCGGGCCATCACCCGCCGGGACTCCTCGGGGCGCGTCGGCGCCACGGCGCTCGCCCCGTCGGCGAGGGCGGTCATCACGGCCAGCGAGTGAGCGATCACGTCGTGCATCTCCCGCGCGATGCGCTCGCGCTCCTGTGCGCGTGCGATGCTGGCCTGCTGGTCGCGCTCACGCTTCATCTGCTCCGCGCGCTCGACGAGCCCCGCGACGTGACGCCGCTGGTGGCCCCGGTTGATCCCGAGGAGCGTCGCGATCAGCGCCGCGCCCCCGAACAGCGCCAGGCTGCTGACCCAATCCGTCGGCCACGCCTCAAGATCCGAACGCGGAACGAGGCCGAGGATCGGCGGGCCGACCCGCACCCGGATCGCCAGGATCAGGCCGGCCACGGCGCCCGCCGCCAGAGCGACACCCAGCGCGCGCCACGCATGCCCTGCTCGGCTCGTGAGACCGACCAGGTACAGCGCGACGACGACCAGCACGGTCTCGGCGCCCGTTCCCCACGCGGCCGAGGCGGACAGGAGCACCAGCAGGGCGAGGAATGACGCGCGCGGCCACCGGTGCCGGCAGAGCACAGCGGCCACCCCGCCCGCGGTCACGAGCATGATCGGCCACAGCGGTGTCACGATCGTCGACTCGACCGACAGGTACCCGAACGCCGCGGCGAGCAGCAGATAGCCCACCAGGATCGAGCCGTCGGCCTGTGGCCAGCGCGCCACCCGGGTCCGCGGTGCGGACGCGGCATCGCCGGGCGCCGCGACGGCGGCACCCGGCGAGGAGACGGACGCCGGCCTCACGCGTCGCGCTTCGTCAGCGCGACTGCGCCCGCCGTCAGCGCCGCCGCGACCCAGAGGCAGACGAACAGCCCGCCCGCCTCGGCGCTGATGTGGCCGCCCCACACATCGAGGAAGGGAGCGCCCTCCGGGGCGACGCGTGCCATGGCATCGCCGGCGTTGCCGAGCAACATGACCCGCAGGACGCGCGAGAACAGGCTGTACGGCAGCACCGAGGTCAGCACCGGCCCGAGGAGCGTGACGACGAAAACGATGATCGCACCCGCGGTCGTGGAGCGCACGACCGCGCCGAGGCCCACGCCGAACGCCGCACAGAGCCCGAGGTACGCCGCAGCGCCGAGCAGCGCCGGCAGCACGCCGGGCGCACCCAGCGGCGCGTCGAGTCCGAACCGCGCGTAGAGCGGGTACGTCGCCGCCCACGAGCCGAAGACGGTCACCAGCGCGACCACCGTCACGACGCCGAACGCCACGATCGCTTTGGCCCACAGCGCCCGCAGCCGCGTCGGCGAGGCGAGCAGGGTGGACTGGATGGCGCCCGAGGAGTACTCCGCGCCGATGGACATGACGCCGAGGATACCGGCGATGATCTGCCCGACGACGACCATCGCGATCGTCACCTCGCCGATCGTGCGCTCGATGGACGGCACCGATGGGACTCCCGAGGACTCCAGCGTGAGTGCGAGGAACAGGCTGCCGCCCAGCCCGATGGCGAGGATGCCGCCGAGCGCGAGGAACGACGACGGCAGGCTGGTGAGCTTGATCCACTCGGAACGGAGGGTTGCCGAGAAGGGTGGACGTTGCGTGCGGGCGTCCGCACGGTGCGCCTTGGTGGTGAGCGACATCATCGGTCCGCTCCTTCCCCGGCGACGGGCGCCGATCGGTATTCGACCGCGCCTGCGGTCAGCGAGAGATAGGCATCCT
The DNA here is from genome assembly GCF_030246905.1 of Microbacterium sp. zg-Y818. Taxonomy (NCBI): domain Bacteria; kingdom Bacillati; phylum Actinomycetota; class Actinomycetes; order Micrococcales; family Microbacteriaceae; genus Microbacterium; species Microbacterium sp. zg-Y818. The sequence goes on along the minus strand of NZ_CP126741.1, from coordinate 2,322,973 downwards.
CGAGGGAGCCTTCGACCGTGGTGATCTCGTAGAGCACCACACCGGATGCCGCGGCGGCATCGGCCACCTGCTCCGCGGTCAGCGACGTGATGTCGAGGGCCCCGTCGTGGCGGGTCGACACCGTGACCTCCGGCGCCGCGATGGCGGCGATGAGCCGGTCGACGTCCCGGGTGCGCACGCGGACGGCGGACCGGGTGGCCCCGGCGACCACCTCGCGCATCGGGCCGTCGGCGAGGATGCGACCCTGTCCGATGACGATGAGGTGATCCGCCGTCTGGGTCATTTCGCTCATCAGGTGGGAGGAGAGCAGCACGGTCCGTCCCTGCGCGGCGAGCTCGCGCAGCAGCCCCCGGATCCACAGGATCCCCTCCGGATCGAGCCCGTTGACCGGCTCGTCGAGGATGATCGTCTGCGGGTCGCCGAGCAGCGCGGCAGCGATGCCCAGCCGCTGGCCCATGCCCAGCGAGAAGCCGCCGACGCGCTTTCCGGCGACGGTGTCGAGCCCGGTGAGTTCGATCACCTGGTGCACCCGCGCGGCGCCGATACGGTGCGTCGCCGCGATCGCCAGCAGGTGCTTGTACGCGGTGCGGCGCCGGTGGGCGGCGCGGGCGTCGAGAAGGACGCCCACTTCACGCAGCGGAGCCGGAAGGTCCCGGTACGCCCGCCCGTTGACCTCGGCCGTACCCGATGTGGGGCGGTCGAGCCCCACGATCATGCGCATGGTGGTGGACTTTCCTGCGCCGTTCGGACCCAGGAAGCCGGTCACTCTGCCCGGCTCGACCGTGAAGTCGATGCCGTGCACGGCCACCTTCCGGCCGTATCTCTTCGTCAGGGACTGAACCCGGATCATCTGTGCACCTTTCGTCGCCTTCGACGCTACGGACGCGCCCACAGCGCCACATCGGCCTGCGGTCGCGACTATCGGCATCCGACCAGTACCCAGGTACACACCGGTGAGGGGCCATGCGCTGACACCGCCGACAGAGTCGGTGCCCCCGGTTAGGCTGGACCCCATGGAGTCCGCCGCGATCGTGCACGAGTTGCCGTGGGGCGACGTGTGGGGGCAGGACGAGGCGGTCGCGCAGCTGCAGGACGCGGCATCCGACCCCGCCTCGATGACCCACGCGTGGCTCATCACGGGACCTCCGGGCTCGGGCCGCTCCACCCTCGCCTACGCGTTCGCCGCCCGCCTCATCGCCGGCGATGGCGACGACGTTGACCACGTCATGAGGCAGGTGCTCGCCGGCACCCACCCCGACCTCACGGCGCTGCGCACCGAGGGCGTCATCATCTCGATCAAAGAAGCCCGGGCGCTCGTCGAGCGCTCGTACTTCTCGCCGTCCCTGGGGCGCTACCGGGTGCTCGTCGTCGAAGACGCCGACCGCATGACCGAGCGCACGTCCAACGTTCTGCTGAAGGCGCTCGAAGAGCCGCCGGAGCGCACGGTCTGGATCCTGTGCGCGCCGAGCGACGCCGACCTGCTTCCCACCATCCGGTCCCGGGTGCGCACGCTGCGGCTGCGCGACCCCGAGGTCGACGACGTCGCGCGCCTCATCGTGCAGCGAACCGGAGTCGACCCCGCCGTGGCGGAGCAGTCCGCCCGCCTGGCCCAGCGCCACATCGGCATGGCTCAGCGCCTGGCCACCGACGCTGCTTCCCGCACCCGCCGCGAGCAGATCCTGCGCGCGGTGCTGGGGGTTCGCGGGGTCGGCGACGCGGTGGAGATCGCCGGGCGTATCGTGCAGGCCGCCACCGAAGACGCCAAGGCGCTCACGGCCGAACGTGACGAGGCCGAGCGGGCGTCGCTGCTGCGCACCCTGGGTGTGCCGGAGGGGGCCGCGGTGCCCGCTTCGGTGCGTGGTCAGATCAATGCGCTCGAAGACGAGCAGAAGCGGCGGGCGACCCGCAGTCTGCGTGACGGCATCGACCGAGTGCTCACCGACCTGCAGTCGATGTACCGCGACACGCTCATGCTGCAGTTCGGCCGTGACGGCGACCTGATCAACCGCGAACTCGAGCAGGACCTGCGGGCCCTCGCCGCCGCGTGGACGAAGCAGCGCACCCTCACCGTGCTCGACCAGATCACCCTCACCCGCAGCAACCTCGAATTCAACGCCGCTCCGGTACTGGCGCTCGAGAGCATGCTCATCACCGTCGCAAGTGGAAGGACCCCGTGAGCATTCGCCGCCGCCTCCTCGTCGTCACTGCCGGCCTCGCCGCGCTGACCCTCAGCCTCACCGGCTGTCTCGCCGCGATGATCCCCGACGCGGCCGCGCCGCCCACGGTCGGCCCCAGCAAGCCGCCCGTCACCGACGGCATCTCCGAGGAGCTGCTGCCGTTCTACGAGCAGACGGTGGAGTGGGAGCCCTGCGAGGGCGCCGACGCGGGCTACTACGACTGCGCCACCGTGACCGCCCCGCTCGACTGGGAGAATCCGGATGCCGGCGAGATCGACCTCGCCGTGATCCGTCGCCACGCCGACTCCGGTGAGCCCATCGCGTCGCTGCTGACCAACCCCGGTGGGCCGGGCGCGAGCGGGCTGGAGCTCATCCGCGACTCTGCCGGCTTCGCCACGGGGGCCGCTCTCCGCGAGGCATACGACGTCATCGGATTCGACCCGCGCGGTGTGGGGGAGTCCACCGCGGTGCGCTGCCTCGACGCCGAGCAGATGGACGCATACCTCTACGACGTTCCCGCGAACCCGCGGGGCAGCGCCGAGTGGGAAGACGAGCTCACCGAACGCAACGCCGCCTTTGCCGAGGCGTGCGAGGCCAACAGCGGCGGCATCCTGCCCTACATCACGACGCTTCAGGCGGCCCGCGACCTCGACCTGCTGCGCGGGGTATTGGGCGATGAGCAGCTGCACTACCTCGGCTACTCGTACGGAACGTTCCTCGGCGCCACCTACGCCAAGCTCTTCCCCGAGCGCGTCGGCCGCCTCGTGCTCGACGGCGCCATCGACCCGGCCGTCTCGGGTCTCGAGGTCGGCACCACGCAGGGAGTGGGCTTCGAGTCCGCGCTGCGCGCCTACATGGCACAGTGCCTCGCGGGGCAGGACTGCCCGTTCCGCGGCACCGTCGACGATGCGATGGCCGACCTCGGCACCCTGTTGGCCAGCGTCGACGCGCGGCCGCTGCCCGCAGCGGACGGCCGGCAGCTGGGAGCGGACACGCTGCTGACGGCGATCATCGCGGCGCTGTACTCCCAGGACAGCTGGCCGTACCTGACCGCCGGACTCACCGACGCGCTCGAGGGAGACCCCGAGATCGCGATGCAGCTGGCCGACTTCTACAACGCCCGCCAGGGCGGTGTCTACCTCGACAACTCCACCGAGGCGTTCCGCGCATACAACTGCATGGACTACCCCGTGGGCGACGAGGCCGAAGACGCGGCGGCCGAGGCGCTGCTGGCGGCCGAAGCGCCCACCGTCGCACCCTACTGGAGCGGGCCCGACTCCTGCTCGGTGTGGCCGTATGAGCCCACCGGCGTGCGCGAGCCGATCACCGCCGAGGGAGCGGCCCCCATCGTGGTGGTCGGCACCACCAACGACCCCGCCACGCCGTACGAATGGTCGGTGTCGCTGGCGGACCAACTCGCCTCGGGCGTGCTGGTCACCCGCGTCGGTGAGGGGCACACCGGATACAACAAGGGCAACGCCTGCGTGGATGCCGCCGTCGAGTCCTACCTCGTGGACGGCACCGTGCCCGAAGACGGTCTGACCTGCGAGTGACGGGTCCGAGCGGTTCGCGAGCGCTCTTTTCAGCATGTAAGATCGATGATCGTGCGTAGCGAAAGCGAAGCGCGCCACCTTAGCTCAGACGGCAGAGCGATTCACTCGTAATGAATAGGTCAAGGGTTCGATTCCCTTAGGTGGCTCAGACCGACTGTGGGGCTCTTAGGGGCCCCACAGCCGTATCCGCAGAATGAGCGCAAGGGGGACTCGTGGACGTCGCGCTCGATGCGATCCTCGAGATCTTCTCGTGGGTCGGCCTCGGCGCCGGCGTCGTCGTCGGGGTGATCGCCGTTGTGCTCTGGGCCATCGACGGCTCGTGGCTTCCCGCCACGGGTGTGGTCGAGCACGAGGACGACGGCGTGGTGGTGCGGTGGTTCGATCATGATGGGGGAGTGGGGGCGGCCGCCGCCGGTCACGCCGAATCCGAGCGTCTGGCCGGGCTGCCCACCGCAGACATCTGGTACCGGGTCGGCGGGCGCGATCGTTTCCGGCTGACGAAGCACTCCCCGGCCGTGCGCGCCACCGCCTGGCTCGCCGCAGGCCTCGCCGCGCTGGGTGTCCTGGCATTCGCGGCATCCTGGATCCTGCTTTTCGCGGGCTGACCAGCGGAGTGGCGTTTCCGCAGATTGCTAGATAAGCTAGCAATATGGCAAATGAGCGAACGGTGCCGAAATGGCTCCGAATCGGCATCCCCGTGGTGCTGGTGCTGGTGTGGTTGGTCGGCGGCGCGATCGGCGGTCCCTACTTCGGCAAGGTCGACGAGGTGGCGGTCAATGACCGGTCGGCGTTCCTGCCGTCGAGCGCTGATGCGACGCAGGTCAATGAGCTGCTGCCGGCGTTCCTCGGTGATGACAGCGTGCCGGCGCTCGTGGTCATGTCCACCGACGACGGCGAGCTGACCGAGAGTCAGCTGACCGAGCTGAACGACCTGGCGGCGGGCATCGTCGATCTCGACGGCGTGGTGGGCGATGTGTCGCCTGCGGTGCCGTCGGAAGACGGCGAAGCCGTGCAGGTCTTCGTGCCGCTGGATGCCGAGGGCGAGGTCGCCGAGCTCGTCACCGAGCTGCGTGAGTACCTCGCCGACGGGGCGCCGTCGGGGGTGGACACCTTCGTGACCGGTCCGGCAGGGTTCTCGGCCGACCTGGTCGAGGGCTTCCTCGGTATCGACGGGTTGCTGCTGGGCGTCGCGCTGCTCGCCGTCTTCGTCATCTTGATCGTCGTGTACCGCTCGCCCCTCCTGCCGATCCTCGTGCTGCTGACCTCGGTGTTCGCGCTGTGCGTGGCGCTGCTGACGGTGTGGTGGCTCGCGAAGGCGGGCATCGTCGTGCTGAACGGTCAGGTCCAGGGGATCCTCTTCATTCTCGTCATCGGTGCCGCCACCGACTATGCGCTGCTGTATGTGGCGCGCTTCCGTGAGGCGATCGCCACCGGCAGGAAGCGGTGGGACTCCACGATCACCGCGTGGCGCGGCGCATTCGAGCCCATCCTCGCCTCCGGCGGAACGGTCATCGCGGGGCTTCTGTGCCTGCTGCTGAGCGACCTCGCGACCAACCGCGCTCTGGGCCCGATCGCGTCCATCGGCATCGCGTTCGCCATGCTGTCGGCCCTCACCTTCCTTCCGGCCCTGCTCGCCCTCACCGGGCGCGCGGCGTTCTGGCCGTTCGCCCCGAAGCCCGGCGCCCTCGGCGTGCCCGAGGACTTCTCCCGCCCGGTCAAGGGCCTCTGGCCCCGTCAGGCGCGCTTCGTCGCCCGCCACCCGCGCGCGGTGTGGATCGTCTCGACGGTGGTGCTGCTGGCCGCGTGCGTCGGTGCTCTCCAGCTGAAGGCCGACGGCGTGCCCTCGAGCGAGCTCGTGCTCGGCACCTCGCAGGCCCGCGACGGACAGGCTGAGCTCGCCGAGCACTTCCCTGCCGGTTCCGGCAGCCCGGTGTACGTGATCGCCCCCGAGGACGACCTCACCGCGGCCGTCGAGGTGCTCAGCGACACCGACGGGATCGACTCGATCGCCGTGGCATCCGAGGATTCGCCCAACGGTCAGGCCGTCGTCGAGTTCGAGGGCGGTGAGGCGGTCATCAGTGCCTTCGGTCCTCCCGGAACCGCGGCACCCGAGCCGACCGTCGCCGAGGGCGACGTGCTGCTCATCGGGACGCTCGCCGACGCGGCCGACTCCGTCGCCGCCGAGGACGTCGTGCGCGACCTGCGCGTGCAGCTGTCCGACGACGTGGGCACGGACGTGCTCGTGGGTGGCGAGACCGCGACCGACATCGACACCAATGACACGTCGATCCGTGACCGCACGCTGATCATCCCGATCATCCTCGTGGTGATCCTGCTGATCCTCATCGCACTGCTGCGGTCGCTGCTGGCGCCGATCCTGCTGATCGGCACGGTGATCCTGTCGTTCGGCTCGGCCCTCGGAGTGAGCGCGCTGGTGTTCAACGGCATCTTCGACTTCCCCGGCGCCGACCCGGCCGTGCCGCTCTACGGATTCGTGTTCCTCGTGGCGCTGGGCATCGACTACAACATCTTCCTGATGACGCGCGTGCGGGAGGAGTCTCTGAAGTACGGAACGAGGCTCGGCATCCTGCGGGGGCTCGTGGCCACGGGCGGGGTGATCACCTCTGCCGGTCTCGTGCTGGCGGCCACCTTCGCCGCCCTGGGAGTCATCCCGATCCTGTTCCTGGCGCAGCTGGCGTTCATCGTCGCGTTCGGTGTGCTGCTCGACACGTTCGTGGTGCGCTCACTGCTGGTGCCGGCTCTGTCGTTCGACATCGGCCGTGCGATCTGGTGGCCGTCGAAGCTGTGGCGCAACGACCCGGGCGGTTCGCGCCGGCTGGCGATGAGTCCCAGCGAGGGTGGTCCCGTCGCGGCTCCCGCGCGGGGGAGTGCGCGCCCTGGGGATGACGACCTGGCAGCGGTCGCGGTCGACACCGCCGCGGGCGTGGGCGCCGCCGAGCACGAGGGGGTGGCCGCGGTTGCCGTCGACACCGCCGCCGGCGTCCGCGCCGTCGAGCAGAAGGTCGCCAAAACGGGCGAGCGGTCGGTGACGCGGCGGTCGCTGCGCCGGCGCTGACCCTGGCGACGTTGTGCACGAGGGGCCGCGGCTGATGCCGTGGCCCCTCGGGCGTTCCCGGCGGGCGCGGCGCTGACGCCGGCACGCCCGGCGGGCGCGGCGCTGCCCGGCAGGCGCGCCGCTGCCCGGCAGAGGAGATCTGCCGGAATGAGGATGGATGCCGGGATTCCATCCGCATGTCGGCAGATCGCCGCATCTCGGCGACGGGATGCCGGGATTCCATCCGCATGTCGGCAGATCTCCGCATCTCGGCGACGGTGGGCCGTGGCGAGCCCGTCGCGGGCGACAGCCGTGCACAACGTCGCCGGTCGGGCCGCGAAACCCCTCAGGCGGCGGCCGAGATCCCCGTGCGCGGCCGCAATGGCGACGTTATGCACGCAGGGGCCGCGGCTGATGCCGTGGCCCCTCGTGGTGCTGCCGGCGGCACGCGACCGGTCGGCGTAGGCTCGGCGCATGGGTAAGGCGCTGTTCATCGTCGACGTGCAGAACGACTTCACCGAGGGTGGGGCGCTCGGGGTCGCCGGGGGTGACGCGGTCGCGGCCGCGATCAGCCGGCACCTGGCCGCCTCCGCAGATCAGTACGCACTGATCGTCGCCTCGCGCGACTGGCACGACGCCGACGGTGACAACGGCGGACACTTCGCCGCCGGCGAGCCCGACTTCGTCGACACCTGGCCCGTGCACTGCGTAGCCGGCACCGAAGGTGCCGAGTACGACCCCGGCCTGGTCACCGATGCCGTCACCCACCACGTGAAGAAGGGGCAGGGCGCTCCGGCGTACTCGCTGTTCGAGGGCACGACCGATGACGGCGACACCGTGGCGGACCTGCTGACCGAGCGTGGCATCCTCGACGCCGATGTCGTCGGCATCGCGACGGACTACTGCGTGCGCGCCTCGGCACTGGATGCCATCGACCACGGTCTGCGCGTGCGGGTGCTGACCGACCTGGTCGCCGGTGTCGCCCCCGCCACCAGCGACGCCGCGCTGGCCGAATTGGCCCACGCCGGCGCAGAACTGGCCGAGTCGGGAGCCTGAGCCTCAGGTCGAGGGCGGCTCGTCGTCGAGCATCTCGGGATGGTTGCGCAGCCGCAGCAGGCTCCACGCCAACCCGCCCCACAGCACCCCCATCGACAGGACGAGGAAGCTGATCGCGGTCGGGGTCATCGGCTGGCCTTTCTCTCGTCGCGCTGCTGGAGCGCGCGCTGCCTGTCGGCCTGCACCTCTCGGGCGAGCTGCTCGGTGTCATCCGGCTCGGTCGTCAGCGCGCCCGGGCGCCGGTACGTGCCGAGGCTCAGCACCCCGCTGAGCACGGCCAGCACGGCCAGCACGCCCCATCCGGCGACCCCCAGGAACCAGGTGGGCAGGCCGCCGTAGCCGTCGACGATGTATCCGTACGCGCCCGTGATGAGGATGACGGTGAGGATCACCGGCGTCACCACCGTCACCATGACGCGCCAGAGCGGACCCACCCGCAGCGACGACACCGCGTTGAGGTGGCGGGCGAGCTCCGGCCCCTTGCGCCCCACGATGACCACGAGCAGGAGGGTGAGGATCGCCGACAGCACCACGCCGATGTTGTTCACGAAGGCGTCGACCACGTCGAGCGTGTACAGGCCGCTCGACGTGGCGAACAGCAGGATCGACGGCACGGCGGTGGCGATGCCGAGGGCGACGCCCGCTCGCCGCGTGCTCCACCCGGTCTTGTCCTGCACCGCCGAGGACTGCACCTGCAGGATCGACAGCAGCGAGCTGAACCCGGCGAGCACCAGGGCGACGAAGAAGAGCACCCCGATGATCTGCCCGCCGGGCATCTGCGACAGCAGTGTCGGGTAGGTCATGAACGCCAGCCCCACACCCTGAATGCTCTCCAGCTCGTCGATGGTGCTGCCCTGCGCCGACGCGAGAAAGCCGAGGGTCGCGAACACGCCGATGCCGGCCAGCAGCTCGAAGCTCGTGTTCGAGAACGCCACCACCAGGCCCGACCCGGTGAGGTCGCTCTTACGACGCAGATACGACGAGTAGGTCAGCATGATGCCGAAGGCGATGGAGAACGAGAAGAAGATGTGCCCGTAGGCCGCGATCCACACGGCCGGGTCCGCCAGGGCCGCCCAGCTGGGGGTGAAGAAGGCGTTGAGTCCGTCGACGGCGCCGGGGAGGAACAGGGCGTAGACGACGATCGCGGTGAAGCTCACTGCCAGCAACGGCAGGGTCACGCGGTTGACCCGGTCGATACCCCGGCGGATGCCGAGGGCCAGGGCCACCACGGCCGTCAGCCACACCAGCACGAGCGGGATGAGCACGGCGGGTGCGAAGTCGAACGTGAAGCCGACGGTCTCGGGCCGCCGCAGGTGCTCGGAGAGGAAGAAGTCGACGGCATCCTCACCCCACGCCAGGGTGACGGCGTAGACGGCGTAGGCGAGTGCCCAGGCGATGACGACGGCGTAGTAGATGCAGATGACGTAGCAGAGCCCGACCTGCCACCAGCCGAGCGGCTCGAATCGGCGGTTGATGCGCCGGAACGCCAGCGGAGCCGACGCGCGGTAGCGGTGGCCGATGGCGTAATCGAGGAACAGGATGGGCAGGCCCGCCGTGACGAACGCGATGAGGTACGGCAGCAGGAAGGCGCCGCCGCCGTTCTCGTACGCGACGCCGGGGAAGCGCCAGATGTTGCCGAGGCCGATCGCCGAAGACACGGCGGCGATGATGAAGGCGCTGCGGCCGCTCCAGGTCTCACGGTGCACAGGTGGGGTGGCGCTCATCCCGGGATTCTAAAAGTTCGGATGCCGCGACGCACCCCGGGCGACCTGCCACGTCATGCGGTATACGCACGGCACCCGGCGGCGGGCGCAACAGCGCCGCCTGCCCCGTGGTGCATGATGAAAAGGCATCGGATGGGGGTCCGCAGTGACGACAGAGCAGCCGCACGCAGATGCGCTCGACGACTTCAGCGAGCTGATTCGCCACGAGCAGGAGTTCGCCGGCCGCCGTTCGGGGCGGGAGATCGATCCGGATGCCCGGCGCACACGGCGGCGCCGGCGGCTGTGGGTGACCGCCGCGGTGCTGGTCCTCCTGCTGGCGGGAGGCGGCGGCTACGGCGGCTGGGCGCTGACCGCACCCCTCGCCGAACCGGTCGCCGCCACGCAGGTCCCCGAGGTCGCCGCACCGCCTGCGGCCGACATCGTGCTGCCGCCGGACGGCGCGTCGGCCATCGCCATCTCGGGCGCCGCCGATTACCTCGGCACCGAGGACGGCACCATCTGGGCGACCACCGGCACCGAAGAGCCCCGCCCCATCGCCAGCATCACGAAGCTGATCACCGCGCTGGTCGTGCTCGACGCCTATCCTCTGGCGGATGCCGCAGACCCCGGACCCACCCTGACCTTCGACCGTGCCGACCACGCGCTCTACGACAAGTACTACGTGATGGGCGCGACCATCGCCGCCATGCCGATCGGCAGCTCGATGTCGCTGCACGACGCGCTCGCGACGATGCTGATCCCGTCGGCGTGCAACTACGCCGAGGCCGTCGCCGGCTGGGCGTTCGGGTCGCAGGGCGCATTCCTGCGGGCGGCGCGGGACTGGCTCGCGCTGAACGGGCTGACGCAGACGACGATCGTCGAGCCGACCGGCATCGACCCGCGCAACACGAGTACGCCGGGCGACATGATCACCCTCGGCCGCATCGCGGCGGCGCACCCGACCGTCGCCGAGATCGCCGCGACGGGAGGGCTGTCGCTCCCCGGACCGGGACGGATGAACAACACCAACTCCCTGCTCGGCCAGAGCGGCATCACTGGACTGAAGACCGGCACCCTCGACCCCGGCGGCAGCAACCTGCTCTACACCGCGCGCCTCGACGTCGGCATCGGCGCGCCCCTCGACATCGTGGGCGTCCTCCTCGGCGCCAGCTCGCGCGCCGCCGTCAACCACAGCGTGCCCACCCTGCTCGAGAGCATCGCGGGCGGGTTCACCGAGGTGACCGTCGCGCGCCGCGGCCAGGAGGTGGGTTCCTTCTCGACCCCGTGGGACGGCGCCGCGCGCATGGTCCTGGGGGAGGAGGCCTCGCTGCTGGTCTGGTCGGACACGCCCATCCTCACGACGATGCAGACCTCGACCCCCACGACCAGGGAGGACGGCGAGGTGATCGGCAGTGCCACCTGGACCGCGGGTCCGCACACCGCGACCGTCCCGGTCGAGTTCGACGGCGCCATCGCGCCGCCGACGTCGTGGTGGCGCCTGACGAACCCGGGCGAACTCGGCTAGCGGGCGCGAGGGCCACAGGGCTACTTGCGCAGGTGGTGACGCGAGACGCTGTTCACCCACGCGACGAACTGGCGGGCCTGCAGCCCGAACGCGGGGCTGACCGGTGCCACCCAGAACTGCTCAGGACCGTCGATCGACAGATAGAACTCGCGGCGATCGACCTTCTTGCGGAGCATGGCGCCCGTGATCATCCCTACCGGGCCGAAGAGCAGTCCGCCTGCCGCCGCGCGGGTCAGAGTGGATCGCTCGCCGATCTCGCCGGCAGTTTCGAACGATGCCACCACGCCGGCGATGGGCTGGCTGAGGTCACCGTAGAAGATCCACTCGCCCGCGACGGTGATTCCCGAGAACGTGTGGTGTTCCGCCAGAAACTGCGCACGCTGGGTCCAGGCATCCCCATCCCACCAGCGCAGGCGGCCACGTCCGTCGTCGTACCACCCCATCGGCTGCCGCGCGGCGGGGTTCGACGTGTGCAGCTCGACCGTGGAGCCGCTCATGTCGGCGTAGTCGTCGGTCCAGGCGTCGCCGTCCCACCAGCGCTGGTAGCCCGCCCCGTCGTCGTACCATCCCGCTTCCGCGTTCCCCATGCGCAGATCGTAGCCACTGCCGTCGTCTCAGCCACCCCAGGATGCCGCGCATCAGGCTTGGCCGAAATGAGGGGATCTGCCGAAACGAGGGCGGATGCCGCGCTTTTGCCCTCATCCGGGAGGATCTCCGCATCTCGGCCGATTGCTGGCGACTGGCTTGCGCGGGCGCGGCGAGCTGCAGACTTGGCCGAAATGAGGGGATCTGCCGAAACGAGGGCGGATGCCGCGTTTTGGCCCTCATTCGGGAGGATCTCCGCATGTCGGACACCCCGCAGACGCACGAACGCCGCGGCAGCCGGAAACCGGCCACCGCGGCGCTGTGCGGGTACGCGCGGGCGTCAGCGCCCGGTCGGCGGCAGCTTGTCCACGCCGTGCCGGTTGGGCTTGCCCGGCTCCGCGGCCGTCGCCGGCGTGACGTCGGCGGTGTCCGCGTGGCCGGTGTCGGGGTACTCGGGCTCTTCGACCTCGATCGCCTTGTCCCGCTCGTCGGCCGGCGGCAGATGGTCAAGGGGCTGCTTGATGTCATCTCGATCGCTCATGGCCCCATGATGCGACGACGGATGCCGCGCCCCCAAGGGGTTGCCGGGCCCACCCGATCCGTGGCACTGGGGCGCCGCGGCCAGGCAGAGAAGGACCGCGGCGTGAGGGAACCGTAAGGATCCGCAGCACCCCCGTATGGGTTGCGTGAGGACGGGCATCGGGGCATGCCGGCAGGAGTTGGATCGCACTGCGCCCGCGAATGAGGGCGTGCGATCAGCGTGCGCGCTGACGCCGTCCTTCAGATGGAGCCTGCTGTGCTTGACCTCGTCTACGTGCTGGGCACGATCGCCCTGTTCGTCGTCGTCGGACTGCTGGGGAAGGCGGTGGAGAAGCTGTGATCGTGTTCCAGCTGCTCGCCGGCATCCTCGGTGTCGCGGCGATCGTGTACCTCGTGTTCGCCCTCGTGAAACCGGAGCGGTTCTGATGGCGTGGGTGTCGGCCCTGCTGTCGATCGCCACTGTCGCCGTCGTCCTCGGCCTGCTCTACCGCCCCTTCGGCGACTACATGGCCTGGGTCTACACCTCGCCGAAGGACACCCGGGTCGAAGCCGGCGTCTACCGGGTGATCGGCATCGACGCGAAGGCCGAGCAGACCTGGCCGGCGTACCTGCGAGCGGTGCTGGCCTTCTCGGCCGTCGGACTGCTCATCGTCTACGGCCTGCAGCGGCTGCAGCAGTGGCTGCCGTACTCCCTCGGGTTGCCGGTGCCCAGCGAGCACCTGTCGTTCAACACCGCGGCGTCGTTCGTCGGCAACACGAACTGGCAGTCGTACTCGCCGGAGCTCACCCTCGGCTACACCGTGCAGGCGCTGGGCCTGGTGGTGCAGAACTTCGTCTCCGCGGGCGTGGGCATGGCGGTCGCCATCGCCCTGGTGCGCGGCTTCGCGGCACGCCGGTCGGGCACGCTCGGCAACTTCTGGGTGGACCTCACCCGCGGCACACTGCGCATCCTGCTGCCGCTCGCCGCGCTCGCCGCGGTCGTGCTGCTGATCGGCGGGGTGGTGCAGAACGTCAACGGTTTCACCGAGGTCACCACGCTCGCCGGCGCGACGCAGTCGATCCCCGGCGGCCCTGTGGCCTCGCAAGAGGCCATCAAGCTGCTCGGCACCAACGGCGGCGGATTCTTCAACGCCAACTCGTCGCATCCGTTCGAGAACCCGAACGCGTGGACCAACGTCTTCGAGGTGCTCCTCATGCTCGTCATCCCGTTCGCGCTGCCGCGCACGTTCGGCCGCATCGTGGGTGACAACCGCCAGGGGTACGCGATCCTCGGCGTCATGGCGACGCTGTACCTGGCATCGTTCGCGCTGCTGACCGCCTTCGAGACCGCCGGCAACGGCACCGCGCCGCAGCTGGCGGGAGCGGCGATGGAGGGCAAGGAGCAGCGCTTCGGCATCATCGGCTCGACGCTCTTCGCCACCACGAGCACCGGCACCTCCACCGGCGCGGTCAACTCCATGCACGACTCGTACACGGCGCTCGGCGGCATGATGCCGATGCTCAACATGATGCTCGGCGAGGTCTCGCCCGGCGGAGTGGGGTCGGGGCTCTACGCGATCCTCGTACTCGCGATCATCGGCGTGTTCATCGCCGGTCTGCTGATCGGCCGCACCCCCGAGTACCTCGGCAAGAAGATCGGGCCGCGCGAGATCAAGCTCGCCGCCCTCACGATCCTCGTCATGCCGACCCTCGTCCTCACCGGCACCGCGCTGAGCTTCGCCCTCCCCGGCATCCGCGAAGAGATGGAGTCCACGTCGATCTGGAATCCCGGCATCCACGGCATGAGCGAAGTGCTCTACGCCTTCACATCCGCCGCCAACAACAACGGGTCGGCCTTCGCCGGACTCACCGCCAACACACCGTGGCTGAACACGGCGCTGGGGGTCGTGATCCTGCTCGGCCGCTTCGTGCCGATCGTGTTCGTGCTGGCGCTCGCCGGCTCGCTCGCGGCGCAGGACTCCGTGCCGACGACCGCCGGAACGCTCCCCACCCACCGCCCGCTGTTCGTCGGGCTGCTCAGCACCGTCACCGTTCTCGTGACGGCGCTCACCTTCTTTCCCGTTCTCGCGCTGGGTCCCCTGGCGGAAGGGCTGATCTGATGATGTCCACATTGACCACCGCGCGTCCCGAGACCGCGCCCACGCCTGCACCGCAGCGCGGGTTCTCGCCGGCGCAGGTGCGTGCCGCCGTGCCGGGCGCGTTCCGCAAGCTCGACCCGCGCCTGCAGTGGCACAACCCGGTCATGTTCCTGGTGTGGGTCGGCGCCGCCCTCACCACCCTGCTGGCCATCGCGGAGCCGTTTATCGGGGGACCGGCGCCCTCGGGCGGCACCCCGGTGCCGTGGTCGTTCACGTGGGCGATCGCCGTCTGGCTGTGGCTGACCGTGCTGTTCGCGAACCTCGCCGAATCGGTCGCCGAGGGGCGCGGCAAGGCGCAGGCCGAGAGCCTGCGCAAGACCCGCACCAGTACGACGGCGCGGCGGGTGGATGCCTACGATCCGCTCACCGATCCCGCGGCCGAGCGGTCCGCCACGACCGATGTCGCCTCGGCCGACCTGCGCCTCGGCGACATCGTGGTGGTCTCGCCTCCCGAGCTCATCCCCGGTGACGGCGACATCGTGTGGGGCATCGCCTCGGTCGACGAATCCGCGATCACGGGGGAGTCCGCCCCCGTCGTGCGGGAGTCCGGCGGCGACCGCTCGGCCGTCACCGGCGGCACCCGCGTGCTGTCGGACCGCATCGTGGTGAAGATCACGTCCAAGCCCGGTGAGACATTCGTCGACCGCATGATCGCCCTGGTCGAGGGCGCCGCCCGCCAGAAGACGCCGAACGAGATCGCGCTCAGCATTCTGCTGGCGGGCTTGTCGATCATGTTCGTCGTCGTCGCGCTCACCCTGAACCCGATCGCGTCTTATGCCGCCGCCCCGGTGAGCGTGCCGGTGCTGGTGGCGCTGCTGGTCTGCCTCATCCCGACCACGATCGGCGCGCTCCTGAGCGCCATCGGCATCGCCGGCATGGACCGGCTCGTGCAGCGCAACGTGCTCGCCATGTCAGGCCGGGCGGTCGAAGCGGCCGGCGACGTGACCACCCTGCTGCTCGACAAGACCGGCACCATCACCTACGGAAACCGGCGGGCGAGCGCGTTCCTGCCGGTCGGCGACGTGCCGGCGCCCGAGCTCATCCGCACCGCGGCGCTGTCGTCGCTGGCTGACCCCACCCCCGAGGGGGCGTCGATCGTCGAGCTCGCCCGGGCGAAGGGCATCGACGTCGGCACGACGGCGCCGGGCGACATCGTGCCGTTCACCGCGCAGACCCGCATGTCGGGCCTGGACACCCCCGACGGCATCCGCATCCGCAAGGGCGCCGCCTCGGCGATCGTGGCCTGGCTCGAGGCCGAGGGGCAGGCACCCAGCGCGGCGGACCGCACTGAGATGACCGCCGCCGTCGAGCGGATCTCGCAGACCGGTGGCACCCCGCTCGTGGTCGCCACGAGCACCCCGGATGCCGGGTCGCGCCTGCTCGGCGTCGTGCACCTGAAGGACGTGGTCAAGGAGGGGCTGCCGGCGAAGTTCGCCGAGCTGCGCTCGATGGGCATCCGCACCGTGATGATCACCGGCGACAACCCGCTGACGGCGGCCGCGATCGCGGCCGAGGCGGGGGTCGACGACTTCCTGGCCGAGGCGACCCCCGAGGACAAGCTCGCGTACATCCGCGCCGAGCAGCAGGGCGGGCGGCTCGTCGCGATGACGGGGGACGGCACCAACGACGCCCCCGCGCTCGCGCAGGCCGACGTCGGCGTGGCGATGAACTCGGGCACGTCGGCGGCGAAAGAGGCCGGCAACATGGTCGACCTCGACTCCGACCCGTCGAAGCTCATCGACATCGTGCGCATCGGCAAGCAGCTGCTCATCACGCGCGGGGCGCTGACGACGTTCTCCATCGCCAACGACATCGCCAAGTACTTCGCGATCATCCCGGCGATGTTCCTCGGCGTGTTCCCGCAGCTCGCGGCGCTGAACATCATGGGGCTGCACTCACCGGCATCCGCCGTGCTCTCGGCGATCATCTTCAACGCGATCGTGATCGTCTTCCTCATTCCGCTCGCCTTGCGCGGCGTGGCCTACCGCCCCGGCGGGGCGTCGCAGACGCTGGGGCGCAACCTCGCCGTCTACGGGCTCGGCGGCATCATCGCCCCCTTCATCGGCATCTGGCTCATCGACCTCGTCGTGCGCCTCATCCCCGGCTTCTGACCCTCAGAGGAAACACACTCACATGAACACCTCCACCCGCAGCACCGCCCGCACCGTCGGTGTCGCCGTGCGCGCCATGGCGCTCTTCACCGTGCTGCTCGGCTTCGGCTACACCGTCGTGCTCACCCTCGTCGGTCAGCTTGCGCTGCCCGCCCAGGCGAACGGCTCGCTCCTCACCGACAGCGGGGGCGAGACCGTCGGGTCGTCGCTCATCGGGCAGGCCTTCACTGATGCCGAGGGCGCCCCGCTGCCGCAGTATTTCCAGTCTCGGCCCTCCGCCGCCGGCGACGGCTACGACGCCGGGGCGTCGTCGGGGTCGAACCTCGGCCCCGAGAACGACGACCTCGTCGCCGCGATCGCCGATCGCCGCGCTCAGGTAGCCGAGTTCAACGGCGTCGCCCCCGACGACGTTCCGGCAGACGCCGTCACCGCGTCGTCGTCGGGCCTCGACCCCCACATCAGCCCGGCGTACGCCGAGATCCAGATCGATCGCGTGGCCGCGGAGCGCGGCATCCCCGCCGCCGACGTGCGCGCACTGGTGCAGGAGCACACACACGGGCCGCGACTCGGGTACCTCGGTGACGCCACCGTGAACGTGCTGGAGCTTAACGTTGCCCTTGACCAACGATGACGACGAGTGAGAAGGACGACCATGACCAGACGCGGGCGGCTGCGGGTGCTGCTGGGGGCCGCCCCGGGCGTGGGCAAGACGGTCACGATGCTCGAGGAGGGCCGGCGCCTGCGGGCCGAGGGCGGGGACGTCGTCATCGGCATCGTCGAGACCCACGGGCGCGCCGCGACCGCCGCGATGGCCGAGGGCATCCCGGTCGTGCCGCGCGCCCGCGTCTCGCACCGCGGCGTCGCCCTCGAGGAGATGGACCTGGATGCCGTGCTGCAGCGGATGCCGCAGGTCGCCCTGGTCGACGAGCTCGCTCACACCAATGCCCCCGGATCCCGCAACGGCAAACGCTGGCAAGACGTCGAGGAGCTGCTGGCCGCGGGGATCGACGTCATCTCGACGCTGAACATCCAGCACATCGAATCGCTGAACGACGTGGTCGAGCAGATCACGGGGGTGCCGCAGCGCGAGACCATCCCCGACAGCTTCCTGCGCAGCGCCGACCAGATCGAGGTCGTCGATCTTGCCCCGCAGGCGCTGCGCGACCGGCTCGCCGTCGGTGCGGTGTACCCCGCCGAGCGCATCGACGCCGCGCTGTCGAACTACTTCCGTCTCGGCAACCTCACCGCACTCCGGGAACTCGCCCTCCTCTGGCTGGCCGACGAGGTCGACCAGGCGCTGCAGGGGTACCGCCAGGCGCAGGGCATCGACAGCCGGTGGGAGGCGCGGGAGCGCGTGGTGGTCGCGCTCACCGGCGGGCCGGAGGGCGAGACGCTGCTGCGCCGCGGCGCCCGCATCGCCGCCCGTTCGGCCGGCGGCGAGTTGATCGCGGTGCACGTCACCAGCCAGGACGGGCTGCGGACGGGGAGCCCCGCCGCGCTCGCCGAACAGCGCGCGCTGGTGGAGAAGCTCAACGGCACCTACCACCAGGTGGTGGGGGAGGACATCCCGACCGCCCTGGTCGAGTTCGCCCGCTCGGTCAACGCCACCCAGCTCGTGCTCGGCGCGAGCCGGCGCGGCCGGCTCGCTGCCCTGCTCACGGGCCCGGGCATCGGCGCGACGGTGGTGCGCGAGTCCGGCGACATCGACGTGCACATGGTCAATCACGCGGCCGCCGGCCGCAGCCCCATGCTCCCGCCCCTGACCGGCGCGCTCACGGCGAAGCGCCGCATCCTCGGCTTCGTCGTCGCGCTCGTGGGCGGGCCGATCCTCAGCGCCCTCTTGTCGCTCTTCCGCAGCGTCGACTCCATCACGACCGACGTGCTGAGCTTCCAGCTGCTCGTCGTCATCGTGGCGCTGGTGGGCGGGCTGTGGCCGGCCCTCTTCGCCGCAGTGCTGTCCGGTATCACCCTCGACTTCCTCTTCATCGAGCCGCTGTACACGGTGCACATCCACGAGGGCCACCACCTGCTGGCGCTGGTGCTCTACGTCGTCATCGCGAGCCTCGTGAGCTTCATCGTGGATCGCGCCGCCCGCTACACCCGGGCCGCGCGGCGCTCGGCCGCGGAATCGGAGCTCATCCAGACCATCGCCGGCAGCGTGCTGCGCGGCGAGAACGCGATCCAGGCGCTCGTCGACCGAGTGCGCGAGGCGTTCCACCTTCCCGGGGTGCGGGTCGTCGTCGGCGGCGAGGTGGTGGCCCGCGCGGGGGAGCCGTTGCCGGACGGGCGGTTCACCGACATCCCGCTCACCGACGAGGCGGTGCTCGAACTGCACGGCGCCGACCTCGCGGCATCCGAGCGTCGTCTGCTGGGTGTCGTCACGGCGCAGCTGCGGGCGGCGCTCGACACCGAGCGGCTGGAGAAGACGGCGCAGCAGATCGAGCCGATCGCGGCATCCGACCGGGTGCGCGGGGCGCTGCTGTCGGCGCTCAGCCACGATCTGCGCCGCCCGCTGGCCGCCGCCTCGGCCGCCGTCGGGGGCCTGCGCGCGGCGGGTCCCGAACTCGCCGCCGCCGACCGGCAGGAGCTGCTCGAGACCGCGGACGAGAGCCTCACCGCCCTCGGCACGCTGCTGACCGACCTACTCGACGTCAGCCGGCTGCAGACCGGCGTGCTCACCATCGCCGACATCGCCACCGACCCTGCCGAGGCCATCGCGCCCGCGCTCGACGAGCTGCAACTCGGCCCCGCCGACGTCACGCTGGCGCTGCAGCACGGCGACGCCGTCGCCCACGCGGACCCGGTGCTGTTGCAGCGCGTGCTGGTGAACCTGCTGGCCAACGCGCACCGCTACGCGCCGGCGGGCGTGCCCGTGCACGTCAGCACGAGTACGTTCGGTGACAGGCTCGAGATCCGCATCGTCGATCGCGGGCCGGGTGTGCCGGCCGAGAAGAAGGATGACATCTTCGTGCCGTTCCAGCGTCTGGGTGACACCGACAACTCCAGCGGGCTGGGGCTCGGGCTCGCGCTCTCGCGCGGGTTCATCGAGGCGATGCGCGGCACGCTGACCTCGGAGGACACCCCCGGCGGCGGGCTGACGATGGTGATCTCGCTGCGCACGGCGGGCGAGACGGATGCCGCGGCGGGCGTCGCCGCCGATGTCTCGGTCGGCGAGGGGGAGCGGGCATGAGGATCCTCATCGCCGACGACGACCCGCAGATTCTGCGGGCGCTGCGCATCACCCTGACCGCGAAGGGGTACGACGTCACGACCGCCCTCGACGGCACGCAGGCCATCGCCGCCGCCGTCGATCACCGGCCCGACATCCTCATCCTCGACCTCGGTATGCCGCACCTCGACGGCATCGAGGTGATCCACGCCGTGCGGGGGTGGTCGGCCGCGCCGATCCTCGTCGTGTCGGGGCGTGCGGGCGCGGCCGACAAGGTCGAGGCGCTGGATGCCGGCGCGGACGACTACATCACCAAGCCCTTCGCCGTGGAGGAGCTGCTCGCCCGCATCCGCGCGCTCACGCGCCGCGTGCCGCAGGACGACGCGTCCCCCGTGGTGCGCCTCGGGGACGTCACGATCGACCTCGCCGCCCACAGCGTCGTGCGCACGACCTCCGACGGCGACCGGCAGATCCGGCTGACGCCCACGGAGTGGCAGTTCATCGAGATCCTCATCCGCAACGCCGGCAAGCTGGTGACCCGGCAGACGGTGCTGCGCACGATCTGGGGGACCGACCACGCCGAAGACACCGGCTACCTGCGGCTGTACGTGTCGCAGCTGCGCAAGAAGCTGGAACCCGACCCGAGCACGCCGCGGTATCTGCTGACCGAGCCGGGGATGGGGTACCGGCTCGACGGGGTCGCGACGTGAGTCCGGTCGCATCGGTGCCACGGTAACTATGAGTCTTCTGTGATACTTCACCTATGAAGAGAAGACTCGGCGTCGCAGTTCTCGCAGCGATGATGATGGTCGGTGTGGCGGGTTGCGCCGGGGGAGGGCCCCGCGACGCAGGCCCCACACCCAGCGGCTCGGCCGTCGCTCCATCGGGGTCGCCGACGCCGAGCCCCACTCCGCAGCCGGACCTCGCCTCGATCGTGGTGAGCGCGACGGACGTCACTCTCCTCGATGACAGCGGCGCCCCGCAGGCCACGCTCACTTTCTCGGGTGATGATCCTGCCTCCTACGTGACCGCGCTCAGCGCCTCGTTGGAGATGGAGCCCACCGAGACGACCTCTCCCAACGGCGCCCAGGGGGCGCAGTTCACGACGACGTACGAGTGGCCGGGGCTGCTCATCAGCACCGGTTTCACCGAGGAGTGCCTCCCTGCGTGCCGACACGTCACGATCGTCGTCTCGGTCCCGGAACTCGCCGGCGTCCCTATCCGCACCGTGTCCGGTATCAGAGTAGGCGACAGTGTCGATGAGGCACGGGCGCTCGGTGCGCAACCCACGCCCGAGATCACCCTTGCCGCCGAGCCTGAGGACCCCGCGCTGTTCGGCTCCACCTCTGAGGCGACGCGCATCGTCATTCTGGATCTCGATGAGGATGAGTCGACGATCGCCGGCCTGCGCGCGAACCCATGGTTCTATACCTTCGGCAATCTGTGACCCAGCCCGCCGATCGCGCATGCGCCGCATCGCGCGACGTCGGATCTGGCCTCAGGTCGCAGGGTCTTGCCGACCTGCGCCCTCGCCATGCTCGGCTTCGAACGCCCGGAGCTCTTTTCGGTACGTCACGAGATTGAAGATTCCCAGGCCACCGAGAAGGAAGGGCGTCAGCGCGGAGAGCCAGCCGCCGATGTTCTGCGGGTCGCTGAGAAGCGACACCAGGCTCACCGCGGCCATGATCGCGCCCAGTACGCAGAACAGCACACCGGTGCTGCGCTTGGCTTCGATCTGAAGTCGCTGCTGCTTGAGGCTCACGGTTCGAGTCTCGCACGGCCGGCAGGAGACGCCGGCTGAGCTGGCGCGTGGTGGCGGCCAGCCGGCCGTGCTCGCGCCGGCAGGGACTGCATCCGCCGCGGATTCGTCGGCAGCGCTGTACGGCGCCCATGCCGGGTCCCGCAGGGCGGGGCACTGCTCGGGGGTCGGCGCCAACGCTCTCGGGAAACTCCGCCATCAACTGCCGCATTGTGACAAACGATCGCGCGACGGCCCTGGAGCGATCCCTAGCGGCCCCATACGCGACTATTGACCACGATTCCCGAGGAGCTGCCCGCTGAGGGATCGGTGCACGGGAGCAGACGCCCGCGAGGATTCCTTGCTCGGGATCTAATCGCGGTGATTGTATGGCTCGGTGCACATGAACTGCTGGGGTGGGTGAGCCGCCGGACACTGAGCACTCGCACCTTGTTGGTGCTCGGCGCTGCCGCCACTTTCCTCAGCACGCTCGTGGTGGGATTCGAGATCGAGAGCCCTGTACTCAGGGTCGTCATCGTCCTAGCCGGGTTCGCGCCGAGCTTGGCAGCGATCTTCACGGTGAACGCGCTTGCCAAGCGCCGACGAGAAGCAGCAGGTATTCCGACGAGCATCACTCGCACCGACTCTCCCTGAAGTATCCGCTTTCGAACATTGCATGCGGCCGGCCGAGTGTTTGGGATGCAGTAGATAGCGGGTTCCATCGACGGCACCTCAGCGGCCATCCTTGCGGTGTAAGCCAGCCAGATCCGTCTGCAGGATGATGTGTCGCGCACCGGGGCCGCTGTAGCGTCTCGAGATGTGGACACCCGTCGGCCGTCGTCTTTGAAGAGCCCGTGGCTCATTGGTTTCGGGCTGGTCGCGGTGGCGCAGCTTGCGTCCGTGGCACTGGGCCTGCCTCTGTCGGGCTTTGTCACGTGGCTACTTGCGCCGCTGCTTGCCGTCTGGGTGTGGGGGGAACAGGGTCCGAAACTCCTGGTGCTTGTGCTGATGTTCTTCTGCGCGGGCGACATCTTGGGGAACCCGGCGATGATCGGTGTCGGCCGAATCGGGCTGTTCTTGAGCGTGGCCGCATTTGCTGTTGCCAACGTCCTCCTCATCATCCTGCTTGTCTCAACTCGGGCGCGCCCGACCAAGCCGACACCAATAGGTGGTTCATTGCGCTGGCGGGGCGGTGTCGCGGTGCTGTTCCTCATCCCGGCAGCCATGGGACTCGCGCTGACTTGGGGCAACCTCAGCCCTGTGCTCCGCCTAGTCGGCTCGCTTTACCTGTTGCTGCTGGTGGTCACAGCTACGACCGCGTTCGTGGTGGACATCTGTACCGGTCTCGGAGCGGCGCTGCTCTTCAGCTCTCACCTCCTGGTCGTGTTGGAGGTCGGAGGTCGCATCGATGGCACGGGAACGGTGTTCCGCTTGGCGGTGTTGGCCCTGTACACGCTAGGAATCCTTCTCATCGCCGCTGGAATCGTCAACCAGGGGCTGCGCACCAAACCACGACGTCACGACGGCACCAGAGCATCACGACCGAGGCGCCGACAAGAAGGCTCCTGAGCTCGGACGCTGGCATGATCCCATTCGCTGAACCCAGCGGAAAGACCTCCTCCGCGAAAGCGTGAACAGATGGGTGCGTGCCCACGGCGAGCGGGGCGGTGTTGGGCCATCGCCGGTTCACTAGCTCACGCGCGTCGGTGGATCCGCATGCGGGCTTTCTGGCTCAAGGCCGCAGTTACGCCTCACCGACGCGGCGCGAGCGGGACGGATCGCCGCCGCCACTACGTTGAAGGCATGCCTCTCGACCCTTCTCAGTCGCACTACTGGATCCTGGTGATATCGGCTGGTCTCTTGGGGCTGATCATCAACCTGCTGCTCATCTACATGGTGATTCGGCTCGCGATCACGCACGGGATGTTGTCATATTCCCGGCAGCTCGCAGACGAGCGACGTCTCCCGGTCCACCGGGACTAACTAGTCCGTTGAAGAAGGTGGACTGACCCACCGCGTGACGGGCGCGTCCGCGCGCCACCATGGCGAGCACGTTGAACAGCAGTCGACCAACGGGATCGGTGGGATCGTATCGGTTCCCGGCGAGGCTGAGTGCGACGCCTTTCGACGTCAACTCATCCGCGATCTCGCGCGCATCTCGCAGCGACCGGGCGAGCCGGTCGAGTTTCGTTACGACGAGGGTGTCTCCGCTTCGCACCGCGGCAAGCGCCTCCCGCAATCCCGGTCGGGCGCGATTCGCGCCGGTCATGCCATGGTCGACGTAGATGTGCGCGTCCTGAACGCCCAAACGCAGCAGTGCGTCGCGTTGAGCGGTGAGGTCCTGATCCGTGGTCGAGACCCTGGCGTATCCAATCTTCCAATCTGTATTCCATCCATAGGCCCAGCGTCCTGCCGCGCTACTGACGCCACACGATGAGGGTCCATCAGCGTTCCTGGTTGAGTCGGCGTTCGAGGAGCCGCGGCGATGCTTCGAAACCTGTCCCCAGGTAGAGTCGCGTCGCAGCATCGTTCGAACTGACGGTGATCCGCGGAATTCCTCGCCGGTCGGCCGCATCGACGAGCGAGCTCACCAACGCATGCCCGATTCCTCGACGCCGGAACTCGGGGTTGACGAAGACGCTTTGCACGTCGCCGGTTCTTCGATTCCTATCGCTGAAGTCCGGGACTCGGTCGAAGACGACGAGCCACGCCATGCCGACAAGATCGCCACGGTGCTCCGCTACCCGCGTCAGCAGTGAATCACCCTGTGACGCCATCCACGAGGCGAGGTCTCGGGCGAAAGATTGACTTTCTTCAACGGTCGCGTGATGACGGTTCGCCCATGCGAGCTTCAGTACCGCCAGACTCGGGGCGTCATCCGGAGTGCCGTCGCGAACCACCACGTCCATCACCCGACGAGACTCACTGAGGGATAGAGGGTTCGCAAGTGGGTCCACTTGCGCGCGTTGCGTGGAGGTTGTGTAGAGGTGGAGGGGGGAGGCAGATGAGCGCCACCCACGATGAGTCGACTAGTCCGGGGCCCACCCGTGACGTGGCCGAACGGCGTGGAGATAATGGTGCGATGCCCGCCGTCATCATCGAAGTCCGCCGTCAGTACGCAGCCGACCAAGAGCTTGCCATCATGAACGCCGTCCACGCAGCGCTCGTTCGCGCGTTCGAGATCCCGGCCGAGGACCGCAACGTGCGTCTGGTCGTCCACGAACCAGAGCGATTCATGTGCGCGCCTGAGCTCGCACATCCGGAGTACCGGACCATCATCTCGATCGACTGTTTCGCCGGTCGAAGCCTGACCGCCAAGCGGCGACTCTATCGAGCGATCGTCTAGGGTTTGGAGCCGCTAGGCATTCCCCGCGATCATGTGTCGACCATCCTTCACGAGATCGCTCTCGAAAACTGGGGCGTCGGCGGCGGGCACGCCGCTAGCGACGTCGACCTCGGCTTCACCGTGAACGTCTGATCTCGCCAAGCATCCCTCGCGCTCGCGTACAGGTCTCTGCCGGAAATCCAGACGGGCGCTATCTTCGCTGACCCTCGAACGTGCCTCCCAGATTCGTGGCTTCTCGCCCACTAGCCGGTCGCTACCCGAGCACACCAGCGTCCGCTGCGTTGTACCTATTTTCGGGCAACCCAGACGTTTTCCGAGATCATCTCCCGACCTTCCCCGCCACGGTGGTCGATCTCGGCCGCGACACTAGCGCTGTCGCTGATCCGGACGGATACAGAGTCGCGCCCGCAATCTGTGCTTTGCCAAACGTCATCGAGAACGAGCGAAAGGCACAGCGTCTCGCTGTTGTCAGATGCGCGCGCGAGATAGACGTCGAAGTCATCCGCGTTTCCGACGTATCGAAGAGTCCCGACGTCGATCCTGTCGGCGGACCCGTCGACGACAGAATCTGGTCGATCCGCTGCAGTCTGCTCCCGCGCAAACTCGGCCGGAGGCGAGCAGGCTGTCAACAGGAAGACGGTCGCGACCAGGCCCGGTGCCACGAAGCGTCGTGAGCTCATACGCCGAAATGTACATGCCTACCAGCCGAAGATCACGAGTTTCCCGCGCTGTCGCGACCCTCCACGGCCATGTTTCTTAGCTGTGCGAATGAGATTCGCCCGCGCAAAGAAGAGTGAACCAAGGCGGTTCTCCCGTCGACCGCGGTCCAGGACGAAGCTGAGCCCGCGGCTCCCCGCAAGCCGGTCCGTCAGCGGGCGGTTTGAGTTACCAGTGGGTTCGGCGCTGGACAAACTCAAGGGTGAGGTACGGCAGGTGCTCACGGGGGACGACCGCGGTCAACGTGCCACCACTAGGTAGCTTCGCACCGACCGCGTAGACAAACGGATCGGTGTCGATCTCCGCTCCTGAGAAGACCACCCCATCGATGGCGACGTCGACGCCACGACGAATCACGCGCTCGGACGTGAGCGCTGGTGAATCCCAGTCATGCAGGCCGAGCCCGAGTTCTTCGCGAAACTGGTTAACGAGGATGTAGTTCGCGTGGTGCACCAACCGGGCATCGAGCGCGCTGTACTCGGAATCTTCGCGTTGCCATGTCGTCCGAACCGCCTCCCACAGCATCGGGTATCGCATGCGCTCGATGTACTCGATGAGCCATGCCGGGCGCGGCCATGGCGGCGCCTCTTCAACCGATCGGAGAGTGCCGTCATCAAGGTCAGCGAGATTCGCCGGATCGGACTTATCGATCGGGTTGCGCCACAGCGTCGCGGAGACGGTCACTGACATCTCCTCAACCCCGCCCTCGCCACTGCCCGCCGTCTCCACGCTGAAGTCGGCGAACTTCACAGCGGCCTGCGGAGTGAGCTCGACGATCGGGATTGGCATCGACTTCACCAACTGCTCACGCTCAAGCCGCGGGTCGGGCGCATCCTCAGGGAGAACTCCGGCGATATGCATGACGCCATCATGACCGCGGATTCCAACACCGCGCCAGATCTGGTGGAGCCTTCACGTCCGTGCGTAGAGCACACGGATATGCGTCGCAGGGACGGGACCTGAACCCGTCATGCCCACCGACCGCTTGCCGGTCCTCCGCCGCGCGCGAATCAGTCGGGTTCGTCATTAGCAGCGGCCTCGATCCAGTCGACTGCTTCGTCCGAGAGAAAGAAGCCATCGGGTCCTGACTCGCCGACCCACCACGCGCTTGAGGTCACGGAGCCGCCGGCCGCCGCGATCTTGCGCATCACCTCCGGCGACACTGCTTCGCCGTTGTGGGCGATGAGCCACGCTTTGGCGTCGGAGTCCAGCTTCGGCCACCACTCGATGATCTCCATGCGGCCACCATCGCACCGGATGGAGTCGACCGAAACCCGGTCCTCCAGCGCGACGGACCCCCTCGAACTGGCCAACACGGCGAAGTACACAGTGACGGGCGGCAACCGTTCCGCGGCGGCGTGCAAGACTCCACTCGTGAAACGCATCGTGCCCGCCGCCATCGGCATGGCGACGCTCTCGCTGTTCGTCGTCGGGTGCTCGGGTGAGCGTGGAGTTCAACAGGCTCAAGGAGTCACTGCCATGGTGGCTGGAAGCAGTCCGGGCGCTGCCATGGATGCGCTGATCTCGGGGACCCTGAGGATCACCGACGCGGGGTGCTTCGCCGTGTCGTCGGGCGGAGTCACGTACCCGCTTCAGTTCCCGTTCGGCACTCGACTCAGCAACGATGGCACCGAGGTCGCTGTCCCGGGGTTGGCGTCGCTCCGCGCTGGCGACGAGATCTCGGGCGGCGGTGGGTACCTGAACCTCACGGATGTCCCATCCGTGTGCATCGCCGACAACGAATACGACGAGTACGCCGTCTGGCAGACCGTGGGCAGGTAGCGCGAAAGCCGGTCCTCTACCGGGCGTCCCTCGCGTTAGATCTCGAGGATGCCGTCTCGCGCGCTGCTCGTGTCGGGGAGCGCCATCGTTTCCAAGTCCTCCATGAGGTGGATGGCCGCATACATGGCCGGGCGGATGCGTCCGGCGTCGTCGAAGACGTGGATGCTTCGGCGGAGGCGCCCCTCTGGATAGTGGGGATGCGTGAAGGACACCGCGACGTGGGTTGTCGGCCACTCATCGACGGCCTCGACGCGCGGATTGCTGAGGCCGGGTGAGAGCGGGGACGTGCGGCCGTCGGGAGCGTGCCAGTAATTCGCGAGGTGATCGAACTCGCGGAGGACACTGCGGACGGCCGAGTTCTTGGCGTCCTCGGAGAGCCTGACCATCTTCCAAGGAATGTTCGGATCAACCGGTGGTTCATCGGGCGGCTGCGGTGCCATGCTCGTCATGGCCTCGAGAAGCTCGTGCTCGTCGAACGGCTCGGTCTCGAGGTCCGCGAGGCGGTTGACGACCACAAGCCCGTCGGCGAGTGGGACGCCAACGTACCGGTACGTGTAGGTCGTCCCGCCGAATCGGCCTCGGGTCGCGGCGGGCGCACCGGTGTAGACGATAAGCCGCGACCGGCCGCTGTCATCAATGGCGAACGCGATCCGACGGTCGATCGTGAATGCCCGAGCAGTCCCGTCCGGGCTGAGCACGGCGGCGTCGTGCTCGCCGTGCCACGCGGCTTCGTTCTCCGGGGCGGGAAACCTCTCCGAGGTGAGCCAGAGCCCGTGGCGGGTCACGCCGAGTGGCGGTTGCTCAGTCAGACCAGTGAAGCGCGTCACATGACCATCGACATCTACGTGCACGGCCGCGGCCGTTCCTTCCGGAAGCGCAGGATCCTCCGCAGCCAGAGGACGGTAGAACACCCACGCCCCCGTCGGTGCACCCAGCACTGTGCACGATGTAGCGCGGGGCCCCACATCGAGGTCCGGCCACGAGACGACGACGTCGCGTGACCCCGGTCGGCGTACAACCGCGTAGGGACCGTCCACGCTGACAACGATGCGCACAGCCCCGACGACGACCTCTGACCATCCGCTCGGAGTGACGTGCATCAGATGAGACTGCCAGACCCCACATCGAACTGCCACGGCAGGGCAACTCTGCACCCGCCACCGCCTGCCCCGAGATCGGTCCTCCAGCGGGCCGGCGAGTCCGTCGGCCCGCACGCCGACCGGAGATAGTGGAACCCTGCGGCGGCCGCGGATCACCGGTCTGGTGGCACTGGTGAAAGTCGGGCATTCTGAAGCCAGCACCGCGTCGGTACCGAGAGTCGGCACGCCGGACTCGACGGGTGAGACCGCGTTGCCCGCCACGCCGGCCTAATAGCCCTCGACTGCCGTAGCGGACCACCGAGAGGGTTTTGTCACCCCGGAGGCGGCAATGTGGCGGCTGTCCCGTGTAGCGCGTGTCGCCATCCTTGTCGTTGGGCTCGCCGCGATGTGTGGTTGCGCTGCTGACCCCGTCGAAGCCAAGCGCACGGCGAGCACGACGATTCTCGAGGCGAGCGTTTCGGACGACGAGCCGGGGTGCTCCGCCGCCGTCGCCGTCGACGGTGACGTCGTGTGGGCTGAGGCGCGCGGGCTCGCGAACGTCGATACGGGCGCAGAGTTCGAGACGTCCACCCCGATTCACATCGGCTCGGTGGGGAAGCAGTTCACGGCGATGGCGGTGCTCATGCTCGCTGATCGAGGTGACCTGTCTCTGGACGAGTCGCCTGCCGTCTACCTGGACGGGCTGCCGGCATGGGCGGAAGATCTGACCGTCAACGACCTGATGCACCACACCTCGGGAATCAACGACGTGCTGTCAATGTCCTTGAGCAACTTCGGCACGCCGCCGCTGAGGAACGCCGACGCCCTCGAGTTCGTGAGAACCAGTCCCCTTGCCCATCTCGGCACCCCCGGCGAGTTCGACTACTCGAACACGAACTACGCGCTGCTGGCGGACATCGTCGCCGAGGTCACCGGCACGGAGTTCGCGGCGTGGATGGAGACGAATGTGTTCGCGCCGTTGGATCTGGAGGCCAGGATCGGGCCGCCAGTTCCCTCTGATCCCAGGGGTTATAAGGATGTGGGCGCCGAGTTCAGCGAGGTGGAGGCATGGCCGTGGGTGCTGACTGGACCGGGCTTCGTCACGATGACGCTCTCGGATCTGGTCCGTTGGGGCGATGAGCTGCGTGAACCGTCGCTTGTGAGCGCGGAGACGCTGGCAGATGCCATGAGCAACGGGGCGCCTGTGGACGACGGATATACCTACGGGCCGGGTCTCCTCGTTTCCCCGGATGGCGTACTCGAACACGATGGAGCGGGAGCAGGTCACTACACCGCGTTCGGGGTCAGCGCGGACCGGCACACCGCGGCCGCCGTGTCGTGCAATCAGGACGGGATCGACATGGCCGGTATTGGCGACGAACTCGTAGAAACATGGTTCACCGAGCGAACGGATCACTGAGCCGTCACAGACCCGCCGCCTATGCTCAGGGGAGGGCGAGGACGATCTGAGTCGGCGCGATTGCGGTGGCGACTGTGATGGTGCGCCTGGACGAGGAAGTCTCGAAATCCCAGCGGCGCGCTACCGCAGTCCGTCCGCGGTGTCCCGCAAGCAGGTCCCGTAGCGCGCGGATTAGGTGCTGGCGTGAGTTATCAGTTCGACTTGGATGAATGGGAGTTCGTCGCGGGTTAGGACGACAGTGACTAGGGCAGAGCCGTCGAGTTCGGTTCCGACGGCGAAGACATGCGGATCTGTGTCGATCAGGACCGCGGGGCGGTCGATTCCGTCGATCCGGAGGATGGCATCGTGTTGCACGGCGGCGGTGGTGATGTCGGGTGCCGGGGGGAGGCTGCCGACTCTGCCGTCGAGTCCTCGTTCTGGCCGGAAGCTTGTGTTCAGCACCTCGGCGGTGTGATCGACGAGCGCTTCGGCGATGGAGGGCCGTTCCGCTGGGTCGCGGTACCAGCTGGTCCTCACGGCTTCCCACAGCATGGGGTAACGCTGCCGGTCGGTCAGTTCGATGAGCCATTTCGGTCGCGGCCAAGGCGGGACCTCGTCCAGCGCGCGCAGGGCCTCTTCGTCGAGATCTGCCAGGTTGGTAGGATCAGCCCGATCTGCGGGGTTACGGATCACGATGTACGACAACCCGACCTGCGCGTCACGCAAGCCGGCGCTGTCCGATCCACTGCCGATCTCGGACGGGCCGAACATCTCGATCGTCGGCTGAGGAGCCAACCCGAACACCGGGATCGGCCACTGCGCGATGCGTTCCCACTGTGCGTCCATTGGGTCCGGCGAGTCCATACCGAGGACTCCCTCGAACTCATAACGAGCAGATCCCATGCGACCGAGTCTCCTCCACGTTTGCGCCCAAACACCACGGCGACGATCGATGCGTGGATTCTCTACAGTCGCTGATCTGACTCGGCGACGTTCGGGCGCTGGTTTATCCCCGCGGCGTCGACGGTCTTCGGGGCTGCACCACACGGCGCGCAAGCCGGTCGATGAACGGCGGTCTGCCCGCGGGCGCGCTCCCGCGCGCGGCGCCGCGCGCGTAGGGTGATCGCCATGAGCGAAGACGGGTGGCGTGCGTTCCTCACCGGCGAAGGCGTCGATGACTGGGTGATTCTTCATGGTGGCCCGACCGCCATGTTCAAGGTGGGCTCGCTCCAGGAGGCTGCGCGGCTGGCGGCGGCCGTGGCGGAGATCCCAGGGCTCGGCCCGCGCACGTTGCTGACAGCGGTCTCGGACCGTCTCACGGTAAAGCTGACTCGCGAGATGTGGGGAACCGAACGGTCGCACCTTGATGTGGCTAGGAAGATCTCGACCATCGCCCGCGACCACGGTGCGGTCGCCGACACGGCCCGGGTACAGGAGGTGCAGGTCGCTGTCGCAGCAATGCCCGACGCGATCGATCTGCCGTTCTGGCGAGCGGTGCTGGGATACGCGCCGTTGCACGAGGACAACTGCATCGATCCGCTCGGTCAGGGATCAACGGTATGGATGCAGGAGTTGGACCCTTCAAAGCCCCTCACTCACGCCATGCACATCGACGTCTCGCTGGCCAAGGAGCACATCGAGGCTCGCGTCGCCGCGGCAGTGGCCGCGGGGGGCCGGGTGGTTGAATCCGTCGAGGCGCCCAGCGGATGGATCCTCGCCGACCGGTCGGGAAACAAGGTGTGCCTGGCAGCCTGGCCAGACGGCGCGGAACCCGCCAGCCCAGAGCAAGCCGCATAAAGTCCACAGCGGCGCAACCAGATAGAGGGCGCGGGACTTCGAAACTAATTATGCGACCGATTGCCGGTCCTCGATCGGGCGCGTTCGTATCGGGGGCCGTCAACTATGGGCGTCACGGCAGTCGCGTTGCAGAACACCCGCCCGCACGAATTCTCAACGAGCGGACCCCATGCGATGTCGAGCATCCTGACGGCATCCTCGGCCCCGTGGGGCTCGAAGCCACGACCCGCGGGCTAAAAGTCCGACGCTCTACCGACGGGGCTAGGGGCCCTTCACATCCAGACCCGCGCTCTGCGCCCACCGTCCGAGGGCGGTGATCGCCTCGCGCAAGGCGAGCCCGCGATCCGTCAAGGCATAGGCGCGGGTGTTGTGGCGGAGCGGCAGACGCGACAGCACGCCGGCGGCTTCGAGTTCGCGAAGCCGTGTCGCCAGCACGCTCGCCGGCACTCCCAGGTCGCGCTGAAGATCGCCGTAACGCTGCGGTCCGTCGAGCAGCCGTTCCACGATGAGGAGGGCCCATCGCCCCCCGACGATGTCCAGTGCCGCGGCGAGGTCGCTCACGCGGTCTGATCGTTTTCCGGCTTCATCCAGAACGGCGAGTAGTGGTACCCGTCGGGGTCATCGAACTGACGCTGATACATGAAGGGGTAGTCGTCGGTGTCCCCGACGCGCCCGCCGGCGGCGGCCGCGCGCTCGATCAGATCATCGACCGCCTCCTTGCTGCCGAGGTCGAACGAGACCGTGACCTTCGAGGGGGTGTCGGGAGCGCCGATCAGTTCCTCGGTTGCGCCGACGTTCGCGTACATCTCGCGGCTGCCGAGCATGACGTACTGCTCGGGCGCGATGGCGAAGCAGGACACGTTGTGATCGGACATGTCCGCATTGAGCGTCCAGCCGAGTGCCGTGTAGAAGTCGGTCGACCGCTGGACGCTCTCGACCGGGCAGGTGATGAAGAGGCTCATGCGGCAGACACTTTCAAAATCGAAGTGCTCTGTCAAGACCCCTCTGTGCGCGGCGATGCACGCGCCTGCCTCGGGAGGTTTGTGCGCACGATCATGCGAATGAAGTGGGCCCCGTGGGGCTCGAACCCACGACCCGCGGATTAAAAGTCCGATGCTCTACCGACTGAGCTAGAGGCCCTCGTGTTCCAGCCTAGTAGGCCGTCAGCGGTTCCCGTTTCCGTTCCCGTTGTTGTTGCCGGGTCCGCGGTTGCCGTTCCCGTTGCCGTTGTTGTTGCCCGGGCCCTTGTTCGGGTTCTCCGCACCGGGGCCGCCGGCGTTGCCAGGCTTCTCCGCCGGCGCGTCCACGGGCGTCACGACGATCGGTTCCGGCGCGGGCGCCTCGACCTCGTCAGTCACGACGGCCGGCGCCGGCTCCTCGGGCACCACCTCGGGCTCGGTCAACACAACCGGCGGCTCCACCGGGGCCGGTTCCTCCTGCACCACCGGGGCGGGGTCCTGAGAGACACTCGCGCCGATCACGGCGGAGAACGCCGACACCGACAGCACCGCCAGCACCCCGACCGTGGCGGCGGCGGCGTACACGCGGCGCGGGTACCGGGGAGCGGGGCGAACGACCGAGGTCAGCCCGGGAACCTCAGGAATCGTCGTGTCAGTGATACGGGCCGACACGGCCGTCGACGCCGACCGGGGCGCAGACACGGTAGGCATCTGCAGGGGAGCGGTCGCTGCGGCTGCAGCTGCAGCCGCGAGCGAGCGCCGCGTCATCGGGGCCGGGTGAGCCACCGGCGCCACGGGCGTCGCGGTGTCGTAGGCGATGGCATCCGGTACGGTCAGCCGCGCGGCCGCGACAGCCACCTCGAGGGCACTGGGGCGGTCCTCGGGGCGCATGGAGGTCATCGCCTGCAGCAGCTCGCGCCACGGGGCGGGCAGCGACGCGGGGATCGCGGGCGGGTCGATGAGGCGCGCGGTGATGGCTCCGATGCCCGAGGCGTCGCCGAACGGACGCTGCCCGGTGATGGCCTCGATGAGCAGGATGCCGAGGGCGTAGATGTCGGCGGCGGGGGTCGCCGCCGCTCCGCGCGCCTGCTCCGGCGCGAGGTAGGCGGCCGTGCCGATCACGAGCCCCGGGGCGGTGGCGCGGGTGGTGTTCTGCAGGTAGGCGATGCCGAAGTCGGCGACCTTCGCGCGCCAGCGTCCGTTCGCGAGCGGAGAGCGCCACAGCAGCACGTTCGAGGGCTTGATGTCGCGGTGCACGATGCCCGAGGCGTGGGCGACGTGCAGCCCTTCGGCGATGTCGAGCGCGATGCCCGCGAGCTCCCTGGCATCCATCTCGCCCTGCCTGAGGCGCTCGCTCAGCGTGAGCCCGGGCACGTACTCCATGACCAGGTAGTTCACGTCGTCGTCGGCGTGACCGATGCGGGCATCGAAGAGCGTGACGAGGCAGGGGTGGTTGAGAGAGGCGAGCAGCAGCATCTCGGCCCGCGCGCGATCCACTGATGCGAGGTCGTCGGCGTGAGGGTGCATGACCTTCACGGCGATCTGCCGCTGCAGGTGCAGGTCGTCGCCGCGGAACACCCTGCCGGCGCCCCCTGCGCCGATCAGCTCACGCAGCTGGTACCGGCGCTCCAGCACCGTGCCCTCGGCGATCTCGGTGACACGCGCGTCGATCATGGCCCTCCCAGCCGATCGGCAGCGGCCCAGCCCGCGCTCCGATCTTTGACGACGCTAACGAATGCGGCTTTTGCCCGTGAAAGCTTGACGAACCGCACGAAACGTGAGAGGGCCGCCGGCGCCATCGCAGCGCGGGCGGCCTCACCGCCTACCACGGACCGCGGATTCCCCGCCGCGGCCCGTTCGACTCACTGTGCCGGAGGCATCAGGACCGTGTCGATGAGGTAGACGGTGGCATTGGCGGTCTGTACGCCACCGCAGATGACCATCGCGTCGTTGACCATCCACTCGTCGCCCGAGCCGGTCACCTCCACGTCTTCGCCCTGCAGGGTGGTGTGCATTCCCGCGATGTCCTCGGGGTCGACCTGACCCTCGACGACGTGGTAGGTCAGGATCGACGTGAGCAGGTCACTGTCGGTCTTGAGGGTTTCGATCGTCGCGGGATCGATCTTCGCGAAGGCCTCGTCCACCGGTGCGAACACGGTGTACTCGCCGTCGTTGAGCGTCTCGACGAGGTTGACGTCGGGGTTGAGCTCGCCGCTGATCGCCGCGGTCAGCGTCGTCAGAAGCGGGTTGTTGGATGCCGCGATCGCGACGGGCTCCTGCGACATGCCCTGGATCGAGCCGGCCCCGTCGGGGACCTCCTCGGCGTAGGCCTCGCAGCCGGCGCCGACCAGCATGGCGCTGGGGTCCATCGTCTCCTCGACCATCTCCTCTTCGACGACCTCTTCGGTCGGGTCGTCGGTGGCCGTGTCGCTCCCCATCGTGCATGCCGAGAGCGCGAACGCACTCGCCAGCGTGAGAGTCAGAGCTGCGGTGATCTTCTTCTTGCTGCTGAGCATGATGTCCTCCGGTTTTGGAAGCCGCCAGGACTGCGGCCATGACACCTCTTCGGAGCGGTCGCCCGATCGGATGGGAAACAATCCGATCCATCCGCCGGCACGAAGAACCCCCGACAGAAACGGGGACCCATGGAGCTCATCGTCATCGGCCTGCTCGGGGGTCTCATCACCGGCATCTCGCCGTGCATCCTCCCGGTGCTGCCGGTCATCTTCCTCACCGGAGGCGCGCAGTCCGCGCGCTTCGAGGGGGATGCCACGGTCATCCCCGCCCGCCGCAGCCGCCCCTACCTCGTCATCGCGGGGCTGGTGACGAGCTTCACCCTCGTCACCCTCGCCGGCTCGCTGCTGCTCGGGGCGCTGAACCTGCCGCAGGACGTCATTCGCTGGGTGGGCATCGCGGTGCTCGTGCTCATCGGTGTCGGATTGCTGGTTCCTCGGGTCGAGCAGCTGCTCGAGAAGCCGTTCCAATGGCTGCCCCGCCGCGAAGTCGCCAACAGGGGGAGCGGCTTCGCGGTGGGGCTCGCGCTCGGCGCCGTGTTCGTGCCGTGTGCGGGACCCGTGTTGGCGGCGATCATCGTCGCCGGCGCGACCGGACAGATCGGCGTGGACACCGTCGCGCTCACGGCATCCTTCGCCATCGGCGTCGCCCTGCCCCTGCTGGCCTTCGCGCTCGCCGGGCGCGGTCTCATCGAGCGGATCCGCGCGTTCCGCACCCGCGAGCGGGGACTGCGCATCGCCGCCGGCGTCGCCATGCTCGCCCTCGCCGTGGGCCTCGTCTTCAACGTGCCGCAACTGCTGCAGCGGCTCGTGCCCGACTACACCGCCGACCTGCAGCGGGACCTCACCGAGAACGAGGATGCCGCGCGCGCCCTGAACCTCGGCGGCATCGTCACCGACGAGAACCGCGAGCTCGACAACTGCACCAACGGCGCGACCGAGCTGGAGTCGTGCGGCACCGCCCCCGGCATCCGGGGGATCGAGGCGTGGCTGAACACGCCAGAGGGCGCCGGCATCGACCTGGCGGATCTGCGTGGCCAGGTGGTGCTCATCGACTTCTGGGCGTACTCGTGCATCAACTGCCAGCGGTCCATTCCGCACGTCGTCGCCTGGGACGACGCCTACCGCGATGCGGGGCTTCAGGTCATCGGCATCCATTCGCCGGAGTACGCCTTCGAGAAGGATGCCGCCAACGTCGCCGCCGGCACGGCGGACTTCGGGATCGAGTACCCGGTGGCCCTCGACAACTCCCTGTCGACGTGGACCAACTACCGCAACCGCTTCTGGCCCGCCCACTACCTGATCGACGCCGAGGGCACCGTGCGCCACATCTCCTTCGGTGAGGGCAACTACGCCGCCACCGAGGCGATGATCCGCGAGCTGCTGCAAGACGCCGATGCGGCTGCCACGCTGCCGCAGGCCACCGACGTCGCCGACCTCACCCCCGAGGCAGGGGCGACGACGCCCGAGACGTTCCTGGGCTCGGGCAAGGACGTCAACTACGGCGGGGAGGAGCGCTACCGCGCCGGTGTTCGCGCGTTCGCGTACCCCGACGATCAGCCCGAGGACTCGTTCGCGCTCGAGGGGGAGTGGGATGTGCAGACCCAGTTCGTCACGCCGGTCGGCGACGAGGGCGGCATCCGCCTGCGCTTCACAGGCGGCGAGGTGCGGATGGTGCTGGCCGGGGAGGGACAGGTGCAGGTGCACGTCGACGGCGAACCGGCGTCGACCCTCGATGTCGGCGGCACCCCGCGGTCGTACCCGCTCGTCGAGGCCGGCGAGCCCCGCGACGGCGTCATCGAGATCTCCGTGCCGGCCGGCGTGCAGGCCTATTCCTTCACCTTCGGGTGACGGGCGGAACCGGGCGCGGACGAGGGGATTAGTGCATGCTGGACTGGATGGTCATCGACGGCGTGGATGTGCCGGAGGACGGACCGGCGCACGACCACGCCGCCGACCTCCTCGTTCGTGTTGCCGCCGGGGACCAGGGCGCCTTCGCCCGCCTGTACGACATGCTGTCGCCGCGAGTGTTCGGCTTGATCGTCCGCGTGCTGGTCGACCGGGCGCAGAGCGAAGAGGTGCTGCAGGAAGTGTTCCTGGAGGTGTGGCAATCCGCCGGGCGGTTCGCTCCGAACAAGGGGCAGGGAAGATCGTGGGTCCTGACCAT
Source organism: Microbacterium sp. zg-Y818 (assembly GCF_030246905.1). Lineage (NCBI taxonomy): Bacteria > Bacillati > Actinomycetota > Actinomycetes > Micrococcales > Microbacteriaceae > Microbacterium > Microbacterium sp. zg-Y818. The sequence continues at coordinate 2,285,864 of NZ_CP126741.1, read as the reverse complement.
GGCCCACCGCCGCGCGGTGGACCGGGTGCGGGCCTCGCAGTCCAGCGCCGACCGCGACCGCAGAGCGGGCCTGCGTGACCTCGACGTCGCACACGACGACGTCGCCGACCAAGTGGAGCTGAAGGTGGAGGGGCAGAAGGTGGCCAGTGCGCTGTCGACCCTCCCCGTCGCCCAGCGTGAAGCGATCGTCTTGGCCTACTACGGCGGCTACAGCCAGAGCGAGATCGCCGTGCTGGTGGGTGCGCCCCTCGGAACGGTCAAGACCCGGATGCGCGACGGACTGTCGCGCCTGCGCGCCGCGATGGGGGTGACCGCATGACCGAGCAGGAATTCGCCGAGCTCGCCGCCGGTCATGCCCTGAACGCGCTGTCGCACGAAGATGAGGCGCAGTACTGGGAGGCGCTCGCCGCCCACCCGGAGTGGGAGCACGTGGTGCGAGCGGATGCCGCCACCGCCGCAGCCCTCGCCGAAGGCGTGGCGCCCGTTGCGCCGCCGCTGACGGCGCGGTCGATGCTTCTGGTGCGCGTCGCCGCCCTTGCGCGGGAGCAGGGGGCGCCGGCGGGTGCGGGGGTTGGGGACGCAACGGCCGGGGACGCGACGGCTGGGAACGCGACGGCTGGGGCTGGGGGGCTGGCGGCTGGGGAGCCGCCGGCGGCCGGCGCTGGGGGCCCGGCCGCGACGGCGGCTGTGGCGGCTGCGGACCCGCCGGCAGCGCCCGCTGCGGCGCCTGCGAGCCCACCCGGTGCCGCCGCTACGGGCTTGGGCGACGGCGACGTGCTGAACGCCGATGCGGCGGATGCCGGCGCAGCCGATGACGGTGCGACGGACACCGACGCGACGCAGGTCGTGGGAGAAGCGCGCGCCGGACAGGACACGCACGAGGACAGCCTCGACGGCGGGGATGCGACGCAGGTGTCCGAGACCGCGGAGGCGCCGGCAAGCACCGACACCGACACCACGCCGACCACCATGACCGGGCTCTTCAGATGGGCGACGGTCGACACGTCGTCGGCGCCTGTGCAACCGGCATCCAGTTCCCAGGGCGTGGACGAGCCGCCGACCACGACGGCGGTGCAGGCGACGATGCGTCGCCGGTGGACGCGCGGGCTCATTGCGCTCGCCGCCTCCCTGACCCTGCTCGCGGGCGTCGGGTTCGGAGCCGGTGTCGTGCACACCTGGCTGAACCGACCGGCCTCGGTGGTCGCGCTCGACGAGATCAAAGACGCCCCTGACGCGAGGTCCGCCACCGTGGTGATGGATGGCGGCCTGACCGCGACGGCCTACTGGTCCGCGGAGCGCGGCGAAGCGGTGCTGGTGTCGGAGGGGCTGCCGTCCATCCCCGAAGACGAGACGTTCGAGATGTGGGTCATCCGCGACGATGAGCCGCTGTCCGCGGGTACCTTCCTGCCCGAGGCAGGCAGCCAGGCCACGACGGTGATCGACGGCGAAGTGCAGCCGGGCGACGTGATCGCGATCACGGTGGAGCCGGCCGGGGGTGCGCCCGAGGGCGTGCCGACGAGCGATCCCATCGTCGCCGTGCCGACGGCCTGAGCCGGGCGACCAGGCTCGGTTCCCGGGCCGGGCGGTACCCTGTAGTGATGACCGAAGACGCCGGGAACCCGTTCCACAAGCCTGTGAGGCGGCCCTCGGAGACCTTCGATCGGCGGTTCGCGGCGGAGGATCCTGCCGAAGTGTCGCGCGTCGCACACGCGACCGCCCACGCCCTGCTGACCCGGGTGCGTGAACAGCAGGACGCCGATGTCGTGGAGCGGCTCATCGGGTTCACCGATCGCCACGGCATCCACGACATCGCTGAACTGTGGTCGCAGTCGCCCGCACGATCGCTGCCGGGCGCGCTGTGGCGGCTGTACCTGCTGCAGCTGATGATCCACGACGACCCCCACACGGCGGCGCTGCTCTACGACCGCGGCCGGCTGGCGAGCACCACCGTCGACCCCGTGGTGGCGGGGGCGCCCACGCCGGCCGGGCCGGAGGAGCTGGTGACCCTCGTGGACACGATCCTGCGGGGCCTGTTCACGGGCGACTTCGCAGTCGCGCTGGAGCGGGCCGCGGCCTTCTGCCGCGTGCAGGCCAGCGGTGCGACGCACCTGGCCGACGATTACGAGGGCACCGAGTCCGACCGGGCGAGCGCCCTGACCACGCGTGCCCTGCGGCTGTCGACCTACGCCGGCGACCTGACTTCCTGCGCCGCGCTCTGGCGCCGCGACTCGCTGACCTGACCCGTGGCCGGCCCGGCCCGCGCCGCGCGCCGCCCGGCCGCCCGCGCCGCGGCGCGCAGCCCGCCCGGGACCACCCCTGCCGGTGAGACGAAACCTGGCGGACGAGACAGTGGGAAATACCCATGGTCTCGGCCGCCAGAATTCGTCTCACTGCGGGGCACCGTCTCACGGCGGCGGCGGCGGGACGCTGGGGGCTGCACGGACGGCGGATGCCACGAAGCGCGGAAGCGCGCGGCGCGGCGGACCCCAGGGGCGGCGGGAAAGCCGCAGACGCCGGGCCCGACCCAAAGAAAGTGCCGGGCCGCAGAACGCCTCTCGGCGCGAGGCCGCTCATGGCGGCGAAAGATGGAGCCCGGGGTTACTGCGGCCCGGCTGGTCAAGTGTAACCGAGACCGCCGCGCGGGCATTCCCCGGAATTCCTGCTGTGGGCACGCAAACCACGCAAACCCCGCGCACACCGCGCGCACGCCCCCTCCGCCGCCATCCCGGCGCGTAGGCTCGCCCCATGGCCTGGTATTCCGCGCTCATGATCGACCCCGCCGCCGCAGACGACCCCCGCGACGACTTCGCGGCCACGTTCACGGCCATCGACCCGGCTGCGCCGGCGCTCAGCGTGGGTGAGCTCAGCACGCAGCGCGGCGACGGCATCTTCGAGTCGATCGGCGTGGTCGACCGGCATCCGCAAGAGGTCACCGCCCACCTCGAGCGGCTCGCCCACTCGGCCCGCATCTGCGATCTGCCCGCCCCGAACCTCTCGCAGTGGCGCCAGGCGATCGCCGAGGTCGCGGTCGCCTGCGGTCCGGGGGAGTCGGTGATCAAGCTCATCCTCAGCCGCGGTGTCGAGCACGGGCCTGCCCCGACCGCGTGGGTCACGGCCGCAGCGGCATCCGATTTCACGGCCATCCGCCGTGACGGCGTGCGCGTCGTCACCCTGGACCGCGGCTACGCCATCGACGTGCCTTCACGCGCGCCGTGGCTGCTGCTGGGCGCGAAGACCCTCTCGTACGCGGTGAACATGGCCGCGATCCGCGAGGCCAAGCGCCGCCGCGCCGACGATGCCGTCTTCGTCACGTCCGACGGGTTCGTGCTCGAAGCGCCCACGGCCTCGCTCATCATTCGCCGCGGCGACACGTTCGTGACCCCCGCGGCGAACGGCGGCATTCTGCAGGGGACGACCCAGCTCAGCCTCTTCGCGCACCTCGAGCAGCAGGGGTTCGTCACCGCGTACGAGACGATTCCCCTCGATCAGCTCGCGACGGCGGATGCCGCGTGGCTGGTGTCGAGCGTGCGACTGGCCGCGCCCATCACCGCGGTCGACGGCACCCCGCTCGCGGTGGACGCCGAGCTGACGGCATCCGCCAATCGCTATCTGCTGAGCCCGCGCGACTGAGACCCCGGCAATACCCGCGCCGCCCCCGGAAGGCTCAGCCGAAGCGGCCCGAGACGTAGTCCTCGGTGGCCTTCTGCGACGGCGTGGTGAAGATGGTCGTGGTGTCGTCGTACTCGATGAGCTTGCCCGGCTTGCCGGTGCCCGCGATGTTGAAGAACGCGGTCTTGTCGGACACACGCGATGCCTGCTGCATGTTGTGCGTGACGATCACGATCGTGTAGTCCGACTTCAGCTCGTCGATGAGCTCCTCGATCGCGTACGTCGAGATGGGGTCCAGCGCCGAGCAGGGCTCGTCCATCAGCAGCACCTGCGGCGACACCGCGATCGCCCGTGCGATGCACAGACGCTGCTGCTGCCCGCCCGACAGGCCCGAGCCGGGACGGTCGAGACGGTCCTTGACCTCGTTCCAGAGGTTCGCGCCGCGGAGCGACTTCTCGACGAGGTCGTCGGCGTCGGACTTCGAGATGCGCTTGTTGTTGAGCTTCACCCCGGCCAGTACGTTCTCCTTGATCGACATCGTGGGGAACGGGTTGGGGCGCTGGAAGACCATGCCCACCTGCCGGCGCACGAGCACCGGGTCGACGCTCGGGCCGTAGAGGTCGTCGCCGTCGAGCAGCACCTTCCCCTCGACGCGCGCCCCGGGGATCACCTCGTGCATGCGGTTGAGGGTGCGCAGGAACGTCGACTTGCCGCAGCCGGACGGGCCGATGAAGGCCGTGACGCTGCGCGGCTCGATCTCGAGCGAGACGCCCTCGACGGCGAGGAAGTCGCCGTAGTACACGTTCAGGTCGTTGACTTCGATGCTCTTGGACAACTGGGGTTCCTTCAGGTCGGAAGAATCGGGGGATGCCGCGTCAGCGGCTCGTCTTGGGGGCGAACACCCGCGCGATGAGGCGCGCGAGCAGGTTAAGCGCCATCACGGCGACGATCAGCACGAGGGCGCCCGCCCAGGCGCGGTCGACGTACGCCGAACCCGGGATGCCCTGGTTCATGTACTGCGTGTAGACGAACACCGGCAGCGACGCCATGCGGCCTTCGAAGAGGTTGTAGTTCATCGACGTCGCCATGCCGGCGGTGATGAGCAGCGGTGCAGTCTCGCCGATCACGCGGGAGATCGACAGCATGATGCCGGTCGTGATTCCCGCGATGGAGGTGGGGAGCACCACCTTGACGATGGTCAGCCACTTCGGCACGCCCAGCGCGTAGGCCGCCTCGCGCAGTTCGTTGGGGACGAGGCGCAGCATCTCCTCGGTCGAGCGGACGACGACCGGGATCATCAGCACCGACAGCGCCACCGCGCCCATGATGCCCATCCGTACGCCCGGACCGAAGAACAGTGCGAAGAGGGCGAACGCGAACAGGCCGGCGACGATCGAGGGGATGCCGGTCATGACGTCCACGAGGAACGTGATGCCCCGGGCGAGACGCTTTCCGGCGCCGTACTCGATGAGGTAGATCGCGGTGAACAGGCCGATCGGAATCGAGATGGCCGCCGCCGCGAGGGTGATCAGGAGTGTGCCCACGATGGCGTGCAGCGCGCCGCCGCCCTCGCCGACGACGTTGCGCATCGAGTGGGTGAAGAACTCCGCAGACAGTCCGGCCACGCCGTTGGTGACCACCGTGATCGCCACCGACACCAGCGGCACCATCGCGACGAGGAAAGCCGCCGTCACCACGCCGGTGACCAGGCGGTCCTTGCCCTTTCGAGCGCCCTCGATGACGGTCGAGATCGTGGTGCTGAGTGCGAGGTACACCAGTGCCGAGACGATTGCCCAGCCGGCGACGTTGAAGTCGGAGTCGCCCGCGAGGGCGATGACGGCGAACAGCAGTGCGACGCCGGCGGCGGATCCGGCGAGCATCGCCCAGGGCGCCCAGCGCGGCAGGCGGCCGCTGGTCAGGCGCAGCGAGGCGGGCGCCGGTGCCGGGGACGGCGCCGGCGAGGGAGCGGGGGAAGTGGTGACGGTCATCAGTTGGCCCCCGAGAATTCCTTGCGGCGGTTGACGACCCAGCGCGCCAGCGCGTTGACGGCGAACGTGACCACGAAGAGGATCAGGCCGGTCGCGATGAGCACATTGACGTTGGTGCCGTACGACTCGGGGAAGGTGAGGGCGATGTTGGCGGGGATGGTGCTGGGGTTCGACGGGGTGAACAGGCGGAAGGTCACCACGCCCGTGGCCGAGAGGACCATCGCCACGGCCATCGTCTCGCCGAGCGCGCGGCCGAGACCGAGCATGGATGCCGAGACGATGCCGGAGCGACCGAACGGGAAGACGGCCATGCGGATCATCTCCCAGCGGGTCGCGCCCAGGGCCAGCGCTGCCTCTTCGTGCAGACGCGGGGTCTGCAGGAAGATCTCGCGGCAGATCGCGGTGATGATCGGAACGATCATGACGGCGAGCACGATCGCGGCGGTGAAGATGGTGCGTCCGGTCTGCGAGACCGGGCCGGCGAAGAGGGGGAACCAGCCCGCGTTGGTGACGAGCCAGTCGTAGACCGGCTGCACGGTGGGGGCGAGCACGAGGATGCCCCAGAGGCCGTAGACGACCGACGGCACCGCGGCGAGCAGGTCGACGACATAGCCGAGGGCCGCCGCCAGCCGGCGGGGGGCGTAGTGCGAGATGAAGAGGGCCACCGACACCGACAGCGGCACCGCGATGACCAGCGCGAGGAACGACGCCCACACGGTGCCGAACGCCAGCGGCCAGACGTAGTCCCAGAAGTTGGTCGTCAGCAGCGAGGCATTTTCGCTGGTGGCCGTCAGACCGGGGATGGACTGCACGATGAGGAAGATCGCGACCGCGGCCAGCGTCGCGAGGATCATGGATCCGGCGAAGAGCGCGGCGCCCGAGAACCAGCGGTCGCCCGCGCGCTGCGGAGGCTTGCCGGTCGTGGCCTGGTCGGCCGGGGCGGTGGTGGTGGTCATGGGGTCCTGTTCTCGGGTGCGGAGAGCGGGGTGCTGCCCGGCCCCGGACGCGCCGGGGCCGGGAAGAAGGCGGTCACTCGGTGACGATGAGGTCGATGGCGTCGTTGATCTGGTCGCGCAGCGCGTCGGAGATGGGCGCGTTGCCGGCGCTGGCCGCAGCGGCATCCTGTCCCTCGGGGCTCGCAACGTACTCGAGGAAGCCCTTGACGACGGGGGCGGGGGCGTTCTTGTACTCCGCGCACGCGATCATGTAGCTGATCAGCACGATGGGGTAGACCCCGGCGGCATCCGTCGTACGGTCAAGCGCGACGGCGAGGTCACCGTCGGGGCGGTTCTCCTCGAACTCCGAGGCGTCGACGGCGGCCGCGGCGGCCTCGGGGGAGTACGTGACGAACTCGTCCCCGACCTTGATCGCGGCCGTCGACAGCCCCTCTTCGCTGGCGCGCGAGGCGTCGGCGTAGCCGATGGTGCCGTTGCCGGCGGTGACCGAGGAGATGACGCCCGAGGTGCCCTGACCCGCTTCGTTCGCGGCGCCGGTGGCGGGCCAGACGCCGTCGGGCTCCCAGGTCCACTCGGCGGGGGCGGCCTGGTAGAGGTAGTCGGTGAAGTTCTCGGTCGTGCCGGAGTCGTCGGCGCGGTGTACGACGGTCACGGGCAGGTCGGGAAGCGTGACATCGGGGTTGAGCGCGGCGATGGCCGGGTCGTTCCAGTCCGCGATCTTGCCCGAGAACAGGCCCGCGAGGGTGGTGGCATCCAGGTCGAGGGAGTCGACGCCGGCCACGTTGAAGACAACCGCGATGGGGGAGATGTAGGTCGGCAGCTGCAGGATGTCGGAACCCTCGGTGCAGCCGGCGAAGGTGCCTTCGAGCTCCTCGGTCGTGAAGGCGCGGTCTGAGCCGGCGAACGCGACGGCGCCTGCCTGGAACGACTCGCGGCCGGCGCCCGAGCCGGCGGAGTCGTAGGTGACCTCGACGCCGGGGTTGGCGGTCTGGAAGCCCGCGGTCCACGCCTGCACGGCGACCTCCTGCGACGAAGCGCCGGCGCCGGCGATGTCGCCGGACAGATCGCTGTCGCTGACGGCTCCGAGGTTGCGTTCGTTGACCGCGCAGCTGGTGAGGGTCAGGGCGGCCACGGCGGTCAGCGCGCCGATCTGGGCGAAACGGGGGAGCTTCACTGTGATCCTTCGGTGTCGGGCGGGCCCGCGTACGGAACCCGCCGCGACGGTAGAGAGCGACTGTTACGAGAGTGCGCTTTCCAAGTGAACGAAAGGTGAACAGCCCCCGCGAGCACGAATACTCACTCGCCGGCGGCGGCAGACTCAGCGGGAGGGGTTCGGGACGTGCGTCTCGATCGCCACGATGCCGGAACCCGGGTTCGTGGCCGACAGGTGCACCACCGAGAAGGCCCCGACCTCCAGCGCCGAGGCGCTTCCCAGGTACGAACCCCGCATCGTCCCCGTCGCCAGCGCGATCTCGGTGAGGATCTCGGGCAGCACCGGACCGTGGCTGCACAGCACCGCGGCCTTGCGCGCCCGCACGCGTTCGCCCACCACGGCGCGCGCGTCGGAGCGGCCGTCTTCCCAGGCATCCTGACTGATCAGGGGGGTGGTCTCGACGCGCCGCTCGAGGGCGGCCGCCAGCGGCGCCACCGTCGCCGTGCACCGCTCGGCTGGGCTGGTCACGATGCGCCGCACCCCGAACGACGACAGCGGGCCCACCAGCGCCGCGGCCTGCCGCACGCCCTTGGGTGACAGCGGCCGCTTCGCGTCGGCCTTCTTCCAGTCCTCCCGCGGCACCGCCTTGGCGTGACGCAGCACGATCAGGGGGAACGTCTCCAGCACCCCGTCATCGACGAACTGCGCGAACCCGTCGAGGATCTCGATGTCGACCGGGTAGCTCAGCCGCGCGCGCGCCTTCTTCAGGCTCACCCACTCGAGCGCGGCGATCTCCTTGTTCGGCACGAACGTCGACGCGCGGATCGCGGCCTCGGTCGCCTGCGCCGACCAGTAATGCACGATCTTCTGCTTCTTGCTCGGCAGCCGGTACCGCGACACCCCCAGTGCGACGCCGAGGGAGACTCGGATGCCGGTCTCCTCATGGATCTCGCGCACCGCTGTCTCGGCCAGCGTCTCGCCGGGATCGACCTTGCCCTTGGGGAGCGTGATGTCGCGGTAGCGGGTGCGGTGGATCAGCAGCACGCGCAGCTTGCCGTCCACGACGCGCCACACGACGCCGCCCGCGGCGTAGACGGCGAGGTCGGTCATCGCACCGCCCGCACGCGCCGACGTCGCTGGATCGCCGCCATGGTCTGGTCCTGCAGGTCGGCCAGGGGCTTGCCCTTCGCGTCGAGGTGGTGCCGGGTCCATTCGCCCTCGGGGCCGAGGTGCCACGAACTGGTGCGGTCGCTCATCGCGAGGTCGAACAGGTCGACGAGCTCCTTGACGTGCGCGGGCTGGGTGACTCGCACCAGCGCCTCGACGCGCCGGTCGAGGTTGCGGTGCATCATGTCGGCGCTGCCGATGTACACCTGCGGGTCGCCGCCGCCCTCGAAGGCGAAGATGCGGGAGTGCTCGAGGTAGCGACCGAGGATGCTGCGCACGGTGATGTTCTCGCTGACACCGTCGAGCCCCGCCTTGAGGGAGCAGATGCCGCGCACCCACACGTCGACCTTCACGCCGGCCTGGCTCGCGCGGTAGAGCGCGTCGATGATCTGCTCGTCGACCATCGAGTTGACCTTGATGCGGATGGACGCGGGCTTGCCGTCGAGGGCGTTGCGCCGCTCGGCGTCGATGAGCCGCAGCAGCCCTTTGCGCAGGTGCAGCGGGGCCACCAGCAGGCGCTTGAACTTCTTCTCGATCGCGTAGCCGCTGAGTTCGTTGAACAGGCGGGTGAGGTCACGGCCGACCTGCTCGTCGATCGTGAACAGGCCGAAGTCCTCGTAGAGGCGGCTGGTCTTGGGGTTGTAGTTGCCCGTGCCGATGTGGCTGTAGCTGCGCAGCGCGCCGTCTTCCTGGCGGATCACGTGCAGCAGCTTGCAGTGGGTCTTCAGCCCCACGAGGCCGTAGACGACGTGCACGCCGGCCTTCTCGAGCTTGCGGGCCCAGACGATGTTGGCGGCCTCGTCGAAGCGCGCCTTGACCTCAACGAGCACCAGCACCTGCTTGCCCGCCTCGGCCGCATCGATGAGGGCCTTGACGATCGGGCTGTCGCCCGATGTGCGGTACAGGGTCTGCTTGATGGCGAGCACGTGCGGGTCCTTGGCCGCCTGCTCGAGGAAGGCCTGCACGCTCGTGGTGAACGACTCGTACGGGTGGTGCACCAGCACGTCGCCCTTGCGGATCGCGGCGAACAGGTCGGTCCGGCCGTTCTGCTCCACCGGCTGGAAAGCCGGTGCGGTGGTGGGCACGTGGGGCGGGTAGTGCAGCTCGGGCCGGTCGATGCGGGCGAGGTCGAACAGTCCGCGCAGGTCGAGCGGACCGGGGAGCCGATAGACCTCCTGCTGGGTGATGTCGAGCTCGTTGATGAGCAGGTCCAGCGTCAGCTCGTCCATGTCGTCGCCGACTTCGAGGCGGATGGGCGGACCGAAGCGGCGCCGCAGCAGCTCGGCCTCCAGCGCCTGGATGAGGTTCTCGGTCTCGTCCTCCTCGATGACCACGTCTTCATTGCGGGTGAGGCGGAAGGCGTGCTGGTCGAGGATCTCCATTCCGGGGAAGAGATCCTTGAGGTTGTGGGCGATGAGGTCTTCGAGCGGGATGTACCGCACGGTCTCGCCGTCGCTGCGCACCGGCACGAACCGGGGGAGCATGGGCGGCACCTTCAGGCGCGCGAACTCCTGGCGACCCGTGCGGGCGTTGCGGATGCGGATGGCGAGGTTCAGCGACAGTCCGGAGATGTACGGGAAGGGGTGGGCCGGGTCAACGGCCAGCGGCATGAGCACGGGGAAGACCTGCCCCTGGAAGTACTCGTACAGAAGCGTCCGCTCTTCATCGCTGAGGTCGTGCCACGTCACGATGTCGATGCCGACCTCGGACAGCGCCGGACGCACGAGCGTCGTCCACGCGTCAGCGTGACGCAGCTGCAGCGCGTGCGCCTCGGCGGAGATGTCGCCGAGCACGTCCTGCGGGGAGCGGCCGACGTTCGTGGGCACGGCCAGCCCTGTGACGATGCGGCGCTTGAGGCCCGCCACCCGCACCATGAAGAACTCGTCGAGGTTGCTGGCGAAGATGGCGAGGAAGTTCGCCCGTTCGAGGACCGGCAGTGACGGGTCCTCCGCGAGCTCGAGCACGCGCCGGTTGAACGCGAGCCAGCTGAGCTCGCGGTCGAGGTACCGGTTCTCGGGCAGGCGCGAATCGTACGTCTCGACGGCCTGGTCGAAGTCGTCGTCGTCGGCGTCGCCCAGGCCGCTGTCGAGTGCTTCGGAGTGGATCATCAGCCCATCATGTCAGGGGCCGGGGCAGCGGCGGGGACGCATGCCGATCCGTTCAGGCCTGCGATCGTTCGCGGGGCGCGGGGACCTGGTCGTCGTCGTCGTAGACGTTGAAGCGGTACCCCACGTTGCGCACCGTGCCGATGAGCTGCTCGAGGTCGCCGAGCTTGGCACGCAGGCGCCGCACGTGCACGTCGACGGTGCGGGTGCCGCCGAAGTAGTCGTAGCCCCACACCTCGCTCAGCAGCTGCTCGCGCGTGAACACCCGCGAGGGATGCGTGGCGAAGAAGTGCAGCAGCTGGAACTCCTTGTAGGTGAGGTCCAGCGGCTTGCCGTGGACCTTCGCGGAGTACGAGGACTCGTCGATCGTGATGCCGGAGGTCTGGATGCGCGTGGAGACCTGCTCGGCCGACTGGCGGCCGACCGCGAGGCGCACCCGCGCGTCGACCTCGGCGGGACCGGCCGAGACGAGGATGACATCGTCGATGCCCCAGTCTGTGGAGACCGCCGTGAGCCCGCCCTCGGTCACGATGAGCACGAGCGGAGCGTCGAGGCCCGTGGTGGTCAGTATCTTGCACAGCGATTTCGCGCCCACGAGGTCGAAGCGGGCGTCTATGAAGATGACGTCGGCGCTGGGGGCGTTCACCAGCTGCGCGGGCTCGGCGGGAATCTGGCGGACGCGGTGGCTCAGAAGTTCGAGCGCGGGCAGCGGCGGGGTGCCGCCGGGCGCGGAGCTGAGCACGAGAAGCTGGGCCAAAAGAAGATCCTCCCAGGCGCGGCGGGCCGCGTCGTGCCCCCATCCTAGGGCGCGGTGCTCGACCTGCTGGCACCGCTCCCGCACGAGTGGCGGCCGGTGCGTAACAATGGATCCATGACCATTCCCGAGCTGGCACCACGGCGCACCTTCGGGGGCATCGTCGCCGTGTGGGTCGTCGCCGCCGTCGCGGCCGTTCTCATCGGCATCTTCGCCCCGGCTGAGTGGCGAGCCCCGTGGGTGACCGTGGCGCTGGGTGGATGCCTCGTGCTCTCGTTCGCGGTGCAGCTGGCGTACGGCCGGTCGCAGAACTTCACGCAGCGCATGGCCGCCAGCATTCTCGGCGCCCTGCTGGTGATGGGGGTCATCGGGTTCGGGTTCGGTCTGGCGACCCTCGTTCCGGCGTAGAGTGGGCACCATGGATCTCTTTGCCCTCGAGATGTTCTTCGTCGGGTTGCTCGGCCTGGCCGGGCTCGCGATCGCCTTCGTGTCGGCCGTGGTCGTCAAGAACCTCTACCGCGGCCAGCGCTGACGGCTGCCCCGTGATCGAGCTGCCGACCGACCTTCCCGCGGATCTCGTACCGCTGTCGTGGCTGCTCGGCGTCTGGGAGGGCACCGGGGTCATCGACTACGAGACGGCAGACGGACTGCGCCTCGAGGGTGAGTTCTCGCACCGGGTGAGCTTCAGCCACGACGGCGGCGACTACCTCAACTACTCCGCGCAGGCACGGCTGCTCACCGAGCCGCAGACGCCGCTGGTCGCCGAGACCGGCTTTTGGCGTCTGGGTCGTCCCGCCACCGCGTCCGACGCGGGGCCCGGACTGCTCCCGGCCACGGCAGAGGCGCCGCCGCGCACTGTCGACGACATCGAAGCGATGCGCACCCCAGAGGGCGGTTTCGCCATCGAGGTCGCCCTCGTGCATGCCGACGGCGTCAGCGAGTTGTACATGGGCCAGGTGCGCGGCCCCCGCATCGACATCGCGACGGATGCCGTGATGCGCTCGGCATCCACCAAGCCCTACGCCGCCGCGACCCGCATGTACGGCCTCGTCGACAACCACCTGCTGTGGGCGTGGGACATCGCCGCCCTCGGCTCGCCGCTGGCCTCGCACGCGTCGGCCCGCCTGGCGCGGGTGCAGTGATGACCGACCCATTCCTCTCGGTGCCTGCCGCCGTCGTCGACGACGGCCGGCTGCTGCACCTCGGCACCCCCGCCACCGAACAGCGCGCACTCGCCGCCGGCAACGCCCTCGCACCGCTGGGCGACCGCGCCGTGCTGGCCGTCACCGGCGAGGACCGCCTGTCGTGGCTCGATTCGCTGTCGTCCCAGGCGCTCACGGGCCTCGCCGCCGGCGACAGCACCGAGCTGCTCATCCTCGACCCGCAAGGTCACGTCGAACACGCGGCATCCGTCATCGACGACGGCGAGACCACCTGGCTCATCGTCGACCGCGCCGATGCGGCGGGCCTGCTGGCCTGGCTCACCCGCATGCGCTTCCGGCTGCGGGTCGCCCCGCGCGACGCGTCGGACGAGGTCGCCGTCGTCGGCGGCACGGCCGCCGCGGTCGAGCGCGAGGTTCCCGACGCCGTCGCGGTGTGGTCGGATCCCTGGCCCGGCGTCGCCGCCGGAGGCTGGGGATACGCGCCGGCCGATCCGCACCCCGGCGCTGAACGCGACTGGAGCGAGGCCGTCGTGCCGCGCGCGGTGCTCGATCGCCTGGCCGAGGCGGCGAAGGACGGTCGACTGGCCCTCGCCGGCACCCTGGCCGCCGACGCCCTGCGCATCGCCGCATGGCGGCCGCGCGCGTCGAACGAGGCGGGGGAGCGTACGTTGCCGCACGAGGCGGACTGGATGCGCACCGCCGTGCATCTCGACAAGGGCTGCTACCGCGGGCAGGAGACCGTCGCCAAGGTGCACAACCTGGGACACCCGCCCCGGCGCCTGGTCGCCCTGCAGCTCGACGGCAGCGACGCCCTGCTGCCCGAGGTCGGCGCGGCCGTGCGCCGCGACGGCGACGCCGTCGGCGAGGTCACCTCGGTGGCGCGGCACTTCGAAGAGGGCCCGATCGCGCTGGCGTTCGTGAAACGCTCGGTGCCGGTGGATGCCACGCTGACGGTCGACACCGACGGGGGCGCCGTGGCCGCCGCACAGGAGACCATCGTGCCGCCCGACGCCGGCGCCACCGCTTCGATCCCCCGACTGCCCCGGCTCTCGCGCCGACGCTGAACACCCGGCGCGCTCAGACCGACGTGGACCCCGGCCCGCCGGCCGCTGCCGTCAGCGGGGCGCGACCGCGCTCCAGGGCACCGTGACCTCGCCCAGCCGCCACCGCGCGGGCGCGCTCAGTGGCCAGCCGGCATCGACCATGCCCTGCATCGCGGTGCGCCACCGGTGCACGGGGCCGAACGGCGAGACGACCGCGGCTTGATGCCACTGTCCGTCGAGGGCGCGCACGAAGTCGTAGACACGCTCGCCCGGGACGTTGCGGTGGATGAGCGCCTTCGGCAGGCGCTCGGCCGCGATCGAGGGCGACTGCAGCGCGCTCAGCCGCAGCGACAGACTGAGTGAGCGCGGCGCGGCATCCGCCCCGACCTCGACCCACGTCGAGACCCGGCCGATCTCGTCGCAGGTGCCTTCGACGAGGATGCCGCCGGGGGTCAGTCGCGCCGACATCCGCCGCCACGCGGCGGAGACGTCTTCTTCGTCGTACTGGCGCAGCACGTTGAACGCCCGCACGACCGAGGGGGCCCGCGGCGCCGGCACCTCGAAGCCGCCGCGGGCGAACGACACCCGGGCGTCGGGGGAGAAGGAGGTGGCGCCCTGACGCACCTCGGCGAGCTGGGCGTTCGCCCTCGCGACGCGCGCCGGGTCGATCTCGAGTCCCAGCACCTCGACGTCGGGCCGAGCGGTGCGCAGCCGCGCCTCGAGCTCGAGCGCCGTCACGCCGCTCGCTCCGTATCCGAGGTCGATCACGAGGGGGTCGGCGGGGGCTGCGCGCAGCGCAGGGTGACGGGCGATCCAGCGGTCGACACGACGCAGCCGATTGGTGTTCGTCGTGCCGCGCGTGATCTGCCCTATCGGGGAGGGCGTCATACGTCAATCATGTCAGGGGTGCGCTGGGGGCCCGCCGAGTAGGATCGAAGCATGAGTGAGTCGCACACACTGATCCTCCTTCGCCACGGCCAGAGCGAGTGGAACGAGCTGAACCTCTTCACCGGCTGGGTCGATGTCCGCCTGACCGAGCAGGGAAAGGCCGAGGCCGAGCGCGGCGGCCGGCTGATGGCCGAGGCAGACGTGCTGCCCGACGTCCTGCACACCTCTGTGCTCAGCCGCGCGATCCAGACCGCGAACATCGCGCTCGATTCCGCCGACCGGCTGTGGATTCCGGTGAAGCGGTCGTGGCGCCTGAACGAGCGTCACTACGGCGCGCTGCAGGGCAAGGACAAGGCGCAGACGCTGGCAGAGTTCGGCCAGGAGCAGTTCATGCTCTGGCGCCGTTCGTTCGACGTGCCGCCGCCGCCCCTGGCCGCCGACGACGAGTACAGCCAGGTCGGCGACCCGCGCTACGTCGGCATCGACGGCGAGATTCCCGCCACCGAGTCGCTGAAGCTCGTGATCGACCGCATGATGCCGTACTGGCAGAACGACATCATCCCCGACCTGCAGGCCGGCAAGACGGTGCTCGTCACCGCCCACGGCAACTCGCTGCGGGGTCTCGTGAAGCACCTCGAAGGCATCAGCGACGACGACATCGCGCAGCTGAACATCCCCACCGGCATTCCGCTCGTCTACCGCCTCGGTGCAGACATGATGCCGCTGGAGCCCGGACGTTACCTCGACCCCGAGGCCGCCGCTGCGGGAGCTGCCGCCGTGGCCGCGCAGGGCAAGAAGTAACGCGTCACGCACGAGAGGGGCGGATGCCACTGGCATCCGCCCCTCTTCGCGTGTGCGGGTCAGACGTTCTGCTGGGCGCGCAGCAGCATCTCGGGGTCGGCCGCCCAGTCGCCGGTGGCGAGGTAGAGCACCTTCTTGGCCACCGACTCGGCGTGGTCGGCGAAACGCTCGTGGTAGCGGCTCGCGAGCGTGGCATCCACCGTCGCCGCAGCCTCGCCCTGCCAGTTGTCGCCGAGCACCTTCTCGAAGACCGAGATGTGCAGGTCATCGAGCTTGTCCTCGGCGATGCGGATCTGCTCGACCAGCGACAGGTCCTCGGTACGCAGCAACTCGGTCAGCAGGCGCGCCACCTGCACGTCGAGCTCGCCCATCTTGGTGAACGTGTTCTTGAGGCCACGCGGGATCGCGCGCTCAGGAAAGCGCATGCGGGTGAGCTGAGCGATGTGCTCGGCGATGTCACCCATGCGCTCGAGCGAGGCCGACACGCGCAGCGCAGCAACCACGATGCGCAGGTCGCGTGCCACAGGCTGCTGACGGGCGAGGATCTGGATGGCGAGCTCGTCGAGTTCGATCGCCTTGTCGTCGATGACCTGGTCGGCCTCGATGACCTCTTCGGCCAGTGCCACGTCGCTCGTCCCGAAGGCGCGGGTGGCCTTCTCGATCGCGACCGTGACGAGCTCGGCGATCTCAACCAGACGTCCCTGCACGTCCTCAAGGGACTGGTGGAACACTTCGCGCATGGGGGCACCTTCCTTTTCGCGGGGCACAGCACCGCTTCGTCCTCGCGGCTCGGCGTGATTCGCAAGCTCGGCGATTCTGGTCGGCGAAGGTTAACGAACAGTGCCGCCCCAGTGAATAGTATCCCGCACCACCCCGTGCGGGGCTGAAACCGGCCGTTCGCAGTGACACCGCCCGTTTACGCTGGAGACATGGATTCGACGCGGCTGGCGCTGCTCGCCCTGCTGGCCGGCATGCTCGTGGGGGTATCGATCGCACTGCTGATCGCGCTCGCGCTGCGCGCACGCGACCGAGCGGTCGCGCAGGAATCGTCGCACCTGCCCGACGGCCTGCACGCTGTGCTGGAGGGCATGGAGGATCCCGCGGCGGTCGTCGACGCCTCCGCGACCGTGGTCGCGGCATCGGGCGCCGCGGAGCTGTTCGGCATGCAGGAAGGCGCGGTGCTGCCCAGTCAGGCGCTGCGGGCCCTCGTCCGCGTCGCCCGCGCCAGTGAGCGCCCCGCCACCGAGACCCTGCGGCTGGAGCGCGACGCCGACCTCGCGCGGACGCGGCTGGTGGCCGCACGCGCGTACCCCGTGACGCCGCGGCTCGTGCTGCTGGTGGTGCGCGACATCACCGAACGCGAGCGCGTGGAGGAGATGCGGCGGGACTTCGTGACCAACACCAGCCACGAGCTGAAGACCCCCGTGGGCGCCATCATGCTGCTGTCCGAGGCGATCGAATCGGCCGCCGACGATCCCGAGCAGGTGCGCACCTTCGCCGGCCGCCTGCACGCGGAGGCGCAGCGCCTCAGCCGGTTGACCGGCAGGATCATGAACCTCTCCCGCCTGCAGGCCGCCGATGATCTGTCCGAGGTGCGTGACGTCTCGATCGACCAAATCGTCGCGTCGGCGGTCGAGGCCCACGAGACGCAGGCGGATGCCGCGGGCGTCGAACTCGTGCGCGGCGGGGACCGCGGCCTCTACGTGCGGGGTGACGCCCAGATCCTCGGCGAGGCGGTCGGAAACCTCATCGCCAACGCCATCGCCTACTCCTCGGCGGGGTCGCGTGTGGGCGTCGGCGTCAAGGGCACGGACCGCGTTGTGGAGATCGCGGTCACCGACCGGGGCACCGGCATCGCCGAGAGCGAGCAGCAGCGCGTCTTCGAGCGGTTCTACCGCGCCGACGCGGCGCGCTCCCGCCAGACCGGCGGCACCGGACTGGGCCTGGCCATCGTCAAGCACGCGGCGCACCGCCACGGCGGCGACGTGCGACTGTGGTCGCAGCCCGGACAGGGATCGACCTTCACGATCCGGCTGCCGCGCGCTGAGGCGCCGGATGCCGACGCACGGCGCGGCGAACAGCGCCCCGGCAAGAAGAAATCCCGCAGCAAGCCCAGCCGCACCACCGCGGCGGTTCCGAACGGAGAGCCCCGATGACCCGTGTCTTGATCGTCGAGGACGAGCCCGATCTCGCCGACCCCTTGGCCTACCTGCTGCGGCGGGAGGGGTTCGACGTCGATATCGCCGAGGACGGACCCACCGCGCTGCGCGTGTACGGTGCGGACGGCGCGGACATCATCCTGCTCGACCTCATGCTGCCGGGCATGCCGGGTACCGAGGTGTGCCGCCAGATCCGGGCGACCTCCACCGTGCCGATCATCATGCTGACCGCCAAGGACGCCGAGGTCGACATCGTGGTGGGGCTCGAGCTCGGCGCCGACGACTACGTCACGAAGCCGTATTCCTCGCGCCAGCTGCTCGCCCGCATGCGCGCGGTGCTGCGGCGCAGCGCGCCCTCGGACGACCACCTGGACGAGCGGGTGCTCACCGCCGGGCGGGTCACGCTCGACATCGACCGCCACGCCGTGAGCGTCGACGGCACCGAGATCAGCATGCCGCTGAAGGAGTTCGAGCTGCTCGAGGTGCTCATGCGCAATGCCGGCCGCGTGCTGACGCGTGGCCAGCTCATCGATCGGGTGTGGGGCAGCGACTACTACGGCGACACGAAGACGCTCGACGTGCACATCAAGCGCATCCGGTCGCGCATCGAGAAGAATCCCGGTGAGCCGGTCATGCTCGTGACGGTGCGCGGGTTGGGCTACCGCTTCGAGGCGTGACGGCACCCTCGCAGCTCAGGCCGCGGGGGAGGGCCGTGCTCAGTCCTCGATGAACTCTTCTTCGACCGGCTCGAACTCGGTGTAGTACGGCAGCGCGCCGTCGAGCACCGGGATCTGGGCGACCGTGCCGGACTCCAGGCCTGTCTGGAACGCCATCGGCACGGTGGCGCCGGCGGGCACGCCGAGGTCGGTGAAGAGGATCGGCTCGAGGTCGACGCCCAGGCTGACGCTCTCGCCGGCGTCGAGCTCGATGATCTCGGCCTCGCCGTTCT
The DNA here is from genome assembly GCF_030246905.1 of Microbacterium sp. zg-Y818. Lineage (NCBI taxonomy): Bacteria > Bacillati > Actinomycetota > Actinomycetes > Micrococcales > Microbacteriaceae > Microbacterium > Microbacterium sp. zg-Y818. The sequence continues at coordinate 2,267,129 of NZ_CP126741.1, read as the reverse complement.
CGAGTGCGACGGTGATCTCCTGCGGCTCGAGCGAGTTGTTCACGAACGCGGCGATGAAGTTGCCGGCGGAACCGTCTTCGTTCGCGATGACCATCGCGTTGAGCACGTCGACGGGACCCGGAGCGGGAACATTGACCCCGTCAGAGGGGGAGTACGCGATGGTGGTCGCCTGAGGGGCGAGCATGTTGCAGCCGGTCGCTCCGAGGACGACGACAGCACCCATAGCGAGCGACGCGAGCAGGCGCGATTTCACGGTTCCTCCCGGAGAAGCAGACGACATCCTGAGCAGTCTACGCGGTGCCGTGCCGCGATCCGGGACGGGTGCATCGACCGCAGGCCGGCAAACCTTAGCGCAAATCGCCTGTGGTATCCTGGAGGTTGCCGAAAGGACACAACTGCATGCTTTTTGAGGTTGGCGAGACGGTTGTCTACCCGCACCACGGGGCCGCAACGATCATCGAAGTCAAAGAACGGGTGATCAAGGGCGAGACGAAGAAGTATCTCAAGCTGAACGTCACGCAAGGCGATCTGGTCATCGAGGTACCGGCGGACAACGTCGATCTGGTGGGCGTCCGCGACGTCATCGGTCAAGAGGGACTGGACCGCGTTTTCGAGGTGCTGCGTGCACCTTTCACCGAGGAGCCGACCAACTGGTCGCGCCGCTACAAGGCGAACCTCGAGAAGCTCGCGTCGGGTGACGTCATCAAGGTGAGCGAGGTCGTGCGCGACCTGTGGCGCCGCGACCAGGACCGCGGCCTCTCTGCCGGTGAGAAGCGCATGCTCGCCAAGGCACGCCAGATCCTCATCTCCGAGCTCGCGCTGGCCGAGAAGACCGACGAGGAGCGCGCGAGCGTCGTCCTCGACGAGGTCCTCGCCAGCTGACACCGGCGCAACCCGTCGGCGGGTAGGTTCGAGGCGTGAGCATCACGCCTGTTCCCCGTGTCGCCGTCATCGTCGTCGCCGCCGGATCGGGCACCCGTCTGGGTGCGGCCGATCCGAAGGCGTTCGTCGGGCTCGACCAGCACACCATCCTGCGTCACTGCCTCGAGGGCGTCTTCACCGCGCCGAGCGCGCAGGTGATCGTCGTCGCCCCGCCGGGACGCGAGGGCGACGCGCAGACCGATGCCCTTGAGGCCGCCGGCGATCGCCGCGACCTCGTGCAGGTCGTCTCCGGCGGCGCGACTCGTCAAGCATCGGTCGCCGCGGGGCTGCACGCGGTGTGGTCGGATGTCGAGGTCGTGCTCGTGCACGATGCCGCCCGCGCGCTCACGCCGCCGGCGGTGTTCGAGCGCGTCATCGCGGCGGTCGGCGCTGGCGCTGCAGGCGCCATTCCGGTGCTGCCCGTCGTCGACACCCTGAAGCGGGTCGACGGTGCGCGCATCATCGCGGGCGTGGACCGTGCCGAGCTGGCAGCCGCGCAGACCCCGCAGGGGTTCCGTCGGGACGTGCTGGATGCCGCGTACGCGGCTGCCGAAGAGGAGTTCACCGATGACGCGGCGGTGGTGGCATCCGCCGGTCATGAGGTCGTGATCGTCGACGGTTCCGAGATGAGCTTCAAGATCACCACTCCCGCCGACCTCGAGCGCGCCCGGTCACTGGTGTCTCCCGTCCACCCGGCGGCCAGCCGCCTGGATGCCCAGCAGCCCGCCGCGCGCGTGGGGGTCGGCACCGACGTGCACGCGGTCGGCGGCGAGGGGACGCTGTGGCTCGCGGGCCTGGAGTGGCCGGGGGAGCAGCCGCTGTCGGGGCACTCCGACGGGGATGCCGTCGCGCACGCCATCGTCGACGCGCTGCTGGCCGCGGCCGGCCTCGGCGACATCGGCACCCACTTCGGCACGGACCGGCCCGAGTACGCCGGTGCGCACGCCGACGCGTTCCTCGCGCGCACCCGCGCGCTGCTCGGCGAAGCAGGCTGGGCCGTGGGCAACGTCTCGGTGCAGGTGCAGGCGCGGCGCCCTCGCTTCGCCGACCGGCGCGCCGAGGCGGAGCGGGTTCTCTCTGCGGCCCTCGGCGGCGCCCCTGTCTCGGTCTCGGCGACGACCACCGACGGATTGGGCTTCACCGGCACCGGTGAGGGCGTCGCGGCGTTCGCGGTCGCGATGATCGTCCCGGCCTGAGCCCGGCCACTTCCTCGCGGCTTCGCGGCTTCGCGGCTTCGGTCGTCGCGAATGGCCCGCCGGGGGCAGGCGAAGGGCGCAGGCGCGACGACCGAAGCACACGTGGCCACGAGCCCCGGGCGCGTCGGGGTCGTGTGGCGCGCTATTGCGGCAGATCTTGCGCGAAGTAGGTCGAGAGTGGGTCGTCGGTGTAGTCGGCGAACGGCCCGCAGGGCGTGAATCCCTCGCCAAGGTAGAGCGCCCGTGCGGCGGCGAAGTCGGCCCCCGAGCCCGTCTCGAGCTGCAGGCGCACCAGCCCCATGGCACGTGCCTCGGCCATGATGTGGCGCAGCAGCGCCCGAGCCACGCCGCGTCGCAGGTGGGTGGGGGCGACCCGCATGGACTTGATCTCGCCGTGGGCGGCATCCCGCCGCTGCAGGGCGCCCACGCCTGCGAGGTCGTCGCTGTCCCAGGCCGACCACACCGTGATGTCGGGATGCCGTAGCTGCTCGACGCCCAGCGCGTGCACGCTCTCGGCCGGGGTC